>DASWIE010000082.1:0-2383 GCA_036397815.1 Candidatus Limnocylindria bacterium
GCCACCATCTCCGAGCCGGTCGAGACGCTCGAGGACGTGATCGAGCCGTACTTGATGCAGATCGGGCTGCTGGCGCGGACCTCCCGGGGTCGCCAGCTGACCCCCGGCGCCTGGGAGCACCTGGGCCTCACCCCGCCGGCGCGCGCGCCTGAGATGCTGCCCGGACTCTTCGACTAGTCCCTTCAACCTGTTTCTCCGCCGCTGAGCGGCCGCATCGGATGTCGCGCGGAAATGCGTTCCGCGGCTCACCGACGAGAGTAGGATCGCGGCGGTCGCGCCCCGGTCGCCCAACTGACGCGGGACGGGCTCGCAGGGACGGAGGGCAGGCATACCGTGGACGGCATTGCGTCCTACTTCAAGTTCAGCGAGCGGGGGACGACGCTCGGCACCGAGGTCCGGGCCGGCGTAACCACCTTCATGGTCATGGTCTACATCGTGGCCCTGAACGGCATCATCATCGCCGGACCGCTGGGGCTCGACCCGGTGGCCGTGGCTGCTGCCACCGCCCTGGTCGCCGGGGTGATGACGATCGCGATGGGGGTCTTCACCAACTTCCCGTTCGCGCTGGCCGCCGGACTTGGCCTGAACGCCGCAGTGGCTTTCGGGCTGACCGCGCTCGGAATGACACCCGCCCAGGCGATGGGCGTGGTCGTAATCGAGGGCGTGGTCATCACCGTCCTGGTGCTGGCCGGGCTGCGCGAGGCGATCATGGAAGCCATCCCGCTCGCCCTGAAGCGGGCGATCGGCGTCGGCATCGGACTGTTCATCCTGTTCATCGGCTTCTGGGACGGTGGACTGATCACCGGAGTCGGCGCACCGTCGGATCCAGTGGACTTCATCTTCCCGAACACCTCCGGCGCATGGGTCTTCCTGATCGGCCTCCTCATCACCGCCGCCCTGTGGGTGCGCAAGGTGAAGGGCGCGCTGATCATCAGCATCGCGCTGACGACGGTCATCGCCATCCTGCTCGGCGTGCAGACGATCCCCGAGACATTCACCGTCACGCCGGACTTCAGCACGCTCGGGCTCGGTCTCGAGGACCTGGGCGGCGTGTTCACCATCGAGGCTGGCCTGCTCGCCGCGCTGCTGGCCATCTTCACGATCATGCTCAGCGACTTCTTCGACACGATGGGCACCGTGACCGGCGTGGCGGCCGAGGCCGGCCTGAGCAACGAGGACGGCTCGGTGCCCGGCGTGGGCCGCGTGCTGCTGGTGGACGGCCTGGCGGCCGCGGTCGGTGGAGCTGCGGGCATCAGCTCGAATACGACGTACATCGAGAGCGCGGCCGGCGTCGCCGACGGTGGACGAACCGGGATGACGTCGGTCGTCACCGGACTGTTGTTCCTGGTCGCCATATTCCTTGCGCCGGTGGTCCAGATCATCCCGCTGCAGGCTGCCGCTCCGGCGCTGGTGCTGGTCGGCTACCTGATGTTCACCCAGATCGGCGAGATCGACGCCCGGGATGTCTCCACTGGGCTCCCGGCCCTCCTGATCATGATCCTCATGCCGCTCACCTTCACGATCACGATCGGCATCGGCGCCGGCATCGTGGTCTGGGTCGTGCTGCAGATCGTGAATCAGCGCTGGGGCGAGATCCACTGGCTGATGTGGATCGTATTCCTCGCCTTCCTGCTGTACTTCGCGCAGGAGGCGATCAAGCCGCTGCTCGGCTAGCCAACCGGACCGATGGCGCCCGGCCGGGCAATCCGGCCGGGCGCTACGCTTTCCGGACCGATGAGCCCGCCCGACTCCGAAGCCCGGTTGCGCGTCGAGGACTTCGACTACTCGCTGCCGACAGAGGCGATTGCGCAGAGGCCCGTCGAGCCGCGCGACGCGGCCCGGCTGCTCGTCCTCGACCGCGCGGCGTCCACGCCCGGCCGACCTGAGATCGCTCACCGCACCTTCCACGAGCTCGGGGCCCTGCTGCGCCCCGGTGACCTGCTGGTGGTGAACGACTCGCGGGTCATCCCCGCGCGGCTGCCCGCGACGCGGCCTGGGGGCGGATCGGCAGAGATCGTCCTGCTTCGACCGCGCGAAGGCGACGATCCGAGCTGGGAGGCGCTCGTACGCCCGTCCCGACGGATCCCCGTCGGATCACGCCTGACGCTGAGCTCCGGCGACGAGGTCGCGATCGGATCGGCACTGCCGGGAGGCCTACGAGCGGTGCGCTTCGATCGCGATCCCTTCGCCGTGATGGCCAAAGCGGGAGAGCCGCCACTGCCGCCCTACATCCGCGACCACACCACGCCGGCGGAGCGCTACCAGACCGTCTACGCGAGGCCGCCGGGGTCCGCCGCCGCTCCCACCGCTGGCCTTCACTTCACCAGGGACCTGCTGCGCTCGTTGAGCGAGGCCCGCATCCGGCTGGCCAGCGTGACCCTGC
>DASWIE010000083.1:0-95976 GCA_036397815.1 Candidatus Limnocylindria bacterium
GGTGCCGGCGGACTCGCCGCTGATCATGATCGGCGGCCTGGGCGACGAGACCTACGAGGCTCGCTGCCGGCTGCACCACGAGGTCCCGGTCGCTGGCGCGTGATCGAGCGGCCAGCCGCGGAGGCGGGCGCGGGAGCTAGTCGTCCGCCAGTCGCCGATGCCGGTCGGATTCCGCATGGCGGGCGGCCTGCACGGACGGGCGAAGCCACCTCGCCATCTGGGCCTCGCCGCCAACCTGCCGCGTCGGCAGATGGGTTGCGGCGGCCGCGAAACTGTCCGGCGAGCCTTCGAGGCGTTGCCCACCCCAGAATGGGGAGCTCTCGGTCTCTCGGGTCGGTCGACTCATCAGCAGGAAGAGGCCAAGCCCACCGATCGTGGCCGTCAGCCACATCGTCAGACCGGGGATCCCCCCCGCGATCGGGTCACCGATGGCTGTCGTCGACTGGGGCTGCTCGCCCGGCGCGGACGGGCCTCTTCGCCCCCATCCTCCCATTCCACTGCCCGGCAGCGTCGGTGGCCCCACCCCTGTCGTGCCATCCGGGCCGGTTGCGGAGGGCGACGGCGTGGCGGTGGGAGCCGGCGTGGGCGACGGCGTGGCGGTGGGAGCCGGCGTGGGCGAAGGCGTGGCGCTGGGAGCCGGCGTGGGGGGAGGCGGCGGAGGCGGCGGAGGCGGCGGTGGCGGCGGAGGCGGCGGTTTGGCGGTGGGCGCCGGAGCGGGGTTGGTCACCGTCACGCTGGCCGGGCTCACGCTGGTGAGCGTCACCGTCTGGGCGCCCGCGCCGGACCCACCCACCGCTGTGTATGTATAGGCACGGCTGCCGACCGGCAACGTCATCGCCCGCAGGAAGGTGACTCCGACGGCGTAGTCCGTCCCACTGGCAGTCATCGGCAGCGTACCGACCCCTTCGATCGTCACCTGCATGCTGGTCGGTGCGCAGCCAGCGTTGGACGTGTACAGCACTGAAAAGGTGAACAGGCTCGCCGATGTGCCGGACCCCGGGCTGACCGATCCCGAGCTCAGGACAACCTCATGTGACGCGCCAGTGCAGCTCGCAGCTCGTACCTGTGGCGTTGCGAGGATCTGAGAAGCCACCAGGCACAAGGTGAGGAGCCCAAGCCGAGTAGAGCGTCTTGCCGACATCGGGCCAACTCTCGGGCCTACGGCAGATGGGCAACAGAGGGTCCTAGGGATGGTCCGCACAAGGTACTTTCGGCTGCTGGTCGGCCGGCAGGTCAGCCTGTATACCCACGAAGGGCAGCATGACGAGGCGACCGACCTTGGAGAGCCGAGGACAGCAGAACAGGAAAGCGCAGGATTCGATGGGGCAGCTTCGACGCGCCCGCCGCCGCCTCGCCTGGTCGCTCGGGCTGCTGTTCGTGATCGCCATGGTACTTGCCGGTCCGGCCGCCGGGATCCTGGAATTCACCTCTGGTCTGTCGCCGCTGGCTGCTCTCCGGATGGTCGCCGTCGCGGTCACGCTGCCGATTCTTATGAGCGTCCTGGCGCGCCGCGTCACCCGCCCGACCGAAGAGCTTGCCGCCTCGCACGATCGACTGCAACGCCTCTACGACCAGGCCCGGCTCGATGCGCTGATCGATCCGATCACGGGGCTCGGCAACCACCGGGCCTTCCAGGAAGAGATCACCCGGCAGATCGAGGACGCGCGCCGGCAGGGCCACTCGCTGGCCCTCGCCCTCGTCGACATCGATGATCTGAAGCGCATCAACGACGAGGAAGGCCATGCCGGCGGCGACGAGGTTCTGGCCGCCATGGGTCGCCTGATCGGCGCCGCGAGCCGGGCGACCGATCGCGGATTTCGAATCGGCGGCGATGAATTCGCAGTCCTCTTCCCGAGAGCCGATGCAGGGATGGCGACCGCGGTGGTGCATCGACTGCTGGCCAGTGCCCTGAACGCCGAAGCGCCACGGCCGGGCGCCAAGCCGTTCTCATTCTCGGCCGGCCTGTCCGCGTACCCATCTTCCGCTGGCGACGGTCAGCGTCTCTTTCGCCAGGCCGATGCCGCCCTCTATTGGGCGAAGAAGCATGGCCGCACCGACGTGCAGGCGTTCGACCCCGAGCGGCACGGTGCCGCTGATGACCGGCGTTCGACGCCGGAGCTTGCAGGCGCGGTCATGGAGGTCGCCGCTCGGAAGGCGGTGAGACCGGTCTACCAGACGATCTACGACCTGAGCACGGGTGAGCCGGTCGGGTTCGAAGGGCTGGTCCGGCCGGCCGAGGGAGCAGGATTCCGTGACGCGCAGAGCCTCTTCATCGCCGCCGAGGCAGCAGAACGGACGGTTGAGCTCGACCTCGTCTGCATCGAGGCTGTTGCGGCGGGAGCTACCCTGCCCGACGCCATGAGCTTTCTGGCCTTCAACGTCTCGCCGCGGACGCTGGAAACGGAGCAGTTCCGCGTCTCGGATCTCCTGGCCATCCTGGCCCCCTACGGGATTCCACCCAGCCGCGTGGTGCTCGAGATCACCGAACGCGAGGCCATCGAGGACATGGCTCGCCTTCGCGAAAACCTCGAGCGCTGCCGGGCGGAAGGGATCCGGTTCGCCGCCGATGACGTCGGCGCGGGCAACGCCGGCCTCAGGCTCCTCAGCGAGATTCGCTTCGACATCGTGAAGATCGACCTGTCACTCGTCCAGCGCGGCGCTCTGCGTGACTCGGCGCTCGCGGTGCTGCGCGCAATTCGGGACATCGGCCACCAATCTGGGGCGATGGTCGTGGCTGAGGGAATCGAGACCGCGGATCAGCTCGAGGTCGTGCGGGCGCTGGAACTCGTCGCAGGCCAGGGATATCTGTTGGGAATGCCTGAACCCGAGATACGCCCTGCGGCGCTCGATCTCGAATCGCTACTCCAGACACACGAGGCACGTCTCAGGTCGTTAGGTGGCTTCCTTGACCTTGGGTTTGGGGACGCCTGGCTGGCGTCGATGGGGGAAGCCAGCAACCCAGCCCCGCCAGACCAGACGGCGAACGGGGCGCCAGGTGACCACCAGGGCGCTGATGACATTCATGCACGGGGCCGACGGACAGCATCTGCGACGTCGCCCCAGGCCACGAAAGCCGCGTCAACCGCCGGTGCCACCGCCGTGCGACCTCGTGCACCGCGCCGCAAGAAGGCGAACGCCGCGTAATCCTCGTCGAGCGACGAGGAGCGGATCCACCTCATCGGTCCGTGGACGCTCACGGGACCGTACCGTAACGAAATCCTCAGCTCGGCCGCCGAACTGTCAGTCGGATGCCTGTCTCGATGGCGCTGTTGCCGCGGGGCAACGCCGTTCCGCCGGTCGCGCTGCTGAGCGCTTGCCCCGCTCACGACGCGGGGCGTAGGCTCCTTCGGTCCCAGACGCGCTGGAGGAGCTCGATGCGCACGCGGTTGAGTGCTGCCCCTGTCGTCTTGGGGCTGTGCGCCGTCCTGATCGGTGTCAACGGGGTTCTTGCCGCTCCACCAGCGGCGACATTCACCAGTCCCGTTCGGCTCGGCTTCGATCTGGGTGACGACTGGGAGCCATCGGTCGCAGCCGATGCGGAAGGTCACGTCTACGCCCTCTGGACCCACTACGTCGGCTTCGAGGGCGGTGCGACCGGCGAGGTGGATCCCTCGTGCCCAGAGTGCCCGAGCCCGCACATGGTGCTCCAGGTCTCGGACGACGGCGGCGCAACCTGGGGCGAGCCGCACGCGCTCGCGCCCTCCGACGAGCGACAGGACGACCCGCAGATCGTGGTCGACCCCGGTGACGGCGTCACCGTGTACACGGCCTACATGGAGGGCGACAAGTCGAGCATGTTCGTCGCGCGGTCGGAGAACTTCGGCGAGACCTTCGAGCCGGTCCTGGTCGAGGACATCCAGCGCGGGCTGGACAAGATCGCGCTCGCAGCACGCGATGGCCAGGTCTATCTCGTGTACCACAGCCAGCAGAAGATCTGGGCATCCGTCTCGCACGACGAGGGCAAGTCATGGACCGTTAGCCAGCCGGTCCACAACACGAACAGCAAGTTCGGCGTGTCGCTGCCGTCGGGCGCCGCGATCGACGAGAACGGGGTCGCCTACTTCGCCTGGAATGGCGCCAATCGGCCCGGTCAGGCGAAGGGCACAAAGACGCTGTACGTCACCCGTACGGCCGATGGCGGCGCCACGTGGACCACGTCCATCGTCGATCGTTCGGCTGAAGCACCGCCGTGCGAGTGCGGTGGGTGGGACTACTGGGGCTCGCAGATGGCGATCGGCGTGGATGACGAGGAGCGTGTCTACGTGCTTTGGAATGCCACGTCCGTCAGCGAGGGCCCGCACCGAATGCGCTTTGCGCGCTCCACGAACGGCGGCCAGACCTGGAGCACGCCCGTCGACGTGTCACAAGCGCCGGCCGGCAGCAACCACCTCTTCCCAGCTCTGGTGGCGATCGGCGACGGCGACGTGCGCATCGCCTGGCAGGACGACCGCAACGGCTTCGACGCCGGCGGCGAGGATCCGACAGCGCGCTGGAACACCTACTACCGATACTCGACCGACGGCGGCATGACCTGGTCGGACGAGACTCAGCTCTCCGCCTACGTGGAGGGGTACGACTACAAGGCCACCGATGGCTACCTGCAGCCGTATGGCGACTACTTCGAGCTGGACATCGACAAGGACGGCAAGACGGTGGCCCTCTGGGGCGAGGGCAACAGCTACGTCGGGCCCGGCAACGTCTGGTACGCCGCCGAGCTGTAGCCGGGTGAGGACTCTGCGCAGCGGTGCCGTTTGGCACCTGTTTCGTCGGCTAGTTGCTGGTTGCGCTCACGCCGCGCCTGCATAATGCCGCCGCGCATAGTAGTGGCGCGGTCGCAGGGAGGAGCAACTCGTGTTCACCACATCGGTCCGACGCTGGCTCGCCATCGGGTTCGTCGGCATCCTGGGCGCGGCAGTCCCATCTCTGGCCGTGGCCGACCACTCGTGGGGCGGCTATCACTGGGCGCGGACGACCGCCTCGTTCACGCTCCTGGTGGGTGACAACGTCTCGAGCACGTGGGATCCCTACCTCGCCGAAGCGGCAACGGACTGGAGTCAGTCCACCGTGCTCGACCTCCAGATCGTGGCCGGCGGAACTCGGCCCAAGCCGTGCAAGGCCACCAGCGGACGCATCGAAGCCTGCAGCGCCAGCTACGGCAACAACGGCTGGCTCGGCATCGCCCAGATCTGGATCACCGGCGGAGAGCACATCACCAAGGCCCTCACCAAGGTCAACGACTTCTACTTCAACCAGCCGAGCTACAACACGCCGGCATGGCGGCGGCTGGTGATGTGCCAGGAGATCGCGCACGACTTCGGCCTGGATCACCAGGACGAGAACTTCAGCAACTCGAACCTCGGGAGCTGCATGGACTACACCAGCGATCCGGACGGGCCGCCGAGCAACGAGCACCCCAACAGCCATGACTTCCAGCAGCTCGAGACCATCTACTCGCACCTCGACAGCTTCTCAACGGTCGGCGGGTCATCCGCCAGCGCGCTCTCCGGCAGCGACTGGGGTCACCTGGCGAGCGGATCACGGGCGGGCGGCTACTCGGTCTACGTCCAGGCCGATGGTCGCGGCAACGCGGTCATCACCCACGTCATCTGGGCGAAATAGCGGCAATTCCCGAACCACTCAAAGCGAACGGATGCCCGCGCCAAACCGGCGCGGGCATCCTGCATCAGTCGATCGCATGGCGGAGGGGGAGGGATTCGAACCCCCGGAGGCTTGCACCTCAGCGGTTTTCAAGACCGCCGCAATCGTCCGCTCTGCCACCCCTCCGCAGCTCAATCTTAGCGTCGCACTTCACGGTCCTATCGCGGACCGTCCCAACTGGATGTCTCACTTCGAGACCAGTAGACCGCTCAGAGGGGACCGGGATCTATCCTGGTTAATTTGGATCTGTTCCAGGTATCCAACGGCTACCTCGTGCAGCATCATGCAGTGTGCAGAGGAGGTAGTCGTGGACGCCTCAAGTCAGATAGCCCAGGTTCGCGATATCGACATCAATGTCGTCCGAGTCGGGAGGGGCAGCCCGCTCGTGATCACTGGCGGTCCCCAACTCGGTCACCCCTACCTGCGCTCGCTGGATGCCCTCGCCGACGAGAACGAGGTGATCTACTACGACGCGCGGGGGACCGGTGGAAGCGAGCTCGGGGATCCAACGCAGCTCACCTTCGGCGGGGCGGTCGAGGATCTCGAGGGCCTGCGGGCAGCGCTGGGCATCGCGAATCTCAGCATCATGGGGCACTCTCTGGGCGGGCACATCGCATACCTCTATGCATCGCGGCATCCCGAACGCGTGACCTCGCTGACCCTCGTGGACCCAGGGCCGCCGCTCTCCGAAGAGCTCGGAGGGCAGCTGTGGAGCGCGATGCAGGCCAAGCGCACCGCAGACGACGATGCCGAGCTTCGAAGGCTGGGCACTCTGGCCGAGTTCGAGGCTCGGGAGCCGGCGGCTGTCGAGAACTACATCTTGAACATCTACATGCCGTTCTTCCGGGATCGGCGCACCATCGAAACGCTTGACCTCGGGTTCACCGAGATGACCGCCGCGAACGTCGTCGATTACGAGGACAAGCTCGTGTCCACCCTTGCGGACCAGGACCCGCTGGGCCGCCTGGCCATGATCACGTGCCCGACCCTGATTGTGCACGGCGAGTTGGATCCGATCCCGGTTGAGTTCTCTCGATTCCTGGCGGACCGCATCGCTGGCGCGCGCCTCGAGATCATTCCCGGCGGGGGCCACTTCCCGTTCATCGAGGAGCGCGATCAATTCCAGCGGGCGGTACGAGCATTCCTCACGAGCGTCCCTGTCTGAGGCCGATTGGCAGGACCGACCAGGTGGCTCGTTCGCGGACGACCTGGGCTCGCGATGCGATCGTCGCCCCTTCCGACGGAAGCACATCGCGAGCAGCGTGGCTAGCGCTCGGTACGGCCCTTCAGAAGAAACGTCTCGATTTCGCCCTTGCCTTTGACATCGACCATTCCCCGCCGCTCAAACGCGTAGCGGTCCCGCAGCCGGTCGGCGGTCCCGGCGGTGACCTGGATGCAGCCAGCCAGCCCAAGCGACTCCATCCGGCTGGCGGTGTTCACGGTATCGCCCCAGATGTCGTAGATGAACTTCTTGAGACCGATAACGCCGCCAACTCCGGGGCCGACGTGCAGACCGACCCTGATCTGCATCTCGGCTCCCGACTCCGTCCGAAAGCGCCGCATCTCGTCGATCATGTCGAGCGCCAAGTCGGCGACCTCCGCCGCCCCGCCGCCATCCAGCGTCAGTCCGCCGGCCACCATGTAGGCATCGCCCACCGTCTTGATCTTCTCCAACCGATTGCGGTCCACCAGGCGGTCGAAGAGGGAGAAGATCTGGTTGAGAACCGCCACCACCTCCCTGGCGGGACGGGTAGCGGAAAACGGTGTGAAATCGACGACATCGGCAAAGAGGACCGCGATCTCCTCGAATGCGTCAGCGATCGGTTCCTCCCCGCGCCTCAGCCGATCGGCGATGGAGGCCGGCAGGATGTTCAGCAGCAGCCGTTCGTTCTCCGCATTGGCCTTCTCGACTTGGCGCGCGGCGGTGACATCGGTCCCATACAGGTTGACGGACTCGAACTCGAAGAGCGAGACAACCCTCAGCTCGACGATGCGGTCCGCGTGCTGCACCTCAATCACGTTGGGCAGGCGCCCGTCGATGATGTCGCGTACCTGCGCGAAGAGCTGCGGTGGAAGCGGTTCGCCCACGGCCAGGCCGAATGCCTGCTGAACGACCGCGCTCGCGGGATTGGCGTAGGTCAGCGCGCCGGAGCGAGAGACGCGGAGGACCGGGTTCGGGTTCTCGTCGGGGAACTTGTTGATGGCATGCAGGGCCGTGACATCGGTCGCGTAGACATTCGTGAACCCGAATTCGGGGATCGCCACTGGCTCCAGGGCATACGTGTGGCCGTCGCCGCTCAACTCGATCGGCCCGCTCTCATTGTCCGCCAGCCTGCGCTCAATCTGCTGCGCCAGTGCGTCGGGGAGCGGATCCCCCACCTCAATCTCCAGGGCGCGGGTGATGCCGATGCTTGCCGGGTTGGCATACAGCAGGGTTCCCTCCGGGCTCACCCGAAGCACCGGGTTCGGGTTGCGGTCCGGGAACTTCGCCACAACCTTGGCACCAGTGATGTCGGTGCCATACACGTTCATTGCACCGACTGAAGGGACCGGCACCGACAGGATGGCGAACGTGCGGAGGCCGCATTCCAGCTCGAACGATCCGGGCGGGCTGGCCTGCGCGGCAGCCGTCAGCTGTTGAAGGAACTCCTTCGGCACCCGACCGGCGACTCCGACATCCAGCTGCCGGCGTATTGGCTCGCTCGCGTCGTTCGCGTACTCCACCTTGCCGTCGAGGCCCACGCGCATGACCGGGTTCGGGTTGCGCCCGGGAAACGTTGCGGCAGCCACGACCAGAACGGCCTCAGGGTCGGTCGCAATCTCGACGTCGCGCATAGGTGCCTCCGTGATCGCAAGCGAGCCGATCATCGCACCGGCACGCAAACGCACGCGACGCGCTTGAGCGTCGCCCGTCTGGAACGACGTGCCTCGCGCGGTGGTTGAGACTACCTCACGCCCGGGATGGTCACGTTCTCCAGCCCTCTGCTCACCGCGCCACCCAAGGACGGGGACCACCTCCGTCCACCGCGATCAGCTGACGGCGTCGCGGCCGAAATGCGGCTGCAGGGCGGCGGGGACGCGGACCGAGCCATCCGGCTGGAGGTGGGTCTCCAGCAAGGCGGCGTAGGTGCGGCTCATGCCAAGGGCTGAGCCGTTGAGCGTGTGAAGCGGCTCCGGGCGGGCGTCGGGCGCAGGGCGGAAGCGGAGGTTCATGCGGCGCGCCTGGAAGTCGAGGTAGTTGGAGGTCGAGCTCACCTCCAGCCACTTGCCGACGCCGGGCGACCAGGCCTCCAGGTCGTAGCCCTTGGCCTGGGCGAAGCCGAGGTCGCCGGTGCAGCGCTCGACGACCCGATACGGCAGCTCCAGCGCCTCCAGCACCTCCTCCGCGTCGCGGGTCATCGTCTCGAGCTCGTCGCCGGAGGTGTCGGGGTGGACGAACTTGACCATCTCGACCTTGTCGAACTGGTGGACCCGCAGCAGGCCGCGGGTCTCCTTGCCGGCCGCTCCCGCCTCGCGGCGGAAGCAGGGGGTGTAGGCGGCGTGGTAGATCGGCAGCCGGTCGGCTGGCAGGATCTCGTCGCGGTAGATGTTGGTGACCGGCACCTCGGCGGTGGGGATCAGGTACAGGTCGTCGCGCTCGACGACGTACATCTGCGCCTCCTTGTCCGGCAGCTGGCCGGTCCCCCGTGCCGATGCGGCGTTGACCAGCAGCGGCGGCCAGACCTCGGTGTAGCCGTGGCGCTCGGCGATCTCGAGCATGAGACCGATGAGCGCGCGCTGCAGGCGCGCGCCCGCCCCGGTGTACAGGACGAAGCCAGATCCTGAGATCTTGGCACCGCGCTCGAGGTCGAACAGCGCCAGGCGCTCCCCGATCTCCCAGTGCGGCGGGGCGGACCCCTTCGCGGTGGGTTCGCCCCAGGAGCGCAGGACGGGGTTGTCCTGCGGGCCGGCACCGTCGGGGACCGAGTCGAGCGGCGGGTTCGGGATGAGGAGCATGTCGCGCTGGATGGCGGCGATCAGCTCGTCCAGCTCTGCGCCCATCTCGTCGATGCGGGTCGACAGCTGGGCGAGGGTGGCCTTCACGCGCTCCGCCTCCTCGGTCCGGCCGTCGCGCATCAGCTCGCCCAGCTCCTTGTTGCCGGTGTTGCGGTGGGCGCGCAGCGAGTTGGCCTCCGCCTCCAGGGTCCGGCGCCGTTCATCGGCGTCCAGGATCCGATCGACCGGCTCGGTCGGCTCGCCCTTGCGCGCGATGGCCCGCTTCAGCCCGTCGGGGTCGTCGCGGAGGCGCTGCAGGCTGATCATGGCGGGAGGGTATCGGGCGCGGTGGCGGCGCGAAGCCGCTCGACGACGAAGTCGCGGTCCAGGCTGGCCAGCAGCCAGCCGGCACGCGGGCCGCTCGACTGCCCCAGGAAGGCGGCGTACAGCGCGGCGAATGCGCGACCGGCCGGCAAGCTCGCGGCCCTGGCGGCGTCGAAGATGGCGGCCTGCAGCGCCTCGCCGTCCCAGGGCGCTGTGGCCAGCGAGTCTGCCAGGGAGGTGAGGGTGGCCCGCTGCCCGGCATCCAGCTCGGCAGCGGCCGGCGGCAGCGCGTCACGCTGCACCTCCATCCGTGACCGCTGGGGCGCGTAGGCCTCCAGCCAGCGGCGGGCGGCGGCGGTCCGCTCCTGGAGGATCGCCTCCTCGCGTCCGGTGAGGGGCGCTCCCTTCTCGGCCTCGACCTTGGCCCGCACGTCCACGCCGGGAACCTGGAGCAGCAGCGCCAGGTGCGCAAAGGGCGGGCGGTAGGCCGCGGCCTCGGCGGCCGCGTCGGCGCTGGGGTCGACCAGCACGTCGGCGAAGAGCCTGTCCGGGTCCGCCGGCAGCTCGCCCTTCACCTCGCGCCCGGCGACGGCTGCGGCGAGCCGGTCAGACTCGTCGAAGAGGCGCGGGATTGCGTCCGTGCCGTGGGGATCAAACTCGATCGCGTGGTTCGGCCGCGAGCGCAGGAAGAGGAGGCGCAGCTGCTCGGGCGGGACCACCTCGGCGATCTCGTGCGCGGCGGCGCCGTGGCCGCGCGAGGTGCTCATCTTGCGGCCGCCGATGTTCAGGAACTCGTAGTCGACCCGCAGCGGCGGCTCGCGCTCGAAGACCTCGCGCGCCACGGCATCGGCCCGGTCGCGCGCCCCGCCGGCGGTGGCCAGGTCCTTGCCGCACGGCTCGATGGTGACGCCGAACAGGCTCCACTTCGCCGCCCAGTCCACGTTGAAGGGCAGCTTGGCGCGCCCTCCGAAGGGCGCCACCCGGCCGCTGTTGCCGCAGCCGGTCGCCCAGCGCACGAGATCCGGGCGACACTCGTAGCTGACCCGTTCCCCGTCCCAGCCGGTGACGATGGTCGTCCCGATCCGCCCACAGTTCTCGCAGATCACCGCCAGCGGGTGCCACTCGGCGGGATGGCGGACGTTTGCAACCCGCTCGTAGATGTCCCGTACGACCGCCGCTTGGTCGAGCGCCGCGCGTATGTATCGGTCCATCTCGCCGGAGGCGTAGACCTCGCTCATCCAGTAGTAACGATCGGGGTGGATGCCCAATCCGGCGAAGGTGTCGATGAAAGCCTGGGCGAAGTGGCGGGCGTAGGAGGGATGGCCGTCCCGGGCCGGGTCCGGGACATGCGCCAGGGGCATGCCCATCGAGCGCTCCACCGCGTCCGGGGTCAGGAGCGCGGCGGCATCCATCGGGTCGAGGTCGTCGATCCCGTAGAGCATGGTGGTCACCACGTTCGCTCCCCGGAGGGCGCGGGCGATGACGTCCAGGATCACCGGGCCGCGCAGCGACCCGACGTGAACCGTGCCGGAGGGGGTCTTGCTGTCGTTGACGACCTGGGGCCCGGAGACGCGCAAGGCGAGCTCGTCGGCCCAGTACACGGGCTTGGCCTGGCGGTGGCTAGCGAATGTTGACGACCGTGTAGGTGACCGGCCCGGCCGGGGCCTGGACGGTGACCTTGTCGCCCTTCTTGCGGCCCATCAGGGCGGCGCCGACCGGGGACTCGTTGCTGATCCGGCCCTCGCGCGGGGAAGCCTCGGCAGAGCCCACGATGGTGAACGTCTCTTCGCCCTCCGCGCCCTTGATGACCACCTTCGAGCCGATGCCAACCTTGTCCCCGTTGACGTGCTCGATCACCTCGGCGTTCTTGAGCTGCGCCTCGAGCGTGGCGATACGGCCCTCCAGGAACGACTGCTCCTGCTTGGCGTCCTCGTACTCGGCGTTCTCGGTGATGTCGCCGTCAAGCTTGGCGTCGTGGATCCGGGCGGCGACGCGCGGCCGTTCGACGGTGGTCAGCTGATGCAGCTCCGCCTTGAGCTTCTCGAGCCCCTCGGCGGTCAGGTAGACGGGCTTGTTGTTCATGCGTGGCTTTCGTCCCCACTAAGAAAAAACGCTCCAGGCTCGCGCCGCGTTCAACGTGGCGTCCCCTGAAGCTGGCCGAGGCCAGGTACGCGGACGCGCGACACGTTCTCGTGCGGCGACCGGCGCCGCGCGATTGTAGGCCCGCCCTGTGCGGGTGTCAAAGGATCGATGACCCGCCGATCGGCGTGTGTCGCGGTGATCGCTACATGATCATATCGGGCAGGTTGGGCCAGGATCGCACGTCAAGTTGCCCGCCCGGATCGGTGGATGACCCGAGCGGCCATCTATCGACCTGATCTTGGCCGTTAGGATCGCCCAGCGATCCCGATGGCCACGGCACGTACAGCGAGCGTCCCTCACCTCCCGCTCAGCACCAGGATCACGACCAGCGCCGCGAAGGCGACCCGGTAGATGCTGAAGACGGCCACCGACCTGGTCCGCAACCAGGCCAGCATGAAGCCGATCGCCAGCATGCCGGCCACGGCGGACGCGCCGAAGCCGGCGACGATCGCCAGCCACTCCCCACCCGTGTGCGGCTCGATGAACAGCTTGCGCGAGCCGTACAGCCCGGCGCCCAGGGTGATCGGCGTCGCGAGCAGGAAGGTGAAGCGCGCCGCCGACTCGCGGGTCAGCCCCAGCGCCAGCCCGGCAGTCAGGGTGGCGCCCGAGCGGCTGATACCCGGCAGCAGGGCAAGCGCCTGGCTGAAGCCGATGGTCAGCGCGGCCGGCACGCCGAGCTCATCCAGCTCGCGACGGCGCGAGCCGAGCCGGTCGGCGAGCCACAGCGCGGCGGCGCCGATCACCAGGAAGCCGGCGATCGCCAGCCGTACCGGGTCGGAGCCGCCGTGCAGGACGCGGTCGATCAGGTCCTCCCCCAGGAAGCCGATGATGGCGGCTGGCACGGTGGCCAGCACCAGGAGCCAGATCAGGCGGCGGTCCGGGTCGGCGCCGATGCGTCTCTCGCGGAGGCTCGCCACAAAGGCGCCACCCAACCGAACCCAGTCGCGGGCGAAGTAAAGGAGCAGGGCGGTGAGGGTGCCCAGGTGCAGGAAGACGTCGAAGGCGAGGCTGCCCACCAGGCCGTCCGACTCCCAGCCGGCGATCCAGGGGGCCAGCTCGAGATGAGCGCTTGAGCTGACCGGGATGAACTCGGTCAGCCCCTGCAGGATTCCGATCAGGATCGCCTGGACGACGAGGTCCATCAGGCCCGCATCAGCGGATGAAGAGCGGCGCCAGGACCAGGGTGATGGTGGCCAGCAGCTTCACCAGCACGTGGAGCGACGGGCCGGCGGTGTCCTTGAACGGGTCGCCCACCGTGTCGCCGACCACCGCCGCGGCGTGGGCGGGGGTCTTCTTGCCGATCACGTTGCCGTCGTCATCGGTCAGGTGGCCGGACTCGATGTACTTCTTTGCGTTGTCCCATGCGCCGCCGCCGTTGTTGAGGACGGTGGCCAGCAGGACGCCGGCGATGGTGCCGACCATCAGCAGGCCGGCCACCGCCTCGTAGCCGAGCAGCAGGCCGACGACGATCGGCGTGGCGACCGCCACCGCGCCGGGCAGGATCATCTGCCGCAGCGCCGCGCGGGTGGTGATATCGACCACGCGCGCGTAGTCGGGCCGCTGGGTGTAATCCATGATGCCGGGCATCTCGCGGAACTGGCGGCGCACCTCGACGATGATGGCCTGCGCCGCCGTGCCGACCGCCCGGATCGCCAGGCTGCTGAAAAAGTAGACGAGCATGGCGCCCATGAGGGCGGCGACGAAGACGCTGACGTTGGCGAGGTCCACCGATTCGAGCAACGGTGCGCCGCGCCGCTCCTGGATCAGGTTGACCTTGTCGATGTAGGCGGAGAAGAGCAGGAAGGCCGCGAGGCTGGCCGAGGCGATGGCGTAGCCCTTGGTCAGCGCCTTGGTGGTGTTGCCAACCGCGTCGAGGTGGTCGGTGATCTCGCGCGCGCCACCGGAGGCATGGCTGAACTCGGCGATCCCGCCCGCGTTGTCGGTGATCGGGCCGAAGGTGTCCATGGCCAGGATGTAGGCCGTCGTCATCAGCATGCCCATCGTCGCCACGGCAGTGCCGAAGATGCCACCGCGGCCCTCGAAGCCCGGGAGGTTGGCGAATGCCTGCTCCCCCAGCCAGAAGCTGGCCAGCAGGGCGATGCCGATGGTGATCGCGGTGACGGCCGTCGTCTCGAAGCCGACCGCCGTTCCGCTGATGATGTTGGTGGCCGGGCCGGTCTTCGAGGCCTCGGCGATCTCCTTCACCGGGCGCCAGCTGCCCGACGTGTAGTACTGCGTGATGTACACGAACGCGACGCTGGTGAGCAGGCCGACCACCCCGCAGCCAAAGAACCAGACCCAGCTGGCGATGCCGTTGGCTCCTGGCGTGTCGCTGCCGGTGTTCATCAGGACCGAGGTGGTCAGCGCCAGGCCGCCGATCGACAGGATGGTGGTCACCCAGTAGCCGCGGTTCAGCATGTTCATGGGGTTCTCGTCCTCCCGACCGCGCACGAAGAAGATGGCCACGATGGTGGCCAGCAGCCCAAAGGCGCGGACGACGAGGGGGAAGAAGATCCAGCTCTCTGGGTGGGGCCAGCCTGCCTGGAGCGCGAGCAGGTAGACCGCGACGCCCAGGATCATGGCGCCGATGTTCTCGGCGGCGGTCGACTCGAACAGGTCAGCGCCGCGGCCGGCGCAGTCGCCCACGTTGTCGCCCACCAGGTCGGCCACCACCGCGGCGTTGCGGGGGTCGTCCTCGGGGATGCCCGCCTCGATCTTGCCGACCAGGTCGGAGCCGACGTCCGCCGCCTTGGTGTAGATCCCGCCCCCCAGCTGGGCGAAGAGCGCCACGAAGCTGGCGCCAAAGCCGAAGCCCACGATCAGGAACGGCGCGTAGCGCAGCGTGTCCGCGCCGAATCCGCCGAAGGCCGCGAAGATGCCGTACACGCCGAGCAGGGAGAGGGACACCACCAGGAAGCCCGACACCGCTCCGCCGCGCATCGCGACCTGGACTGCGCCGACCAGGCTGTGCTGGGCCGCGGCGGCGGTGCGCACGTTCGCCTTCACGCTGATGTACATGCCGATGATGCCCGACGCCATCGAGCACGCCGCGCCCACCAGGAAGGCGGCCGCGGTCCGCCAGCCGAGGTCGAAGCCGAAGATCGGCGTATCCGCCACGCTTTGGCCCTCGACGACGGTAATGACCACGCCGATCACCAGCGCCCCACCGATTGCCAGCAGGGCGATCGTCAGGTACTGGCGCCGGATGAAGGCGACGGCGCCCTCGAAGATCGTGCCGGCGATCTCCTGCATGGCCTCCGTGCCGGTATCGCGTCGGAGGACGTCCCGGGCCAGATACAGCGCGAAGGCGACCGCCGCCAGGCCGGCGATGGGGATCACCCAGGTGATGGGCTGGAGCTCCATGAATCCTCCGAAGGGGGTTTGACGCTCACCCGGGCGAGCCGCGAGAGGGCACGCTGCACGGGCGCGGAACCGGTCTGACACACGGAAATCGCCAGCGGGAAGTGCGCAGCATGCGCCCGCCAGCGAAGCGGGCCGTATCGTAGCCCGACGCCGCGCGGCGGGTCAACCGCGCGGGTCGTTGCGGCCATAGGATCCGCTATGGCAGCCAGCGTGGCTGCCAGCCGTCGGCGGCGAGCTGCTCGCCGCTCCCCGAGGTGACGTCCACCAGCCAGATGCCGTCGTCGACGCGAGCCCCCACCACGGCACCCGGCTCCGGGCCGAAGGCAGCCGACGTCACCGCCGCTCCGCCGTCGCGCAGGACCGGGAAGGTGGTGCCGCCGCCGCGCGACGTCAGCCGGAGCACGCCAGCGGCCCCGGGAAATTCGGGCTGGACCACGATGTACAGGTAGCGCCCGTCGCCGCTCGTCGCCGGCCGCGATGCCCCGTCGGAATGCGCGAGCCGGACGGCCGTCGTGGCGCCGCGGTCCAGCCGAGCCACGTCAAGGGATCCGAGCTGATCGTCGGACAGCCCGAGCGTCGCCGGGTCGAGGGCCGGCAATGGCTCCCCCGCCGCCGGCTCGTCGAGGGCACCCGGATCGAGGCCGCTCAGCAGGAGGGCGGTCGAGTCGGCTAGCCAGGCCGGTGGCGACACGGCGCCGAACTGCGCGGTGGTGAGCCGGCCGGCGGGCAGCTCCAGCACCCCGACCCGGCCGGAGAGGTCGACGAATGCCAGCGCCGCGCCGTCGGGCGAGTAGCGCGGCGCGCGCAGGACCGGCGCCGGCGGCGGCGCGCCGGAGGATGGCGAGGGCGTCGGCGTCGCACCCGGGCGCAGCTCGTCAGGCAGCTGGATGCGTCGCGCGTCGCCACCACCCCCGGCCGCCCTCGTCCAAAGGCCAAGGCCGGCTCCCGTCTCGGCGTCGGCCCGCCCGAACGCGAGCTCTGAGCCGTCCGGCGCGTAGGTGGGGTCGAACTCCAGGTTTCCCACGCTGGTGAGCACCTGGCGAGCGCCGCCATCGGCTCCCAGCCGGATCAGCACCGCCCCGTCGCCGATCACGAACGAGCGGCCGTCGGGAGCCACGGCATAGCTCGTCACCGGCGAGAGCTCGGCCGAAAGCTGGCGCTGTCCGGTCCCATCCGGGTTCATGCTCCACAGGTTGGCGATGCCTGAGCGATCGGTCAGGAAGACGATCTGGTTGCCCAGGGACGCCAGCGGGGCGCCGGTGGTGAAGCGCCAGGCGAGGGGCGTCGCGAGCTGTGAGCCATCGGCCCCCAGCAGGCCGGCCGCCAGGCTCACCTCGTAGGTCGTGTTCGGCTCGAGTGGCGCGGACGGCTGGAAGCGCAGGACGCGAGGCGTCGGATCGCGCAGCCCCTCGGCCCCCGGCGGAGCGACCACGTCGAGCGAGCCGGGTACCGCCGGCGTGAGGATCAGCTGCCCGTCATCCAGGCTCTCCGGGTCGAGCGCTCGGTCGAAGACGATGGAGATCGGTGACGTGACGACGACGCCCTCGATCCCGGCGCTCGGCACCAGCGTGACGGCCTCCAGACCTGAGCGCGCGGCGCGGAAGGCGAGCCGGAAGGTCCGCTCGAGCGGCGTCCCGGCCCCGTCGCGAGCCGTGGTGCCGATCCGCAGGGTGTACTGCCGCCCCTCCATGAACGCGGTCGACGGGGTCAGCGTCAGCTGCTCGCCGCTCCACGTGACCTCCAGCTCGACCGCGGGCTGAATCCGGAGCGCGGCCTCGACCGAAGCGGTGTCCATCAGGGTCGAGAACTCGAGCACGATCGACGACTCGAGCGGCACGTCCTGCGCCCGGTTCTCCGGCTGGCTCCGCACCACGGTCGGGTGCCCGACCGTCTCGAACGCAAACGGCTCCGGCTCCTCGTCCATCGCGTTGCCGGCGCGGTCGCGGACCCCCGGCAGGACCTGCACCGTGAAGCCCGTCTCCAGCGGGAGCCGGTCGGACGGGGTGAAGGTGAGCGTGCGGCCTGCCCAGCTGAAGCTTCCCTCCAGCGTCGGGTCGATCCGGAGGGCCGCCTCGCCGCTCGCAGGCTCGACCGGCTCGCTGAACTCGACCTCGATGCTGGTCGTGGTCAGCGCGGCGGTGGCATCGCTCGAGAGATGGTGGGTGAGACCGATACGCACCACCTGCGGCGGCCGGCCGTCGACAGCGCTCGCGTAATACAGGATCGCGGCCAGCGCCGCCAGCCCGACGGCGAACACCGCGAAACTACGGAGCAGGACCCCGCGCACGCCGCGCCTAGCGTCGACGGAGCCGGGCGGGCAGCAGCTGTAGCTCGTCGCGGTACTTGGCGACGGTGCGCCGCGCGATCGCCACCCCGTCGCCGGCGAGCTGGTCGGCGATCTCCTGGTCGGAGAGTGGCCGCGATCCCTCCGCCTCGATCATCTTGCGGATCTGATCCTTGATCCCCAGCGAGGCGGTGAAGAAGTGGCCGAATGGCACGACCTCGCCGGTCGGCAGCATGACGTACTTCTCCGCGGTCGCTCGGCTCACCGTCGACTCGTGCATCCCGATGTGGGCGCCGACCTCGGCCCGGGTCAGGGGAACGAGGTGCTGGACGCCGTGCAGCAGGTAGTCGCGTTGTCGGTCGACGAGGCACTCGGCGATGCGCTGCAGCGTCGCTCGCCGGCGATTGACGTTGTCGATGAAGAAGCGGGCCCGCCCCACATACTCCCGGACGTGCTGCCGGTCGGCCTCGCTGGCGTCGGCGCTGCGCATCCCGGCCGACAGGCGGGCATAGGTCGCGTCGACCCGCAGCGAGAAGCGCCGCGACTCCACGACCTCGACCTGGATCTCACCGTCCACGACGCGGATCAGCACATCGGGGCGCAGGATCGCGCGGCTCGAGCCGGCGGTGGCGACGTGGAAGGCGGCGGCGGGATACGGATGGAGGTTCGACTTCACGAACTCCCAGGCTGCGACCACCTCCTGGCTGCTCACGCCCAGCGCTGCGGCGATCTGGGCGAAGCGACGCTCGCCGAGGTCCGCCAGGTGCTCACCGATGATCGCCTCGGCGATCGTCGGCACCGCCGCCTCACCTGACTCGCGCAGGTAGGCGACCTGCGCGGCGAGGCTCTCGGCGATGTTCCGAGATCCGACGCCGATCGGCTCGATCCCGCGCATGACGTCGCGCACGGTAGCGACGTCGGCCGGCGACACCCCGGTGGCGATGGCGATCTCCTCGTCGGCATCGGTCAGGAAGCCGTTCTCGTCCAGGGCGCCGATTGCGTACTCGACCACCGGCAGCAGCCGGTGCGGGAGTAGCACGCGCAGGCTCCAGCCGAGATGCTCGCTGAGCGTGAACTCGGCCTCTGCGCGGGCGATCGGATCGAGGTCGTCGGTCTCCTCGCGCGCCACCCAGTCGCCGCTCACGCTCTCAGCGATCTCCCCTGGGCCGGCGCCGGCGGAGCCGCGGGGCAGGCATTCGGTGCAATGGCTGCCGGTGATCGTCGACCCGCAGATCGGGCAGGTCGAATGCTCGGCCATCTCGAGCGCAGGGTTCTCCTCCAGCTCGTTGGCGATGGCCTCCGTCAGCTCGACGGAGCTCATGGCCAGGATTGCGTTGGCCGCGATCTGCTTCGGCGTCACGCGAGTCTGGAGCGCTGGCTGCAGCGACTGGTTCAGCTCGATCGACATGTGATCCCCGTGCAACCGCGAATGGACCCCGTCAGTATAGGTGGGCCCGATCGGCGCCCAGGATCACCGGCCAGGGGAGTCCTCAGGTGGCGCGGCGTTGATACGGCGAACGACCGGCCGCTGGCCCCCGAACGTGATCAGGCTGTATGCCCCCGGATCGGTGACCACCCGGCGTCGATAGTCGCGCAGCGGCAGGCCAAGAAGCGAGGTCAGGCGCAGCCGGAGGACGTGGTTGTGGCTCACCACCAGGGCCGCGCGCTTTCGGTCAGCCGTCAGCCAGGCGTCAAGCGCGTCGAGCACCGGAAAGGCTCGCCGCGCGACGTCTCGGCCCGATTCGCCATCCGGCGTGGAGGTCAGGTACGGGTCGCGCTCCCAGCGGGCTCGCAGCGCCGGATCGCGAGCCGCGCATTCCTCGGGCGTCAGGCCTTCCCACGCGCCGTAGTCGAGCTCGCGCAGCGCCGCATCCAGCTCGACCTCCGCTGCGACCCCGACCGCGATGGCGGCGGCCGTCTCCCGGCAGCGAAGGGCGGGGCTGGACACCATCCTGACCACGTCATGCGGCAGCGCCGCAAGCTCTGCGCCGATCGCGGCGCCACTGCGCGCCGCCAGGATCTCGCCCTCGGCGGCCAGCCTCGGGTCGTCGCTTTGCCCCAGGTTCCGGCCAGCCTTGCTCGCCTCGGTGGTCGCGTGGCGGACCAGGAAGAGGCTGCCCATCGGAGCCCGAGTCTAGCGACCTCATGTCGCCGCCGGGTCGGCGGAGGGGTGGGTTATGCTACGCGCCGCCTGCCCGCCCACCCGCCCATGGAGCGCCGATGACGTACGCCCCTGAACCGACCGCCGGCGACGCGGCGCCCACCGAGCCGTCCGCCTCGCGCCGCGGCTTCGGTTGCCTGCTCGAGATCGTGGAGACGCTGGTCCTGACGCTGGTCATCTACCTGCTGATCCACAACTTCATCGCCCAGCCGTTCGAGGTCGACCAGAACTCGATGATGCCGACCATCCAGCCGCGGGAGTACGTGCTCATCGACAAGCTGTCCCCGCGCTTCAACGATTACGGGCGCGGCGAGGTGGTCGTCTTCCAGCCGCCCGAGGACTACCAGCAGGGTGGCATCCCGTTCATCAAGCGCGTGATCGGGCTTCCCGGCGACACGGTCAGCCTGGAGAACGGCGAGGTCTTCATCACGCCGGCGGGAGGCTCGCCGGTGCTGATCGACGAGCCGTACGTCGCGGTCGGTACGGATGGGCGGACCGTGCCAACCCAGCCGCGTGACGCGGCGAGCACGACGCGATGGATCGTGCCGGAGGGGTCGTACTTCGTGATGGGCGACAACCGGTTGCAGAGCCAGGACTCGCGCGTCTTCGGGCCGATCGAGCGTGCGCTGATCGTCGGCCGCGCATGGCTGCGCTACTTCCCGCTGGACCGGATCGGGTTCGTCGAGCGACCGGAGTACCCTGGGCTGCCCGATGAGCAGGATGGTGGCGAGGCCGCCCTGCGCCCGACCCTGGTCCCCTACGCCCTCGGCGGCTCCTCGGCGACGATCCAGGCGTCGACGGCACGGGCGTAGTCCACCAGTCCATCGGTCCCGAACCAGAGGGTCAGCTCGGATTCGGCAGTCTCTGCCGCATCCGAGGCGTGGACCAGGTTGCGCAGGCCGCTGATGCCGAGATCGCCCCGAATCGTGCCCGACTCCGCCTCGTTCGGCATGGTGCCGCCGACGAGCCGGCGGACCGTGGCGATCGCGTCCGGTCCCTCGAGCGCGACCGCGGCGACCGGGCCGGACGTGATGAACTCGACCAGGCCGGTGTAGAAGTGCTTGCCGGCGTGGACGGCGTAGTGGCGCTCGGCCATCTCGCGCGGCACCTCCAGCAGTCGCAGCCCGACCACCTTCAGCCCCTTCCGCTCGAAGCGGGCCAGCAGCTCACCGATCAGCCCGCGCTGGACGCCGTCGGGCTTGACGAGAACCAGGGTACGTTCCATGCGGGGTCGGGCGCTCCTCAGGTGCGGGCTGCGCGGTCGTATGCGTCCGATGCCTCGGCTGGCCGTCCCGCGGCGCGCAGCAGGTCGCCGTAGAGTAGCAGGCGGTCCGGACCGGTCCCCAGCTCCAGGGTCGGCTCCATGAGCGCCACGCCATCGGCCGCGATCCGCGGGTCGAGGCGCAGCGCCAGCCCGAGCTGGCGGTCCCCCTCGTACGCGTTGCCGACGCTGTACGACCCTCGAGCCGCCTCCAGGCGGGCATGGGCGCCGGCCGTCCGTTCGGGCGACGGCACCGGCGGCGGTGACGCCGCGGTCGGCCCCCCTGGAGTGCGTCGCTGGGCGGGGCGCAGCGAGAGTGGCACCGGCCATGCGAGGCGCGACGGGACCCCGCCGCGCAGGCGCCACGCCTCGTCGATCCCGACGTCCCCAAGGACGCGCTCCATCAGGGCCGCCGCTCGGTCGGGGTCGCCCGCCGCAGCGAACGCCTCGGCTTCGATGAGCAGCACGATCGGCCGACGGCGCTCGATGCTGCCCGCCCGGATGGCCTGCACCACGGCGCCGGCGGCGAGTGGCCGGCCCTGCCGCCAGAGCGCCTCTCCCAGCAGCGCGCGGGCCGCGTCGACCTCGTCCCACGCCCCGCTTCCGCCCGCGTCGAGGCGCGCGATGTGGCGGCGCAGGACACCCTCGGCCAGGCCCGGCAGCCCCGAGGCAAGCTGCGTCCGCGCCAGCGCCAGCTCGTCCGGCAGCAGGTCGACGTAGGTGACCTCCGAATCGGGCGGGGCATCGTCCGCGGTCACGGCTGGCCGATCGGTCACGCGTGCAGCATGCGCTCGAAGCGGCGGCGGGAGCGGAACGGGCCAAGCACCGCCAGGCGCGCGTTCTCAGGCCGCGCCACTCGCTGCGCTACGCGCAGCAGGTCCTCGACGGTCACCGCCTCGAGGAGCTCGACCACCTCGTCCACGGTCAGGATGCGGGGCAGGAGGCTCTCGCCGGTCCCCAGCCAGCCGGCGACGGCGCCGCTCTCCTCCATCCGCAGCTGGAGCCGGCCGCGGGTGTAGGCGCGCGCCCGCTCGAGCTCGGCCGCGCTGACGGGCTCCTGCACCACCCGGTCGAGCTGCTCCAGGATGGCGGCCAGCACTGCGTCGGCCTGGTCGGGATCGAAGCCGGCGTGCACGCCGAAGGTGCCGCAGTCCGAGTAGGTCGCCGCGAAAGTGGCGACGTCGTACACGAGCGAGCGTCGCTCCCGCAGCTCGAGGAAGAGCCGGCTGCTCATTCCGTCGCCGAGCACCGCGCCGAGCAGGTCGAGCGCCCACCGGTCCGGATCGTTGCGCGAGACGCCCGGCATGCCGATGCACAGGTTCCCCTGTGACAGGGCGCGGAACGCGACGCGCACGGAGCCCGGTGGGCCAGGCTCGGGCGGGATCGGTGCGAGGTCGGGGGCGCTGGGAGCTTCCACCTCGGCGAGCCAGCCATCATCGTGCTTGAACCAGGAGGTTGCGGTTCGCATGGTGGCGGCGTGGGTCGTCGCTCCGGCCACCGACAGGACCGTCCGCTCCGGCCCGTACCAGCGCCGCCAGTGCGCCACCGCGCTCTCGCGCGTGGCTCGTCGCACCGAGTGCGGGGTGCCGGCGATCTCGCGGCCGAGCGGGTGGGTTCCGAACAGGAGCTCGTCGAAGAGGGTGAAGATGTGGTCGGCGGGAGAATCCTCGTACATCCGGATCTCGTCGATGATCACCGGCTTCTCCGCGCGCAGGTCCGCGCGCCGCAGGTGCGGGCGCAGCACCAGCTCGGAGATGACCTCCAGCGCGCGGTCGACGGCCTGCGCCGGCACCTTGGCGCTGTAGACGGTCAGCTCCCGGTCGGTCGAGGCGTTGACGCCTCCGCCGCAGCCCTCCACCGCCTCGGACAGGCCGCCCGGATCGGGATACCCACGCGTTCCCTTGAAGACCAGGTGCTCGAGCAGGTGCGAGAGGCCGGCGTGCGCGGCGTCCTCGTGCCGCGAGCCGACGCCCACGAACAGGCCGGCGGCCACCGACCGGGCGAGCGGCATCTCCTGGGTCACGACCCGCAACCCGTTCGGCAGCACGCTCCGCTGAAATGGGAGCGGGGCGACCCGGGGACGGCGTGCGGCCAGGCCGGACGCCACGCTAGGCGTCCTCGTCCTCATCGGCGGCATCGGGCGACATCAGCAGCTCCATCTGGATGAAGCGCAGGTCGCGTGCGAGCTCGTCGGCGTTGCGCGGCAACGGGCGGCCGGATGGCTGCTCCTCCCCCTCGCCCACGCGGGTGATGCCGGCGGCGAACTCGATCACCACGCGCTCGGAGCCGATCACCAGGGTGTAGACCAGCAGCTGTTCGGAGGTGGTATCGAACTGGAGGTAGTCGAACGAGTCGAGGTTCAGGCAGATCGAGAGCGGGGTGAAGTAGCTGGCGATCTCCGGATGGTCGACCACGATCCGCTCCACCCAGCCGGTGCCGGTGCTGGTGACCTGGTTGCCGCGGTAGTAGGTGTAGGTCACGGTCTGCTTCAGCAGCGGGCGCAGGACGTTGTAGATGTCGCTCCGATTGGTGACGACGCCAGTGTTGATGTAGAGCTTGGCTCGCGCGTCGGACATCTCACGCTTTGCTGGCTGCGGTGGGTCGCCGGCGAGTCTACACCTGGACCGATGGCGCCGGCCGCGACGGCCGGCGCGCGATTCGGCGCTGCTACGATGTCGCCCGTGAAGCTGCTCGCGGCCGACATCGGCAACTCGAATATCACGCTCGGGCTGTTCGTCGACGACGAGCTTGTGGGCTCGTGGCGGGCGACCGCCCGCGCCACGGCGACCGCCGACGAGGTGGCGGCACTGACGACCCAGATGCTTGCGCTGGACGGGCATCGACTCTCGGAGCTCGACGCCGTGGCCCTCGCCTCCGTCGTCCCGCCACTGACCGGCACGTTCGAGCGCTTCCTCCGGCAGCGCGGCGGCCTGGAGCCCGCGATCGTCGACGCAGCATCGCTGCGCGGCGTGCTGCCGATCGAGATCGACCGCCCGGCGGAGGCCGGCGCGGATCGCCTCTGCAACGCGCTGGCCGCGCAGATCGAATTCGGCGGGCCGGCGATCGTGGTCGACCTGGGCACGAGCACGAATTTCGACGTGGTGAGCGCTGAGGGCGCCTACATCGGTGGAGCCATCGCACCGGGACTGGGCCTCTCGCTCGAGGCCCTGGTCGGCTACGCCAGCAAGCTGCCGCGGATCGAGCTGCGGCGGCCGCCGCAGGCCATCGGTGCCAACACGGTGCACGCCATGCAGTCGGGAACGGTGCTCGGCTACATCGGCCTGGTGAGCGGCCTGCTGACCGCCCTGCGAGGCGAGCTGATCGAGCGCTCGCCGGCCGGCAGCCGCGTGACGGTGATCGCGACCGGCGGCTACACCTACGAACCCTGGCTGCGCGAGGTGCCCGGCATCGACGCCATCGAGCCGGACCTGACCCTGCGCGGCATCCGCTACGGCTGGGAGCGTATCCGGGCCGCGACAGAGGTCGAGTCGGCGACGGTCGAACCACGGACGCCAGACCGATGACCGAGCAGCGCGAACCCCTGGCCGGGCGTCGAATCGTGGTGGGGGTCTCAGGCAGCATCGCGGCCTACAAGGCAGTGGCGTTGGTCCGCCTGCTCGCGGAGAGGGGCGCCGTGGTCGACGTGGCCATGACCCCGGCCGCGGCTCGGTTCGTCACCCCGCTCACCTTCGCCTCGCTCACCCATCGCCCCGTGGTCGACGACGTGATGGCGCTCGACGACGATCAGCAGATTGCGCACGTCGAGCTGGCCGAGGGGGCCGACGCGATCGTCATCGCGCCGGCGACCGCCAACGTGCTGGCCGAGCTGGCGGCTGGCCTGGTCCGCAACGCCGTCACCGCCATCGCCTGCGCCAGCCGTGCGCCGGTGATCCTGGCGCCGGCCATGGACGCCGGCATGTGGACCCACCCGGCCACCCAGCGCAACGTCGAGACCCTCCGCGGATTCGGACACATGGTGGTCGAGCCCGAGGTCGGTGCACTGGCGAGCGGCCTGACCGGAGTTGGCCGGCTGGCGGAGCCGGGCACCATCGCCGAGGCGGTGGAACGCCTCTTCGCCCGGTCCGGCGACCTGGACGGACTGCACGTCGTGGTCAGTGCGGGCGGCACGCGCGAGCCGCTCGACCCGGTGCGCTTCATCGGCAATCGCAGCAGCGGCAAGATGGGCATCGCGATCGCCGAGGCGGCGCGGGACCGAGGCGCCGTCGTGACGCTGGTGGCCGGCGCGATGAGCGTAGCGCCGCCCCGCGGAGCAACCGTGATCGAGGCAACCACCGCCGCCGCCATGCGCGAGGCCGTGCTGCGCGCCGCCCCAGCGGCCGACATCCTCGTCATGGCGGCTGCCGTATCGGACTTCGCTCCCAAGCGGGCTTCGGCCAAGAAGATCAAGCGCGAGGGCGCCGGGATGCAGGTCGAGCTCGTGCCCAACCCGGACATCGTGGCCGAGGTCGGCGAGATGCCCGAGGGCGTCAGGCCATTCCTCATCGGCTTCGCGGCGGAGAGCGACGACCTGGAGGCGAACGCCACCGGCAAGCTGCGCGACAAGGGTCTCGACCTGATCGTCGGCAACGTCGTCGGCGGACCATTCGACGCCATCGGCTCGGACGAGAACAAGGTCACCGTCTTCGGGGTCGAGGGTCCGCTGACCGACTGGCCGATGCTGCCCAAGCGCCAGGTCGCGGAACGCCTGTGGGACCTGATCGTCGACCGCTACCGGAAGGCGCGCTCGGCGCCGGCGGAGCCCCGTCCCTCCCGCTCGCGGCGACGCTGACCTGCGTGGAGATCGTCCGGAACGCCCCGGACCTGCGGGTCGCGATCCTCAAGCATCGCGTCGCCGGTGATGCGGTCGGCTTCGTGCCGACCATGGGCATGCTGCACGACGGCCAGCTCTCGCTGGTCCGTCGCGCCAAGGCGGAGAACGGCTGCGTCGTGGTGAGCTGCTTCAGCAACTCGCACGAGTTCGCGGCACTGGACGAGGGCAGCCACCTTCCGCGCGACGAGGGGCGCGACCTCGCCCTGCTCGAGCGCGAGCAGGCCGAGATAGCCTTCCTGCCCGGAGTGGCCACCCTCTACCCGCCGGAAGACCTCACCCGCGTCACAGTCGAGGGCCTCACCCGGCAGCTGGAGGGCGCCTCGCGACCGGGCCACCTGGACGGCCTGACCACGATCAT
Source organism: Candidatus Limnocylindria bacterium (assembly GCA_036397815.1). GTDB lineage: Bacteria > Chloroflexota > Limnocylindria > QHBO01 > QHBO01 > DASQFY01. Next base: position 26,358 of record DASWIE010000083.1, read on the forward strand.
GCTGAAGCTGGTGAACCTGGTCGGCCCGGCGCGGCTCTATCTCGGCCAGAAGCACGCGCAGCAGATCGTCATCCTGCGACGCATGCTGCGCGACCTGTTCATGAACGTCGACCTGGTCATCTGTCCGACCGTCCGCGACTCGGACGGCCTGGCGCTGTCGAGCGCCAACGCCCAGCTCTCCATTGAGGAACGGCACGCGGCGGCGTGCCTGCCCGCCGCCCTCCGAGCCGCCAAGGAGGCCTACGACGCCGGTGAGCGCTCAGCGGAGGTGCTGCGGGCGCGCATGACGGACGCGGTCGCCGCGGAGCCGATGGCGCGCCCTGACTACATCAGCATCGCGGACGCGGAGAGCCTGGCGGAGCTGCAGCGGATCTCCGGGCCGGCGCTGGCCCTGGTCGCGGCCTGGATCGGCCGCACTCGACTGGCGGACAATCAGCCGATCGGCTGGGAGGCGACCTGAGGCGAAATCGAGCGCAAAGTACTAGTGACGCTGGGTCCGCGCTTCGTATGATGCGCGCTGTCACCGCGGCCCCGGGTTCCCGGGTGCTGCCGCGGCGCACGAGGAGGCCGGCGAGTGCCCACGTCCGGCCTCCTTCCTTGTCCGTCTCGCACGCGAATACACGCCTGTGATGGTGGCCCGATGGCCGGTGACTATCTCGGGCGCCGTTGTACTCGTGGCAGTGGTAGCGAGGGCGCTGGCTACCGGTTCTGACCTTTCGGTCGCTCCGCGGCGCGCAGCTCCGCCTTGTAGGCACGCTTGGAGGCCTGGTAACGCTCCAGCGCCTCCGGCGAGTCGACGTCGCCAAGGGTCGGGTGCTTGGGAGTCACCTCGTCGAGCCCGGGCAGGCGCAGCCCGAATCGCTTGCCGAGGATGGCCAGCAGCGAGCGCACCTTCATCTCCCCGAACGACGGCAGAGCCATCAGCCTCGCCTGGAGGTCGCGGCCATCGCCCGCATCGGTCCAGACCCGCGACGCCTCGCCGCCGTACTCCTTGACCAGGTAGGCGCACAGCGCCTGGACCCGCCTGGCCATCGCGCCGGGAAACCGGTGGAGCGCCGGCCGCTGCCGGAACACCTGTGCCAGCTCTTCCGGATCCATGGCCGCGATACGCGCCGCGTCCAGGTGCCCGATCCGGCGCCGCAGCTCGGCCGGTCCGCTGAAGGCCTTCTGGACCGTCACCTGCTGGTCGAGGGCGAAGCCGATGAGAAGGGCGAGCGGGTCGGTCGCCAGCATGCGATCCGCCTCGTCGTCTCCGGTGAAGTGGAGCCGGTCGACCGGCGTCGGTGTCGTGGTCATGCGGCCATCGTACGCCGAGGTGTCGGCCTTCACCAATAAGGCGATGACCCAAAGTTGTCACATACCAACCTAGTTCACGGTAGACGCGGGGCGTGGGCTCCGTACGCTAGCTGGCGGCGTTCGCTGAGCGTGGCTCGCACCGGCACAACAGCCCAGTGCGGCTGACTTGCTGCCCAACGCCAACTTGGTTGGAGTCTGACGACGAATGGACCGATAGGGCCCGGTGGTGACGACCTGGTTGGAATCTGACGATGTCGGCGCGGCGCGCCGACCTAGAGGCGCGCCAGCAGCGACTCGGCGTCGAGCGCGCCGCCGACGAGGTCGATGATGGTGGCGATCTTCTCGACGTCGGTCGGATGGGTTTTGACCAGGATCTCGTTGACCGCCTCGGCGGTGGAGTAGGTATCGGTCGCGACCAGGTAAGCGAAAAGGCCTTCTCGCTGAAGGGAGGCAAGCAGCCGTGGCGGCGGACGGAAGCCGCCGGTCAGCACGATACCGGTGACCCTCGATCCCGGCTGGCCATCGCGGTCCGTCCGGTTGGCGACCAGGGCCGCCATCAGCAGGTCCTCGCGGTCGCCGGGCGTGATGAGCAGCGTGCGGTCACGCAGGAGCGGGATGGCGTGCTCGGCCTGCATGGCACCGATTGCCACCCGGCCGATCGTCCGACCGGCAGTCGCCTCGCCGGCCAACAGCTCGCCGTCGAGGTGGGTAGCGATCAGCTCCAGCGACGGGTTGGCCAGGAATTCGCTGTACGGAATGCAGCCCAGCAGCTCGATCCCGTGCTGGGCCAGGCCGCGCGCCAGGACCTCGGGCAGGTGCGGCGCGGCGGCGGTGTCCACCTTGTTGACCACCGCGCCCAGGATCCGCGCGTCGTGGCGCTGGAAGAGGGCCTGGTTGAGCACGATCTCGTCGATCGGCCGGCCCACGCCACCCTCGCTCACGATGATCACTGGCGCGTCGAGCAGCGACGCGACGCGAGCGTTCGATAGGCCTATCACCGCGCCCACGCCGGCGTGCCCCGTCCCCTCGATCAGCAACAGGTCCTTGTCGGCCGCGATCCGTCGATCCGCCGCGGTGACCGCGGCCTCCAGATCCTCGTCGATCCTGCCGAGCACGTAATCGGTGGTGAAGTGGCGCGGCAGCGTGACCGGGCTCATGTCGTTCAGCGCATCGGGCAGGTCGAAGACCTCCTTCATGAGCACGGCGTCCTCATCGGCTCGGGTGCCGTCAACCACCAGGTAGCGCTGGCCGATCGGCTTGAGGAAGCCGAGCCGATGCCCGCGCCGGGTGATGGCGGCGGCCAGGCCGAGCGAGGTGGTCGTCTTACCGCAGTTCTGGCCCGTCGCCGCCAGGAAGATCCGGCGCGCCGCGCTCAAGTGAGTCGCTCAACCCCGCGGCTTGGACCGCCGCTCGATGAGGTCAAGCCCCTCGCGCAGCCGCTGGAGCAGCTCCGGGTCGATCATCTCCGGCTCGAGGTGCTCTCCGAGACGCTCCATCATGTCGGCCGCGATCGCCAGCAGGATGTCGGCATCGGCGATGAAGAACTGCGGCTCGTTGTTGTAGCGGACCAGGGTCAACCGGCCCTGGAGCGACGTGCCGCCGTCGCCGTGCGAGATCTGGGTCCCGAAGTTGTGCCCCTGGATGCCATCGGGGTTGTTCAGGAAGTTGAGCGCGTTGTCGATGGCGAGCCCGAACCGGGCCCGCCAGCTGACGATCCGCTCGTTGACGTCCGGCGGCACGCCGATCTCGCCCACCTCCTCGAACACCTCGCGGGTCACGGTCAGCAGCCCGACCAGGGTGGAGCCGGCCCGGTTGCCGAGCATCACCTGCAGCGAGCGCTCCAGGGTGAACACGTCCGAATCGAAGCGGGGCGAGGTCGTGACCTCCGCCAGCAGGTCCTCGACATTGTCGAGTGCACCGGCGTCCCCCAGCGCGGTGGCGAGGTTCAGGATCTCCTCGCGGAAGAGGAACCGCTCTTCGTGGTCGAGCATGCGTCGCCCGCCTACGGGTAGAGGCCGCGCAGGGTGGTCGCCTCGGCCACGCGGGCCACGGCGACCATGTACGCCGCCGTGCGCATGTCCACCTCGTGGCGCCGGCTCATGACATGGACGGAGTCAAAGGCGCGATCCATGATCTCCTTGAGGCTCTGGTTGATGCGCTGCTCGGTCCAGAAGAAGGACTGCATGTCCTGGACCCACTCGAAGTAGCTGACCGTCACGCCGCCGGCATTGCACAGGATGTCGGGGATCAGGAAGATCCCGCGTTCGTGGAGGATGGCGTCGGCCTCCGGAGTGGTCGGTCCGTTCGCGGCCTCGGCCACGATCCGCGCCTTGATGTTCGGGGCGTTGTGGCGGGTGATCTGGTTTTCCAGCGCCGCCGGCACCAGGATCTCGCAGTCGGTCTCCAGGACCTCCGCGTTGCTGATCTCCTCGGAGCCTGGGCAGCCGACCACCGTGCCGTGCTCCTGCTTCCAGGCGCTGACCTTGGCTGGGTCGAGACCCTTGGGATTCGCGATGCCGCCGCTCGAGTCGCTGACCGCCACGATCACCGATCCCTCGGCAGCGAGCAGGGCGGCGGCGATCGAGCCGGCATTGCCGTAGCCCTGCACCGCCACCCGCGCGCCGACAAGCGGCACCTTCACCGCAAGCGAGCACTGCTGGAGTGTGAATACCGCCCCGCGCGCGGTCGCCTCGTTGCGGCCAAGCGAGCCGCCGATGGCGATCGGCTTGCCGGTCACAACCCCGCTGATCGTGTAGCCGGCGTGCATGGAGAAGGTGTCCATGATCCAGGCCATGGTCTGAGCGTTGGTGTTGACGTCGGGCGCCGGAATGTCCCGGTCTGGACCGATGAGCGGGCTGATCTCGGTGGTGAAGCGCCGGGTCAGGCCCTCGACTTCGCGAAGCGACAGCTTCTTGGGATCGACGATGACGCCGCCCTTGCCGCCGCCGTATGGGATGTTCACGACCGCGCACTTCCAGGTCATCCACATCGCCAGGGCGCGGACCTCATCGAGCGTGACGTCCTGGTGATAGCGGATCCCGCCCTTGGCCGGCCCACGGCTGAGGTTGTGCTGGACGCGGTAGCCGGTGAACACCTCGACGTGTCCGTCGTCCATGGTGACCGGGAAGTTGACGGTCAGCTCCCGCTTGGGATGCCGGAGGACCTGTCGCAGGCCGGGATCGAGGTCGAGCTGTTCTGCGGCGCTGTCGAACTGCGACTGGGCGACGGCCCAGATGTTCGGCGCCTCGGCGACGGGATTCGAGCTGACCATCTGGTAGCTGGATGCCTCCTGTTCGAGACACGACCCGGCGCCTCTGCGCGCCGATCGAGGCGGAGGCTGGCCGAACCGCGGACGGTTGCCGATTCTAACGCACGCCGATCCGCGGTCACCGGTACGAACGGGGTGGCGCGCACGCGGTAGGATCGGATCATCGCCACCGCCGACGTCCTCGAGGCCACGCCGCCCGACCTGGCGCCGAGCCAGGCCGAGAGCGCGGCGCGCGCCATCTTCGGGGTCGAGGGCACCGCGCTGCCCCTCGTCAGCGAGCGCGACCAGAATTTCCACCTCACCGATGCGGCCGGCGCCGAGTGGGTGCTCAAGGTCTCAAACGCCGCCGAGGATCCGGCAGTGGTCGAGATGGAGGTCGCGGCGGTCGAGCGGATCGCCGCGGTCGATCCCGGCCTGCCGGTTGCCGTCCCACGGCCGACCCTGGACGGCGGGCCGGTCGGCCTCTTGTCGGCGGGGCAGTCCACCCATCTCGTCCGGCTCCTCCCGCTCCTGCCGGGCCGGCACGCCGAGCCGGGTGACCTGACAGCCGCAGACATCACGGCCATCGGCGACGTGGTCGCGCGCATCGGCCATGCGCTGCGCGGTTTCTTTCACCCCGCCGCGGGTCGCGTCATCCTCTGGGACCAGCAGCGACTGCCCCGCCTCTTCCGCCATGCCGGGCTTCTGCCTGACGGGCCGCAGCGCAAGCTCCTACAGCGCGTGATCAGCCGCTTCAGCGAGCGCGTCCTGCCCGCGTTCCCGATCCTCCGCTCACAGGTCATCCACAACGACCTGACCCTCGACAACCTGCTCCTCGATGACGACCGGCGGGTCAGCGGGATCATCGATTTCGGCGACATGGCGCACACGGCGCTGATGCTCGACATCCCGGCCGCGCTCCAATCGCTCCTGCGCGGACGCAAGGAGATCTTTGCGGTCGCGGAACAGTTCATGGCCGGGTACGCCTCGGTCATGCCGCTCGAGGAGCGGGAGGCCGATCTGCTGGGCGAGCTGCTAGCCGGACGGATGGCGCAGACGATCCTGATCTCCGCCTTCCGGAACCGGCAGTACCCCGCCAATGCGTACATCCAGGCCTGGGCGGAGCCGGCCTGGGAGCTGCTGGAGCTGCTCGACGACGTCGGATTCGACGAGGCCGGACGGCGCCTGTCGGCGATCGCCCGAGCACCCTTGGCCCGCCCCGTCCCCGACGACGAGCTGGCGGCTCGACGGCGCCGGGTGCTGGGCAGCGCCCTCGAGCCGCTCAGCTACCGCCAGCCGCTCCACCTCGTTCGTGGGAACGGCGCGTGGATGTACGACGCGTCAGGCCGTCGCTACCTGGACGCCTACAACAACGTGCCGATCGTCGGGCACGCCCATCCGCGAGTGGTCAAGGCCATCGCCCGCCAGGCAGCCACGCTGAACACGAACACTCGCTACCTGCACGAGAACGTGGTCGAGCTGGCCGAGCGCCTGACCGCGACGATGCCCGACGAACTCGACACCGTCATGTTCGTGAACTCCGGCAGCGAGGCGAATGACCTCGCCTGGCGCCTCGCCACGACCGCCAGCGGCGCCGATGCGGGCATCGTCACCGAATGGGGATACCACGGCCTGACCGTGGGCATCGCCCCCTTCTCTCCGTCCGAGTGGCCGCGCGGCGAGCAGCCGGCAGGCGTGGAGACCTATCCGGCCCCCGACACGTACCGCGGCCGGTACGCCGTGGCGTCCGACCCCGCCGGCATCGCCCGCGCCGAGATGACAGGCGCGGTGGGCCGCCTGGCGGAGCGAGAACGACGGCCGGCCGCACTCTTCCTCGATTCGACCTTCACTGCCGACGGCATCTTCGTTCCACCTGCGGCCGTCGTCCGCGAGCTCGTCGCCGTCGCGCGTGCCGCGGGCGCGCTCTTGATCGCCGACGAGGTCCAATGTGGCTTCGGCCGCACCGGCGACGGGCTCTGGGGCTTCTCCACATGGGGCGTCAGGCCCGACATCGTCACGCTCGGCAAGCCGATGGGCAACGGCCATCCCGTCGCCGCGGTGGTCACCCGGGCCGAGATCGTCGACCGCTTCGCCGCGCAGACGACCTGGTTCAGCACCTTCGGCGGCAACCCGGTCGCGTGCGCCGCGGCGCTCGCGGTCCTGGAAGTGATCGAGGACGAGCGCCTCGTCGCGCGTGCCGCCGAGGTTGGTGGCCGTCTGGGAGCGGCGCTGGCGGCGCTCGCCGAGCGCCACGGGTCGATCGGTGATGTGCGCGCCCGGGGCCTCATGGCCGGCGTCGAGCTGGTGATGGATCGCGCCTTGAAGGAGCCGGCGGGAGCGCTTGCCGATCGGGTGAAGAACGCGATGGCCGACCGTGGCGTGCTCATCGGGACCACGGGCCGCCACGGGAACGTGTTGAAGATTCGACCGCCCCTGTGCCTCACCATCGACGAGGCGGAGCTGATCGGGACGACCCTCGGCGCGGTGCTGACGGACCTTGGCGGCTGAAACGGGGGGCGCTTCGCGCGGGACCCTTGCGCGAACCGCTCAAGATGGACCGATGGAATTCGTGGAGAGCCGGCGCATCGCGGCTTCACCGGAGCGGATCTGGCCATGGATCGACAACGTGTCGCGCTGGAGCGAGTGGTTCACCGAGGCGGAGCGCGGCGAGGTTCTCTCCGGCTCGGGTCTGGGACGCCGTCAGCGCATGTTCGGCCTGGCGCGCGGCAAGGCGACCGAGATCGACTCGGTGGTGACCGCCTACGAGCCGCCGCACCTCCTGCGCTGGCATCACGAGGCCGAGCGCGTCGACGGCAGGCCGGGACCGGTGGTCTTCGCCCGGGACGCGGTGGCTGAGGTCATCATCAAGCCCGATGGCGACGGCTCGCGGGTGACCTACCGTCTCACCACACAGCCGGGCAACCCACTCTACTGGCTGCTCCTGCGCTTCGCGGCCAATGGCCCGATCCACGCCTCGTTCAAGACGTCGCTGAATCGCCTCGCGGCACTCGCCGAGGACGCTGGACCCTAGACGGTCTCGACCGCCAGGGCGACCGCTCCCCCGCCCCCCAGGCAGAGCGTGGCCAGGCGCGTCCGACCGCCGCGCCTGGCGGTCGAGCCGAGCTCGGTAGCGGGAACAGTCGAGAGGCCGCCGCCGAACTTGCCGGACGAGGTCCGTGCGGCGGAGAGAATGAAGACGTCGGTCACGTGGTGATGGTACCGCCCCCAAGCGTGCGGTGCGCTCGGCCGAAGGATCGCCGCTGGCGATCAATGGACGCCCGAAGGGGCTGGAGGCGCGCCGAGTGATCGCCCCACGCAATCAAGCGACGCCGAGACGAGGGTCCGAGCGCGCATAGATCGCCGCCAGCGATACTCGCCGGTGGTCACTCCCTGGCGTCGCCCTCGAAGAGCTCCGCCACCTTGTCCGCCCACGTCTCCTTGACGACGCGGACCTTCACCTTCATCGAGGGGGTGAGCTCGCCCTCCTCCTCGGTCAACAGGCGCGGCAGGAGCGCGACGCGCCGTGGGCGCTCGTAGATGGCGAAGCCGTCCAGCTTGGCCTTCACCTCGGCGTCGATCAGCTTCTCCACCGACCGCTCCCTGACCAGCTGCTCCGGTGGCATCTCGGCAATCCCGTTGGCGGCCGCCCAGGCGCTCAGCTCCTCGAAGTCCGGCGCGATGAGCGCGCCGGTGTACGGCTGCCTGTCGCCCAGGATGACCGCCTGACCGATGAACTTCGAGCTCGACAGCGCCGCCTCCATTGGTGCCGGGCTCACGTTCTTGCCGTTGGCCAGCACGATGATGTTCTTGAGCCGATCGGTGATCCGGATGCGGCCGATCTCGTCCAGCTCACCGATGTCGCCGGTGTGGAACCATCTGTCGGGGTCGATGGCGCGTGCGGTCTCGGCCGGATCGTTGAGATAGCCGCGCATCACCTGTGGACCGCGCACCAGGATCTCGCCGGTCTGCCCGTCGATGCGCACCTCGGTATCGGGCGCGGGGCGTCCGACCGTGCCGAATACGAAGTCGTCGGGTCGGTTGATCGACACGAACGGGCTCGTCTCGGTCAGTCCGTAGCCCTCCAGCACCAGCATCCCCATCCCGTAGAAGAACTCGCCGATCTCTCGCGACAGCGGCGCCGAGCCGGAGACGAAGTAGCGCACCCGCCCGCCGGTGCGCGCCCGGATCTTGCCGAAGACCAGGGCATCCGCGACCTTCAGCTGCAGACGCAGCCAGAGCGAGTCGGAGCGCGCGGCCAGGTGGTTCGCGTACTTCTGCTTGCCCAGCCCGGCGGCCCACCAGAAGATGCGCTGCTTCAGGTGCGAGCCGGACTCGATGGTCGATAGGACGCGGGCGTAGACGCGCTCGTAGAGGCGAGGCACGGCGACCATCACGGTCGGTCGCACCTCGGCCATGTTGATCGGCAGGCGCTCGATGAGGGGCTCGGCATAGGCGATCAGCGAGCCGCGGCCCAGCGGCACCACCATCCCGGCCACGCGCTCGTAGATGTGGCTGAGGGGCAGCCAGGAGAGGAAGGTATCGGTCTCGTAGAAGTCGACGACCTGGATGACGGCCTCGTAGTTGAAGACCAGGTTGCCGTGGGTGAGCATCGCGCCCTTCGGGTTGGCGGTCGTCCCGGAGGTGTGGATGATGGTGGCCAGCTGGTCACGCGTGATCTCGCGCCAGCCCTCGTCCCACAGCACGCGATGCCCGGCATCGGGGGGCGCCAGCTCGAAGACGTCGTCGAAGGTGATGGCGCCCGCCGGCAGGGTGCCACGCTCCTCGATGACCACGATCTTCTCGATCGTCGGGCACTCGGCCCGGATCGACTCGATCTTGGCCGCCTGCTGCGCGTTCTCGACCACGATCAGCTTGGCGCCCACGTTGTTGATGATGAAGGCGGCCTGGTTCGCCTCCGAGCTGGGGTAGATCGGGCAGGTGACGGCCCCCAGGGCCATCCCCGCCAGGTCCGCCACCAGCCAGGCGGGTCGGGTGCGGCTCACGATGCAGATGCGGTCGTCCGCCATCACGCCAAGCGCCTGGAAGCCCAGGGAGACGTCGCGGATCCAGTCCCAGGTCTCGCGGTAGCTGGTCGTCCGCCACTGCGCCTCTTCCTCGGTCTCGGCCTCGCCGCCGGTGTGCCGACGGGAGCGAGGCAGCTTCCAGCGCAGCGCGGGGCGGTCGGGGCTGCGCTCCACCGAGCGGTGGATCAGGTCGATGAGGTTGGAGGCTGGCTCGCCCTCGACCACGAGCGCCTCGACCGGCGCGACCTGCGCCCGATGTCCAGGCGCTCCCCCCGGTGCCTCTTCGACTCGCCGCTCGGGCTCGGTGCTGGTGGTCACGGATTGGCCTCCCTCGTGGATCGGTGGCCGCATGGTGCGACGGGGACACTGCGGTCGAACAGCGGTTGGTCGAACAGCGGTTGGTCGGTCAGCCCGTTCGCCGCACCTCATCGATGAGCTGCTGGGCGATGACGAGCCGATGGATCTGGTTGGTGCCCTCGTAGATCTGCGCGCCCTTCGCGTCGCGCATGAAGCGCTCGACCGGATTGTCGCGGCTGTAGCCCGCGCCACCGTAGATCTGCACCGCGTCGGTCGCGACCCGCATGGCGGCGTCGGATGCGTACATCTTGGCCATGCTGCTCGCCGCGTTGATCGGCTGCCCCGCGTCCCGCAGGCGCGCCGCGCGCCAGGTGAGCAGCCTGGCTGCCTCGACCGCGACGGCGGCGTCGGCCAGCATGGCCTGGATCATCTCCTGGTCGGCGATCGGACGGCCGAACTGGCTGCGCTGGGTCGCGTAGCGAGTCGCGTGCTCCAGGGCGGCTCGCGCCAGGCCGACGCAGGCCGCCGCAATGCCGATCCGGCCGGCGCCCAGGGCGCTGAGCGCCACCTTCAGGCCCTGCCCCTCCTCGCCGAGCCGGTTGTCGAGCGGGACCTTCGCCCCGTCGAAGATCAGCTCGGTCGAGACGGAGTCGCGGATCCCCATCTTTCGCTCGTGGCTCCCGACACGGAACCCCGGGGTGTCGCGCTCGACCACGAAGGCGGTGATGCCGTCGCGGCCGAGCGAGCGGTCGATGGTGGCGAAGGCGATGATCACCTCGGCGTCCGCGCCGTTCGTGATCCAGACCTTGGTGCCGGTGAGCGCGTAGCCGTCATCTCCCCGCTCGGCACGCAGCGCGATGGCCGACGCGTCCGACCCGGCTCCGGGCTCGGTCAGGGCGAAGGCCCCCAGGTGCCGGCCGGCGGTCATAGGTGGTAGGAACCGATCCTTCTGCGCATCGGTCCCGAAGGTGAGGATCGGGAGCTGCGCCAGGATGTGGACCGAGAGGCTGATCGCCATCCCCATGTCTTCCGCGGCGATCTCCTCGCAGGCCAGGATCCAGGCGAAGGTGGACATTCCCGCGCCGCCGTACTGCTCCGGGTAGGGAAGCCCGGTCAGGCCCAGCGCACCCATCCGGGTGAAGAGGGCGCGATCGTAGCGCTCCTCCTCGTCGCGCCGGGCGACGGTGGGCGCCAGCTCACGCTGCGCGAAGAGAGCGGCCGTCTCACGCACGCCGCGCTCCTCCTCGGTGAGCGCGAACGGGTCTGGCCGGTGCAAGGCGGCGGCGGCGGTGCTCATCAGGCGATCTTGTTCCCCTGCTCGTCGTAGCGGTAGAAGCCGCGCCCCGCCTTGCGGCCCAGGTGCCCGGCGACGACCATCTGCCGGAGCAGCGGCGCGGCGCGGAACTTCGGATCGCCGAAGCCACGATGCAGGACGTCCAGCACGCCGAGCATCACGTCGTTCCCGATGAAGTCGGACAGCTCCAGCGGGCCCATCGGATGGTTGAGGCCGAGCTTCGCCCCGGTGTCGATGTCCTGCGCCGTGCCTGTCGACTCCATCAGCGCGAAGATGGCCTCGTTGATGAACGGGCCGAGCATGCGGTTCACCAGGAAGCCGGGCATGTCGCGCGACTCGATCACGGTCTTGCCCAGCTCGGCGGCGAAGGCGCGGCTTGCCGCGTGGGTGGCATCATCGGTCTCCAGCCCGCGGATGATCTCGACCAGGCCCATGACCGGGACCGGCGAGAAGAAATGAAGGCCGATGAACTTTGCTGGGCGGTCGGTCGCCGTGGCCAGGCCGGTGATGCTGATGCTGCTGGTGTTGGAGGCGAAGATCGCGTGCGGAGCAGCCGACCCGGAGACGCGCGCCCACGTCTCACGCTTCAGCGCCTCGTCCTCGAAGATCGCCTCGATCACGATGTCGTGGCCGCCTGCGCCCTCGGTCCCCACGGCGGTGCCGACGCGCTGCAGGATCTCATCGGCGGTCGCCTGCTCCAGCTTTCCCTTCGAGACCTGGCGGGCAAGGTTGCCGGCGATCCGCTCGCGCCCCGCGTCGGCGAGCTCAGCTGTTCGATCCGAAAGCGTCACCGACTTGCCGGCGGCGGCGCTCACCTGGGCGATCCCATGCCCCATCAGGCCAGCGCCAACGACGTAGACCCGCTCGATGCCCATGGCCGGCTAGCCTACCAGCCGCAGGAGCATGGTCGGGTTCCCCGGTGTGCCCCCCGCGCTGCGGAAGCCCATCGACTGGTAGAGGGCCACCGCGGGCGCGTTGTTGGCGTCCACGCTCAGGCTGAGCGCCTCGATCCCTTCGCTTCGTGCGCGGTCGAAGAGGGCGGTGAGCAGCGCGCGGCCGATGCCCCGCCCGCGCCACGCCGCCTCCACGCCGACGCTGATCTCGGGGATCCGCTCTGCCACGAAGCCATAGCCGGGCTGAGCGGCGGGAAAGTGCCGGTGCCAGGCCGCGCCGACCGGCTCGCCGGCCACTTCGGCAATCACCCCGGCATCGCCGGGACGACCCCAGCCCACCAGGTAGGGCGAAAGCCCAGCGTCCTGCTTGACCGCGTCGACGGGAGGTGGCTCAGTGGGTGGCAGGTCGGCGCTGAACGAGAGCACGCGCCACAGGAACGGCTCGTCGGCCGGCGTCACGCTTCGGATCACGAGCGCGGACGCGCCGGGTGTCATTGCAGGAGCCGCTCGGCGGCGGTCGCGGGATCGAGCTCGCGCGAGGCGATCGCGTCGACGGTCGCAGCCCAGTCCGGGCCGGAAGCTGCACGTCGAGCGGCCGCGTCACCCAGCGCCCGCCGCAGCTGGCCCGCCGCCCGTTCGCGCGCCCGGTCGGGGTCGCGCGCCACCAAGCGATGTGCGTCGATGGCGTCGGTCAATGCCGCCACGCCCTCGCCGGTGGTCGCGGTCGTCATGAGCACGTGCGGGGGCTTGCGCTTCACCCGCCCGCCCGCCGTCGAGAGCATGGCGCGCAGCTGCCGGGCGGCGCGGTCGGCACCTGGGCGATCGGCCTTGTTCACGACCAGCACGTCGGCGACCTCCAGCAGGCCAGCCTTGATGGCCTGCACCTCGTCTCCCATCTCCGGCACCTCGACCACCACAGTAGTCTCGGCCAGCCGCGCAACCTCAACCTCGCTCTGCCCAGCGCCGACGGTCTCGACCAGCACCGGGTCGAAGCCCGCCGCATCCAGCGCCCCCGCCGCGATCCAGGTCGCCGCTGACAGGCCGCCCAGCTCCCCGCGCGACGCCATCGATCGCACGAAGACGTCGGGGTCGGCGGCATGCTCCATCATCCGGATGCGGTCGCCCATGATCGCGCCGCCCGTGTACGGAGACGACGGGTCGACCGCCAGGATCCCGACCCGCCTGCCGCGCCGGCGCCACTCGGCGGCGAGCGCGTTGACGAGCGTCGACTTACCGCTGCCCGGCGGCCCGGTGATTCCGACCAGATGGGCGCCCTTGCTGGCGCGGAAGAGCGCCGGCAGCAGGTCGCGCATTCCGGGCGCGTCGTTCTCGATGGCGGTCAACAGCCGCGCCAGCGGTCCGCGCTCGCCGGCTACGGCACCGCGCATCACCTCGGCGAGGTCGGCCACGCTCCGATCAGGCGCGCTTGCGCGCGTGCTCGCGGAAGTAGCGCGCCACCTGGCCGATGCTCGTGCCGGGACCGAAGATCTCGGCGATCCCGGCCTCCTTGAGCTTGCCGACGTCCGCATCGGGGATGATCCCGCCGGCGGCGACCAGGACGTCGTCCATGCCGCGCTCGCGGACGAGCTGCGCGATGCGCGGCAGCAGGGTCATGTGCGCGCCGGACAGGATCGAGAGGCCGACCACGTCCACGTCCTCCTGCTCGGCGGCGTCGGCGATCATCTCCGGCGTCTGGCGCAGCCCGGTGTAGATCACCTCGAAGCCCTCGTCGCGTAGGCCGCGGGCAAGCACCTTGGCCCCGCGATCGTGGCCGTCCAGGCCCGGCTTGGCGATCAGGACCCGGATCGGCGTCGAGCGGGCGTCAGTCGAGCGGGCGTCATCGGTCTGGCTCATGCGGGCCCGATTCTAGCCGCTGGCCGCATCCGCTCCCGCCTCGGAAGCCAGCCGATCGATGGTGGCCGCCATGGCCAGATCCTTGGCGGTCAGGCCCTTGGAAGCATACGTGGTCGAGGTGAACGTCACACGCCGCCAGTTGATCAGGATGTCGGGATGGTGGTCGGCCGCCTCGGCGGCCTCGGCCACGCGGTTCACGAGGCTGATGGCGTCGAGGAAGGTCGCGCAGCGGACGGTCCGCCGAATCGCGTCACCCTCGCGTTGCCAGTCGGGCAGCGCGGCCAGTCCCTCGTCGATCTCCGCTTCGGTGAGCAGCGGTGCGTACGGCATCGGTCTAGTCGGACGATCGTCCGATGAAGGTCAGGAACTCGCTGCGAGTGCGGCCATCGCGGCGGAACGTGCCGAGCATGGCGCTCGTGACCATGGTCGCCTGCTGCTTCCGGACGCCGCGCATCATGGTGCACAGGTGGGTCGCCTCGATCACGCAGCCGACCCCCTTCGGCTCCAGCCGCTCCATGAGCAGGCCTGCCACCTGCTGGGTCATCCGTTCCTGCACCTGCAGCCGGTGCGCGTACATGTCCACGATGCGCGGGATCTTCGAAAGACCGATGACTCGGCCGCGCGGCAGGTAGCCGACGTGGGCACGCCCGTAGAACGGCAGCAGGTGGTGCTCGCACAGCGAGTAGAACTCGATGTCGCGGACCACCACCATCTCGTCGTAGTCGACATCGAAGCAGGCGCCGTTCAGGAGGGCGTCGGGGTCGATGTGGTAGCCGGCGGTCAGCTCGGCATACATGCGCCGCACGCGCTCGGGCGTTTCGGCCAGCCCCTGGCGCTGCGGATCCTCGCCGATCTCGGCCAGCAGGGTCCGCACCGCCCGCTCGAGCTCGTGACCGGGCTCGGCGGTCGCGACCGGGTCGAGCTTGACGTGTCCTTCATCCACGGGCGGCATGCTACCCCAGGGGTACCGGTACCTCCATGTGACCGATTCCTCTAGGCGACCGATATCGGCCGCGGTAGACTTTGCGCTCTTTCGCAATCCCAACCGCACGACGATCCGCTGCCATGATCCTGCACCACACCAGCTCGCGCTCACGACGCCTCGCGATCCCGGGCTTGAGCCACGATCGCCTGGCCGCCGCGCTCGCCTCGCGGCTCGATGACGGCTATCACTACTTCGCCGGCATCGCGCTCGGTGGCATCGTCCCGATCGACGCCGTGGTGGTCGGCCCCGGCGGCACCTGGGCGCTGAGCGTGGCGTCCGTGCACGGGCGCTTCCGCAAGCGCAACGGCCACTGGTATCGCTGGAACCGATCGACCGAGTCGTGGGTCCCGTGGGACGCGCAGCCGGTGACCTCCGCTCGCCTCGTCGGCCACCGCCTCGAGCTCTTCCTGGAACGTGCGACCCTGCCCGCCAGCGTGGAGGCATGCCTGGTGACTCCGGCGGACACCCAGATCGACTGGGAGCCCGATCAGCGGCCCGGGATCCACGTCCACTCCGGATTCGACCGGCTGGCGATCCGGATCGGCCGAGATGACGCCCTGACCGAGGCCCAGGTCGAGCGCATCGTCGCGTTGCTCGATCCCCGTCAGCCGCTGCCCCGCCTCGCGACCTCGAGCCCGCGCGGTTAGGGGAGGACGGCGGGGGGCACCGCGCGCACGTCCCACCACAGCTCGGCGGCCCAGGCGTAGAGCGTCGCCACGGCGCCGAACAGCGCGGTGCCACGCAGCAGCCAGTCAGGCCCCTTGTTCCGATATGCGACCGCCAGAAGGACGAGCAGCGGGCCGGTGGCGTCCACGATGAACCGATAGCCGAACTGCCAGAAGCCCCAGGACCCGTGCGCCCAGTTCGGCAGCATGATGAGGACGAAGCTCAGCCAGGCGATCCAGACGATCGCACCACCGCGGGCGCGGAGCGCCAGCAGCAGGGTGGGTGCCGAGAGGGCGACCCCCACTCCGCTCACCGGGTAGGCGATCCATGGGAAGTCGAGCCTCACCTCGTAGCCCTGGAGCAGCATCGCGAAGATCGAGCGCGGGATGTAGGCCAGGTTGACGATGCCGTCACGGAAGTACGGCTCGGCCGTCACCAGCTCGCCGGGATGCCAGAAGCTCTCGATCAGCCCGTACCCGAACTCGAAGGGGCTGCCGAAGCGAACGAAGTTGTACAGGGCCAACGGGATGGCGACGGCGGTGAGACCGATGAGGAGCTGCCCGATCCGCCAGCGCTGCGGCCAATAGAACCAGGCGAGCAGCGGCAGCATGAACCCGGTTGGAAGCCTCGACCCCGCGGCGAGGCCCAGGAGCAGGCCGGCGAGCAGCGGCCAGCGCCCCTGCACACCCAGGTAAAGAGCGGCGAGCGAGAGCACGGTCCCGAGGACCTCCGGGTAGAACCAGAGGCTGCTCGAAGCCGCCACCCAGCCATACGTCGCGGCGCCCACCCCGAGCGTGATCCACGCTGCCGTACGCAGCGGCACCTCGAGGTGACGCAGGATCAGCAGCATGAGCGCCACCCCGGCGCCGCCGACGAACGCACCCAGGGTCGTGCTGCTGGGCGTCAGGCCCAGGGCGAGAAACGGGATGTAGATGAGCGCCGGGACGGGTGGAAATGGCGACCACGCCCGCTCGCTGTCGATGACGACGAGCTCCCAATGCGATCCCCAGGGCACCCACAGGCGCCCTTCCATGAACGCGCGCGCGAGATCGTCGTGGATGTCCTGGTTATCGCTCACGCCCAGGTTCAGGAAGGCGATCGTGGAACCGACAAAGAAGAGGAAGGCGACGGCGTTCGTCGGCAGGCGGATCTCGGTGAAGAAGGTGGTGATGGACCGAGTCGCCGTGAGGGCCGACGCTATCATCGGCCGCGTGGCATGCGCATCGTGGAGCCGTGCATAGCTGATCCTCGCAAGCCCGTCAAGGAAACCCAGGCATGGGTAGTGGCTATGATCCGGGCCCGATGACGGCTTCCGCCCGCTCCTCATTCGTCGGAGGCGCCGCGGCGAGCGGCGCCATCGCAGCGCTGCTGGTCGCGGCCTGGCTGCAGCCGGCCGTGGCCATCCTCGTCGTCTGGCCCCTCCTCTTCGTCGTGCCGGGCTGGGCGATCGTCGCCTGGGCGCGGCCGCGCATCGGCTCGACCGGCCGGCTCGGGCTGGCGATCGTCCTCTCGGTCGCCGTGTCCGCGCACCTCGTTTACTGGCTCTCGCTCGCGGCGGGCGGCTACCGGCGCGAGACGATCCTCGCGGCCGCAGCGGTGCTTGCCATGCCGATCCCGCTGGCCGCCTTCCGCGGAGGCGCGGGCCAGCTGTCGGCGCAGGTCCGCAGCGCCGTCGCGGCACTTCGACGGGAACGGGTCGCCTTCGCCTTCGCGGCCCTCGTCGCAGCCTTCGTGGGCCTGGTCCTCGACGCCAGCCTGTGGAAGCCGACGGCCGACGGGGTCACCGCCGGCGGCTCCAACTGGAGCGACCTCGGCGTCCATCTCTCGATCGCCCAGTCCCTGAACGCCGGCAACTTTCCGCCCCAGGTCCCCTACTTCGCGGGCGCGCCGCTCGTCTATCACTGGTTTGCCGACTTCCACGCCGCCATCGCCGCCGAAGCGGCCGGCCTTTTCGCCATCCCCGCCTTCGTCGTCTCCTCGGCGATCCTGTCGGGCGCCCTCGCCCTGCTGGTCCATGGCCTCGCGCGCCGGCTGCTGCGCGGCGCACGGGCTCGGCGCGCCGCCCTGCTGGCGGCAGTGCTGGTCGTCCTGGGCGGCGGCTTCGGCTGGATCCGGTTCGTCGGCGACCTGGCGGCAGGCTACGGCGACCCGGTCAGCCTGGTAACGGAGCAGACGTACGACAACTTCTGGTACGACTTCAACGGCGAGCCGTCCTGGCCCTATTTCCGCATCCCATCGGTGATGGGGACCGGCCTGCTCGTGCACCGGGCCACCACCGCCGGGCTGCCGATCCTGGTGGGCGCCGTCCTGCTGCTGGTCGCCGGGCTGCCGACCGCGCGGGCGCGGAGGGCCGGCTGGCGGGACCGATGGGCGCTCATCGGCCTTGGCGGAGGACTGGGCGCGCTGCTCGCGCCGTTCCATTTCTTCTTCTTCCCGGCTTTCCTGCTGCTGGCGCTGCTCTACGTCCTGCTGGCGGGGCGGCTCTTCGACCGGGACGCGATCCGCAACGCCGCCCTGTTCCTGGGGCCATACTTGCTGGCGGTCCCGTTCGTCGTGCCGCCCCTGCTGCAGGCGGCCAGCTCGGGCTCGCTCCGCGTCCGCCTCGGCTGGGAATCGGCGCCTTTCGCCGACGGACCCTGGGCGGTCGTCTTCTTCTACCTGACCAACCTGGGAGTGCCGCTCGTGCTGGCGCTTGCCGCCCTGCTCGTGCCTCGCACGCCATGGCGGGCATTCCTGGGCGCCTGGGCCGTGATCCTCTTCGCCGTCCCCAACCTCATCCAGGTGAGCGACATCGCCTTCGATATGAACAAGTACTTCCAGGCGATGTGGATCGCGGTTGCCATCCTTGCCGCGTGGCTGATCCGTCGCTGGCCGCTGCCGGCGGTAGCCGTCGTCCTGGCGCTCAGCATTCCGTCCCCGCTGCTGGTCGCGGGCTGGACCGCGCTGAACCGTGAGCAGGTGATGGATTGGCAGAGCGTCGAGGCGGCGGACTGGATCGCCGCCAACACGCCCGAGCGCAGCGTCTTCGTCACCGACGGCTGGCTCAACTCCCCAACCGATCCGGCGGGCCGGCTCCGGTTGCTGACCTACGCCCCGTACGTCGCCAACCTCGGATTCGATCCCGACCTGCGGGTCACCCAGGTCTTCGAGATCTACTGCGCGGGCGACGTGGAGCGCAGCGTGGAGCTGATGCGCCAGCTGGACGCCGAGTACCTGCTCGAGACCGGGCGCCCCGGCGACTGCACCGCGCCGACCGACTTCGCAACCAGTCCGGCGCTGACGGAGGTCTACGCCAACCCGGCGCTCCGCATCTGGCGCTTGACCGATGCGGCCGCGGCAGGCCCCTCATGACGACGCCGACGACCAGCGGTGCGGTGGTGGCGCTCGAGCACGTCGCCAAGCGGTACGGCCCACCGGGCTCGCCGCCGGCGGTCACCGACCTGTCGCTCACGATCCCCGCCGGGGAGGTCTGCGTCCTGGTCGGTCCGTCCGGCTGCGGCAAGACCACGACCATGAAGATGATCAACCGGCTGATCGAGCCGACCAGCGGCCGGATCACGATTGACGGCGTCGACGTCATGCGCCAGCCGGCGGTCGAGCTGCGACGGCGGATCGGGTACGTGATCCAGCAGACGGGGCTCTTTCCACACCTCACCGTGGCGGAGAACGTCGCCGTCGTCCCCCGCCTCCTGCGCTGGCAGGACACGCGAGTGCGGGAGCGTGTCGACGAGCTGCTCGAGCTCGTCGGCCTCGATCCGGCCGGCTACCGCTCGCGCTATCCGGCGGCGCTCTCCGGCGGCGAGCGTCAGCGGGTGGGCGTGGCGCGGGCGCTTGCCGCCGATCCGCCGGTGATGCTGATGGACGAGCCGTTCGGGGCGGTCGATCCCATCCTCCGCGATCGGCTGCAGAACGAGTTCCTGCGCCTGCAGGCCAAGGTGCGGAAGACGGTCGTCTTCGTGACGCATGACGTCGACGAGGCGATCAAGATGGCCGACCGGATCGCCATCCTGCAGCGCGGCGGCATCCTGGCGCAGTACGACACGCCCGACCAGATCCTCGCCAACCCGGCCAGCGAGTTCGTGGACCGTTTCGTTGGCGCCGACCGTGGACTGAAGCGCCTCTCGCTGGCGCGGGTGCGGGACCTGCCGCTGCTGCAACCGGTGCTCGTCCGGCCCGGTGAGGAGCGCGCCGAGGTCCGCCGCCGCCTGGAAGGGCCGGAGGCGCTCGGCTTCGCCCTCCTGGTCGACGAGGAGAAGAGGCCGATCGGCTGGATCGGGCATGCGCAGCTGGCTGGCGACGGACCCATCTCGCCGGATGCCGCAACGCCGGACGCCACGCTGCTTCAGCCGGAGTCCACCCTGCGTGACGCGCTCTCCGAGCTGCTCCTGTCGAGCGTGCAGCTCGGCGTGGTCGTGGGCGAGGGCGAGAGGGTGCTCGGCGCGATCAGCGTGGACCAGATCAGCGACACGTTGCGGGCCGCTGCCGGTCACGGTCATGGTGCGGCGTGATCGAGGGCCAACCGTTCTTCCGCTTTGACTGGCTGGTGGACAACCTGGACCAGCTGGCGCGGCGTCTCGGCGAGCACGTGCTGGTCACGTTCATCGCGGTGACGGTCGGCTTTCTGATCTCGTTCGCCCTGGCGCTTCTGATTCGCCGCTACCCACCGATCTACGGACCGATCCTGGCCGTGAGCGGCATCCTGTACGCCATCCCCAGCATCGCCCTCTTCGTGCTCTTCATCCCCATCACCGGCCTCTCGCTCCTGACCGCCGAGATCGCATTGGTGAGCTACACGCTGGTGATCCTGGTGCGCAACATCGTCACCGGGCTGCGCGCGGTGCCGTCTGACGTGATCGAGGCCGCCAGGGGGATGGGGTACACCGACACGCAGCGCCTCTGGCGGGTTGAGCTGCCGATCGCGCTGCCGATCATCGTGGCGGGCGTGCGCATCGCGACCGTCACCACCATCGGCCTCGTCACCATCGCGACCTTGATCGGGATGGGTGGGCTCGGCTACCTGATTGTGAACATCGGGGTCACGCGTCGCTTCCCCACCGCCACCATCACGGGCGTGGTGGTCGTGGTCCTGCTCTCCACCATCGTCGACCTGCTGCTGCTCGCCGTCCAGCGGCGTCTGACGCCGTGGGCGAAGGCGCGCGAGGCCTAGCTGATGGAGTTCTTCGGCGAGGTGTGGGCCTGGTACACCGATCCAGCCAACTGGACGGGCAACAACAGCATCCCGCTGCGACTGTGGGAGCACGTCTCGCTGTCAGTCGCTTCGCTGCTGGCAGGGCTGGCCATCGCGCTGCCCGTGGGGCTGTACATCGGTCACACCGGCCGCGGCGCTCGCATGGTGGTGGCGGTGAGCAACATCGGCAGGGCGGTCCCCTCGCTCGGGTGGCTGGGGATCGCCTACCCGATCAGCACCGGACTCTTCCAGCGCGGCGGCATCGGATTCCTGCCGGCCTTCATCGGCCTGATCGCATTGGCCATCCCGCCGGTGGTGACGAACACCTACAGCGGCCTGCAGGAGGTGGACGCCGATCTGCGCGAGGCTGGACGCGGAATGGGGATGCGCGAGATGGAGCTGCTTGCCCGAGTGGAGGTCCCGGTCGCGCTTCCGGTCATCCTCGCCGGCATCCGGGTCTCGGCGGTGGCGGTGGTCGCGACCGCGCCGCTGGCAGCGCTCGTCGGCGGCGGCACGCTCGGCTCGTACATCCTCCAGGGCCTGGCGCTCAGTGACGAGGTGCGCGTCTTCGCCGCGGCCGTCCTGGTCGCCCTGCTCGCGATCTTCACCGAGCTGGCCTTCGCCTGGCTTCAGCGCCGGGCGGTTTCGCCCGGGCTGTCGCGGCCCGACGATGAGCCGCTGGCAGATCCTTCACAGGTCGCCCGGCCAGGGGAGTTCGCCTCTTCCTGAACTGAACCAGTGGCCGAATTCCTGCCTACATTTACATGTCACGAGATGGCACCAATGCGCTGCTAGACTCGCGGCACCGACCGCGCGCCCGCGCGGTCCGCGCTACTTCCCCGTATCTGTTGGACAAGGAGGACCCAATGCGGAGATACCGCACGCTCGCTCTCGGGGCGGCGTCGCTGGTGCTCGTCATGAGCGCCTGCACGCCGGGTGGGAGCGGGACCGAGTCATCGCCGAGCGAAAGCGCGGCAGCCACCAAGCCAGACGTCAGCATCGGCTCGCAGGCCTTCTGGGAGGCGGCAGTCGTCGGTGAGATGTACGCCCAGGCGCTCGAGTCCGCCGGCTACCCCGTCGAGCGCCATCTCGAGATTGGCGAGCGTCCCGCCGTGCATGCGGCGTTCGACGCGGGCGACATCAATCTCATCCCGGAGTACCTCGGCGGACTCGCCGGACAGGGTCTTGGCCTCGCGGAGCTGCCGGCGGATCCGGAGGCAGCCTGGGACAACCTGCAGGGGCCCCTCGACGAGAAGGGATGGATCATCTTCGAGTACTCGCCCGGCACCGATGCCGACGGCTTCGCGGTCCGCAGCGAGACGGCAGCCGAGCTCGGGTTGGCAACCATGAGCGACCTGTCCGGTGTCGCCGATGAGCTGACCTGGGGCATCGCCGAGGGCTGCCCGGACAACCCGGTCTGTGGCCCGGGCCTGAATGAGGTCTACGGTATTGATCTCACCCAGATCGACGTCGTCACCCTCCCACCCTGCAGCACGGACATGGCGACTGCCCTGAACGACGAGGCGATCGACGTCGCCCAGGTGTGCACCACCCAGCCGGAGATCGTGTCGATGAACCTCGTGCTGCTCGATGACGACAAGCAGCTGCAGCCGGCACAGAACATGGTGCCGATGGCCACCAAGGAACTCGCTGATGCAGCCCCTGCCGACTTCGCGGAGATCCTCAATGCCATTCAGGCGAAGCTCACGACCGATGTGCTGACCGAGCTCGGCGCCGCGATCAACATCAACCAGGAGTCGATCGAGGACGTCGCGCGGCAGTTCCTGGAGGATCAGGGCCTGCTGCCGTAACGCACCGGAGTCCACGACCCAGACGGGCGGCGCTGCCTTCGGGCGGCGTCGCCCGTATCCTTTGCGCCACCCATGTCCGAACTCCTCGACCTGGTCGATTGGCGCCGCCGCGTGGCGGCCCTGTATGACGCGATGCGGCGTGACCGCCGTGCCAGCCAGCTCCGGCTGGTCGGCTTTCGGGCCGGCAAGGACCAGCTCTTCGCCGAGCATCCCTCGTCGCCGGTGCCCGCCGAAGCGCGGCGCAACTTTCGCGGCCTTGCTTATTGGCGTCACGACCCGGCGCTCCGCTTCAATGCCGCGCTGGAGCCGGATCCCGATGCCAAGCCACTGGACGTGCCCCGATCGGGCGAGGGTCCGGGGATGGCGTACTCGCGAATCGGCTGGGTGAGCTTCGATCTCGACGGTGGCCGGGCGCGCCTGGCGGTCTATTGGCTCAACGAGTACGCCGGCGGCATCTTCATCCCGTTCCGCGACGGAACCAGCGGGCATGAGACGTACGGCGGCGGTCGCTACCTGTGGGACTCGGCCAAGGGGGCGGACCTGGGATCGACCGGGGACGAGCTGGTGCTCGACTTCAACTACGCCTATCACCCATCCTGCGTCTACGACCCGCGATGGAGCTGTCCGCTCGCCCCGCAGGAGAACTGGCTGGAGATGCCGATCGCGGCCGGCGAGC
Source organism: Candidatus Limnocylindria bacterium (assembly GCA_036397815.1). GTDB lineage: Bacteria > Chloroflexota > Limnocylindria > QHBO01 > QHBO01 > DASQFY01. Next base: position 49,589 of record DASWIE010000083.1, read on the forward strand.
GGCTCGAGCCGGCGGAGTGAGCGAGCCGGTGGAACGCCCCGACCTTCGCCCACCCAGACACTGCTACAAATGTGGCCGCGAGATCGGCCCCGACGAGTCGATCTGCGAGGTCTGCAACCGAGCCGGAATGGCCACGCCATCGGCATCCCAGTACCACGGCACCATCGTGCTGGCGATCATCGCCGGCGTCGCCGGCCTCGCGATCTGGGGGAGTCTGGCGATGCGCGGCGTCGGTCCGTACGCGGCCAGCGTGCAGGCGATCGTGCCCGACGCTCCCGACGGCGCGATTATCAGCTTCGTCGTCCACAACGAGGGCACCTCGCGCGGCTTCGCGAAGTGCCAGCTGCAGGCGCAGGACGCAAGCGGGCGGGTGCTGCGATCGCGCTCGGTCATCGCCGGTCCGCTGGAGGGTGGCGCGTCGGGGACCTTCTCCGAGCGGATCCCCGGCCTGCCGGCCCCGCCGGCATCGGTCAGGATCACCTGCTCCTAGCCGGCATCCGCCTCCCGATGGATGCGGGCCAGCCCAGCGTCGTCGAGCACGACGCGGACCGTGATCAGGCCGCGCGATAACGGCTGATCGCTCACCGCCGCCCAGGCCGCGTGCGAGAGGTCGACCACGCGCTGGTCGGCGGACCCCCAGTAGCAGTCGCACCAGTCGACGACCGGCAAGCGGACGCAGCGATCCGCGCAGATCGTGACGTGGCCGACGACCTCGCCGGTGTAGCGCCCGCCCAGCGCGCCAGGCAGCGCGACCACGGGGTCGCCCTCATAGCCGGCAGTGCCCGGATAGTTGCTGGCCGCGCCGGAGACGACCGGCGGCGCCCCCGGCTCGGGATCGGTGGACACGGCCAGGGGTTCTGCCAGTCGTTCGTCATGCGCGCGAATTGCGGCTCCGCCCGTCGAGCCGGCGGATCCGAAGGATGGTGTGGCGGCATGGGCGGCGAGCGCCATGGCTACAAGTATCACGGCGCACAGCGCCGCGAAGCGTCGATCGAACAATGAGTCGCTCCGTGCGAGTTCAGCCGGACGAGGCTTGGGTCGCCGGAGGGCGGGACCCGAGTGACCGATGCGGTGGCGCGACGCCAGTGGGCGAGCGCCGCCTCGTCCGATCCGAGGGAATTCGGAGCAGAAAGCATGCCAGCCGGTCGCGGCATGGTCAAACCGCCCGCTATCCTGCGCACCATGCGGAGATGGCTCGGAGCGGGCGTGTGGGTGGCGATCCTCGTGATCGCCGTGTTCGTGGTGCCGACCGTGTTGCAGGCACTCGGCACAGGCGGCACAAGCTTCCAGGACCCGATCGACGGGCAAGCCGTCTACGACCCGGCGGAAGCGCTGGCGCCGGGTATCGAGGAGGCGCTGGAAGCGCGGATCGACGCGATCGAGGCCCGTTCCGGTGCCGAGATCGTGCTGTACGTGCGCATGGATCCCGCCGCCACCGATGACTCCAACCTGGCCGATGCCCGCGGCCTGATCGACCAGTGGGGCATCGGTCGTGAAGGCTTCGACGACGGCTTCGTGCTCCTGCTGAGCTTCGACGACCAGTCCTTCCAACACGGCGTGGTGAGCACATTCGCCGGAGGCGGGTTCCACGCCGCCTACCTCGGGGATGGCGACCAGGCCGTCCTGCGCGATGAGGTCCTGATCCCCGCCATCCGGCAGGGCGCGCTTGACGGCGGCCTCATTGCCGCCGTCGACGCGGTGGGCACCGCGATCACGCCGGCGGCCACCGGCCGCCTGGAGACGATGCGGGTCATCAATGCCATGGTCGGGCTGCCCGGCGGGATCCTGGCACTGCTCGTCACGCTCGGCCTGTCGTACACGGCCTGGCGCCGGTACGGCGACGATCCGGAGCTGACCGATTCGCCCTCGATCCTGATGGCCGGGCCGCCGGCTGGGATGACACCGCCGCTGGCGACGGTGATCCGTGACGGCCGCGCATCGCAGCACAGCATCAACACCACGCTGGTCGAGCTGGCGAGCACCGGCCGGATCGCCTTCCGCAACCTCGACCGGGTCGGCAAGGTGAAGAGCGACGACGAGCCGGATCCGCTCACCGATCCCGCCATCGACGTCTCCAGGCCGCCCACCGACGCACGTCCGCTCGCCGCGCCGCAGGCCGAGGCCTATGACACCATCGCCGCCACGGCGATCGGCGGCATCCTCGATCGGGAGCGCCTGTGGGGCCTCAACGATGAGCTGGCGCCGGTCAAGGGCAGCCTCGAGACCGAGGCGGTCCAGCTCGGCTGGTTGGCCCGCCGCCCGATGGCGCTCATCACTCGCTGGGTGGTGATCGGGGTCGTCGAGCTGCTGGCCGCGGCCGGCCTGGTCTTCCTCGGCTACACGATCCCGATGAGCGGCCTGACCCTGCTCGGGGCGGCGCTCGGCATCGGTGGCATCGGCACCGTCGCCCTCGGCATGGCCATGTCGCAGCGCACGCCGCAGGGCGCGTACGTGGACGCAATGCTGAAAGCCTACCGCCGCACGCTCGAGAAGACCCTGGACCAAGCCCGCAACATGAACGAGGTCGCCGCCGAACCGACCGTCCGCGTCCTGGCCGACTCGCCCGACAAGGCGGTCGTGTGGGGCATCGCGTTGGGCCTCCATCGGCAGGTCGCCGAGGTCCTGCGCCGCGGGCTGGAGGACCTGCGTCCCGGGGAGCGCGCCGACGGCGCCTACTACCCGATCTGGCTCGGCTCGTCGCCCGGCTCGTCATCCGGTTTCGCCGGCGGGGCGGTGGGCTCGGCCGATGGCGCGGGGCTCTTCTCCGGATCCGGGACGCCGGACGTGGGTGGCATGTTCAGCTCGCTCGGCAGCCTCGGCTCGTCGCCGCCGTCGTCCTCCAGCGGCGGAGGTTTCGGTGGTGGCGGCAGCTCCGGTGGGGGCGGCGGCAGCAGCTCGTTCTAGCCCGGCGCCTGGCGCTCCCGGGCTCCGTCTGGCGCTGCGCGTGCGGACCGACTATCGTTCGAACCGATGTCCTACGATCGACGACCTGACCGACGCCCCGGTGGCGGCCGCCCTTCCGGCCGTCCCGACCGCCCGGATCGACCCCGGCCCGGTGGGCCGCCCCGTGATCGAGGCGACTATGGCCGCCCTCCGCCACGGCCGGGCGGCTACGCGGATCGCGGTCCACGGGACCGTGGCTTCGGCCCGTCCCCCGATCGCCCACCTCGCCCGGGCGGCTTCGTGCCGCGCGGGCCCGACGACGGCGGCATGTCGATTCGGCTCGACCCCCGGCGACTGGCCGCCCTCAAGCTGCTCGCCGCCGAGGCGGGCGTTCGGCCAGGCGAGCTGGTCACCCATTGGGTCGAGGAGCGCCTCGACGCCGCTCGCGCCGGTGGCGCCCCAGCTGCTCCGGCGGCCGCGTCGCAGGCGATGGCACAGCTGTCGGCCCGCATCGACGAGCTCGTGCGCAGGGTCGACGCCATGGCCGCCAGCACGGCCGCCGGCGCGCCGTTGAACGAGGCGGCGGCCCCAGCAGCCCCGCCTCGGCGTCGCGGGCGCCCTCCGAAGGCGAGGCCCACCGCCGCCACACCGCGGGCACGCAAGGTCGCGCTCCACGACGAGATCGTGGCGGTCATCTCCGAGCGCGGGCCGTTGACCGCCGCCGAGCTGGCCAGCGCCATCGTCGAGCGCGGCCGCTACGCGCCGCCCCGCTCGGGCAAGCCGCTCGACGCCGCGACCGTCAACGGCCGCGTCTCGAACCCGACTTATCGCTCCCGCTTCTCACGCAGCGAGGGGCGGATCGGGCTGGCAGCCAGCAGCTAGGGTGCCGTTGGCGATCGGGCCGGCGGGGGTCTGGTCGAGCTTCGACCGCCTTGCGGCCGCCCAGGTGATCGCCTTCGCTCGGGCCGCCGAGGCGCACGGCTACGACCGCCTCTGGACCCAGGAGACCGCGGGCCGCGACCCATTCGCGCTGCTTGGCCACCTCGCCGCGCTCACGACGCGCATCGGCCTGGGAGTCGGGATCGCCGTGATCTACGGGCGCGACGCGGTCGCCATGCGCGGCGGCGCGTCGACCGTCCACGAGCTCTCCGGCGGCCGGATGGTGCTGGGGCTGGGAGCCAGCCACCGCGACACCGTGAGCGAGGTGCGCGGGCACGCGTATCGCGGCCCGCTGAGCGCGATGCGCGACTACCTGGGGGCCTACGAGGCCGCCGAGCACCGTGGGCCGACCCCACATGGCGATCCGCCGGTCGTCCTGGCGGCTCTGCGACGCCGGATGCTGGAGCTCGCCGCGACCCGCGCGGACGGTGCCTTCCCCTACCTGGTCCCCGTCTCCTACGTCGGCGGGGCGCGGCGAATCCTGGATGCCGCGGCGACCGCCGCCGGACGCCCCGGACCGGTGCTCATCGTCAGCCAGGCCTGCCTGCTGGAGACCGATCCGTCCGCCGCGCGGCGCGCGGCGCATCGGTACCTGGACCGCTACCTTAGCCTGCCCAATTACCTCGCCAACCTGCGCGAGTGTGGCTACCGCGACGCCGAGCTGGCGAGGCCCGGCGCCGATCGCGTGGTCGATGAGCTCGTGGCGTGGGGAGACGCCGCGACGCTGCGCGGACGCCTCCGGGCGATGCTCGACGCGGGCGCCGACCACGTGGCGATGATCCCCCTCACCCGCGAGGGGCTGCACGCCGATCAGGCCACCATGGAGGCTTTGGCGCCACCCTGGTAGCGGCCTGGAACGGCCTCGTCCCGGCCCGGTTCAGCCCTCCAGGACGAAGGTGACCAGGATGTTGGCCTGGAACTCGATCGCGCCGCCGGCGCCGACCTCGACCCGCAGCTCCTTGACCCAGGCGCCCTTTACGCCGCGCAGCGTCTTGGTGGCTCGCGTGATCCCCTGCCGGATCGCGTCCTCGAACGAGTCATTGGACTTGCAGCTCAGCTCGGTGACCTTGGCGACGGACATGACGGGCTCCTTCTTCCGGTTTGGCACTTTCCATTGGACCGATGCGCCCTACTCATTCTCATGGGCGCGCGCCCAGGCAAGGAGAGCATCCGCATCGAGCGTGTTGACGACCATCTTCGCCTGCACGCCGCATGCCGCGGCGCGGTCGCAGCCGTAGGGCTGCCAGGCCAGCTGTCCGGGGGCATGAGCATCGGAGTCGATCGCCACCCGGCAGCCGCCCTCCACCGCCAGCCGCAGCAGCCGCTTGGGCGGATCGAGCCGCTCCGGGCGGGCGTTGACCTCGATCGCCTTGTCGAAGCGGGCGGCGGCGGCGAATACGATCTCGGCGTCGAAAGCCGACGGCGGGCGGTTTCGCTTCCCGGTCACCATCCGCCCGGTGCAGTGACCCAGGATGTCCAGGTGCGGGTCCGCCAGGGCGGTGACCAGGCGGCGGGTCATCAGCCGCTCGGCCATGCGCAGCTCGGAGTGCACGCTGCCGACCACGACGTCCAGCCGCGAGAGGATATCCGGCGTCTGGTCGAGGGAGCCATCGGCCAGGATGTCGACCTCGATGCCGGTCAGGATCCGAAACGGCGCCAGCTCCGCGTTTAGCTCCGCCACCTCCGCCAGCTGGACCTCCAGCCGCTCGCTGGTCAGCCCATTGGCCACCGTCAGGCTGGGCGAGTGGTCGGTGAGCACGATGTACTCATGCTCCAGCTCCCGCGCCGACTCGGCCATCTCGCGGATCGGCGAGCCACCGTCGGACCATTCCGAGTGGACGTGGCAGTCACCACGCAGCGCCTCGCACAGCTCGGCGCCGAGCTCGGCCACCATCCGGCCACCGGTCGCCTCCAGGCGGCGCAGGTAGACCGGCTCCTCGCCGCGCAGCGACTCGGCGATCGTGCGCTCCAGCACCTCGCCGACCCCGCCCAGCTCGCGCAGCGTGCCGAGGCGGACGCGCTCTGCCGCCTCGCCCGGCTCCAGCTCCTGCAGCGTGGCCGCCGCCCGACGGAAGGCACGCACCCGATACGACGGCTCGTTTGCCCGCTCGAGCAGGAACGCGATGCGGCGCAGGTCAACGACCGGGTCGCGTGGCTCAGGCACCTAGTCCCACCGTTATCGCTCGTGGCGATCTATGGACGCCTGAGTGGCTGCGCAGGCATCCGATGATCGCCGCCGCCAATCAGGCGACGCCTGCCGGCGCCCATCGGTGCGCATTGATCGGCCTCAGCGATATTCACGAGCGCTACGGGATGGTGAGGATGCGGCGCGGGTTGTCGGTCGTCATCTGAGCGATCTCGCCCTCGCCGACGGCGGCGGTCCGCAGCGTCGGCAGGAAGTGCTGCTGCAGGTACGTGTAGCCGAAGCCGCCGTTCACCTTCAGCTGGCTGTTGTGAGCGACGTTCTGGCTGAGCAGCAGCTGCGACCCGTAGCCGCGCTCCAGCAGCTCCACGATGAGCTCCACCAGCCTGGGCTCGGCAGACTCCTCGATTCCGAACCTATTGCCCAACAAGTCGAACTGCAGGTTCGCGCCGCGCTCCAGGATGGCCAGGTAGTGGTCGAGGACGGGGTATGAGTCAGCATGACCGATGACCACGCGGCCCGGGTCGACCCCCTCCTCCTCGAAGATGCGCAGCTGCGCCAGCCCGACCGCCGAGGCGATGCCGTGGGTGCTGACCGCCAGGCCGGTGGCACGCGCCGCGCGCGCAGCCGCCCGATGGGCGCGCTCCTCGAGCGCGCTGACCCAGGCCTTGTCGGTCCCGATCTCGCCGATGATCCCGGGCCGCACCCCCGTCCCGCCGACCCCGTCGCGCAGCTCGGCGATCAGCTCGTCCGCCAGCTCGTCGACGCTCCGTCGATCGACCAGCGCCTCGGGCGGGTAGTAGGCGCCGCGGTACCAGCCGCAACCCATCACGATCTGCACGCCGGTCCGGCTGGCGAGCCGGCGCAGCCGCTCGGGATCGCGACCGATGCCGGGAAGGGTGAGATCGACGAGGGTCGAGCCGCCGCGACGGCGAAAGTCACGCAGCTCGTCGGCGGCGGTGAGCTCGTCGGGTGTGAGCTCCCAGTAGTCCTCTCGGCCCGGGATGTGCCAGAGATGGAGCTGGGTGTGCTCGTGTGGGAGCGTGAAGCCGACCCGCTCGGGAGGGATCGGGCCACTGACGGTCATGACGCGGGGGGCCATGGCTGCCTCCGGTGTTCAGTTGGACGTCGGTCGGACGCAGCGTGCCGCCGGCGTGCTCAGGTTGAGTGGACCAGCGGAGTGTGCCACCCGGCTGGCGCATCGGTCCAGCCTCCTTGGCTTGACGGGATTCGCTAGCCTGTCGGGTGCATGACCGATGTCCGCATCGCCCCGCCGGCCCAGGACGACGTCTGGGGCGCCGCTCAGCGTGACCTGGACCTGGCCGCCGAACGGCTCGAGCTCGATGAAGGGATGCACCGCGTCCTGCGTGTCCCGAAGCGCGAGCTGGAGCTCCATTTTCCGGTCAGCCTGGACGACGGCACGGTCGAGGTCTTCACCGGCTTTCGGGTCCACCACAACCTGAACCGCGGGCCTGCGACCGGCGGCGTGCGCTACACCGAGGACCTGACGCTCGACCTGGTGCGCGCCAACGCCATGTTCAACACCTGGAAGGCTGCGCTGGCGCAGATCCCGTACGGCGGGGCGATGGGCGGCGTCGTCGTCAACCCGCGTCGCCTCTCGACGTCAGAGCGCAAGGCGCTCACGCGCCGCTATGCGACCGAGATCGGCATCCTCATCGGTCCCGACCGCGACATCCCGACCCCGGACATCAACACCGGCTCGCAGACCATGGCCTGGATCATGGACACCTTCAGCATGCACGCTGGCCACACCGTCCAGGCGGTGGTCACCGGAAAGCCGCTGGCGATCGGCGGCACGCGCAGCCGGCGCGAGGCTACCAGCCGCGGGGCCTTTCGCTGCATCGTCGGCGCGGCGAAGGCACGCGGGATGGCGCTCGACGGGGCGCGGGTGGTGGTGCAGGGCTTCGGCCGGGTGGGCACCGTGCTGGCCGAGATGCTCGCCGGGGCGGGAGCGCAGGTGGTCGCCATCGCCGACGACCGTCACGCGGTCACCAACCCCGCCGGGATCGACGTGCCCGCCGCGGTCGACTGGGTGCACCATCGGGACACGGTGCAGGGCACGCCCGGCACCGAGCCGATCGCCCGCGCCGATGTCTTCGCACTCGCCTGCGACGTGCTCGTCTCGGCCGGAATTCAGCACCAGATCACGGTCGAAGTGGCCAACACGATGCGGGCCGGGATCCTGGCCGAGGCCGGGAACTCGCCCACCACGCCCGAGGCGGACGCGATCCTGCGCGAGCGGGGCGTCTTCGTCATCCCGGACATCCTGTGCACGGCCGGCGGCCTGGCGGTGGCCTACTTCGAATGGGTGCAGGACATGCAGGCCTTCTTCTGGTCGGAGGAGGAGATCGCCGCCGAGCTGGACCGCATCATCGACGACGCCTTCGCCGGCGTGATGACGATGAGCGAGTCGAGGGGCGTGGACATGCGCGGCGCGGCGATGATGGTGGCCGTGGGCCGCGTCGCCGAGGCGACCATGTTGCGGGGCCTCTACCCCTAGGGATCGCCCCCGACCTCCAGGAATCCGGACTGTGATCGCTCAGTGTTCCTATCGGCCAAGAAGGGACCGATATTTGGCCGCTGGGATCAGGACGCGATCCTCGCAGCCAATATGGCGTCCGGATGGGGCCAAACCTGGCCGATATGAACGCCACGTGATCCCGCGGGCGATCCGGCGGCTTGCGGCGGCATCGGTCCAACCCCCAACATTGCGCGCGTGACCGATGAGAAACAGCGCTGGGCCGAGCACCAGCGCCGATGGGAAGAGGAACGCCTGAAGCCGGCGCTCGAGCGCGGCGTCGAGCGGAAGCCGCGCTTCATCACGCAGTCGGGCGTCGAGATCGATCGCCTCTACACCCCCGCCGACCTGGCGAACCCGGCCAACGATCCGGACCGCGACCGGCCGCGCTATCGGTTCAGCACGGGCGACGAGCCAACGCCGGGTTGGGACGAGATCGACGACCTGGGCCTGCCCGGTGAGCCGCCCTTCACCCGCGGCATCCACCCCACCGGCTTTCGGGGACGCCTGTGGACGATGCGCATGTTCGCCGGCTTCGGCACCGCCGAGGACACGAACGATCGCTTCAAGAAGCTGATCGCGGCCGGCGGCACGGGGCTGAGCATCGCGTACGACATGCCGACCCTGTACGGCTACGACCACGACGAGCCGCTGGCGGCCGGCGAGTTCGGCACCTGCGGCGTCGCGGTCAGCAGCCTGGCCGACATGGAGATCCTGCTCGACGGGCTGCCCGTCGGCGAGATCTCGACCTCGATGACGATCAACTCGCCGGCGCCGATGATCTGGGCCATGTACTTCGTGGCCGCCGAGAAGATGGGCGTGCCGCGCGCCGAGCTGTCCGGGACGTTGCAGAACGACATCCTCAAGGAGTTCATCGCCCAGAAGGAGTACATCTTCCCGCCCGGCCCCTCGCTGAAGCTGGTGACCGATACGGTCGAGTTCGGCACCCGCGAGATGCCGCGCTGGAACACGATCTCGATCTCCGGCTATCACATCCGCGAGGCGGGCTCGACCGCCGTCCAGGAGCTGGCCTTCACCATCGCCGATGGGATTGCGTACGTGGAGGACGCCGTGGCCCGCGGCCTGCGCTTCGACGACTTCGCGCCGCGCCTCTCCTTCTTCTTCAACAGCCATAACGACTTCTTCGAGGAGATCGCCAAGTTCCGCGCCGCGCGGCGGATCTGGTACAAGCTCGCGCGCGAGCGGTTCGGGGCAGAGAACGAGCGCAGCACCTGGATGCGCTTCCATACCCAGACCGCCGGCGTTTCGCTCACCGCGCAGCAACCGTTGAACAACCTGACGCGGGTCACAATCCAGGCGCTGGCCGGCGTGCTTGGAGGGACCCAGAGCCTTCATACCGATGCGTACGACGAGGCGTGGGCTGTCCCCAGCGAAGAGGCCGCCCTGCTCGCCCTGCGCCAGCAGCAGATCCTGGCCGAGGAGTCGGGCGTGGCCAACACGGTCGACCCGCTGGGCGGCAGCTACTTCGTCGAGACGCTCACCAACCGCACCGAGCGGGGCGCCTGGGACTACCTGCGCCGGATCGACGAGATGGGCGGCATGGTGCGCGCCATCGAGGCCGGCTTCCCGCAGGCGGAGATCGCCGACGCCGCCTACGAGCAGTCGCGCGAGCTGGAGGCTCACGAGCGAGACCTGGTCGGCGTGACCCGCTTCGCCGACCCGAACGAGGAGCTGCGCATCCCGCTGCTCGAAATCAGCCCCGAGCAGGAGCGTCGGCATCTCGATCGCCTGGTCCGCGTGCGCGCCGAGCGAGACGCGCACTCGCACGCCCGCGCGATGAGCCGGCTCAGCGACGAGGCGAAGCGCGGGGACTTCAACCTCATGCCGGCCATCGTGGAGGCCGTCCAGGCCTACGCCACGATCGGCGAGATGTGCAACGCCCTGCGCGCGGTCTACGGAGAGTACCGGGAGCCGCTGGCCGTCTGACGCGAGGTCGCGGCGCGGATTCCGGCACACGCCGAGGTGTCCGGTGTCGCATAGCACGCGCCCGCGCCGCTCCCCCGCTGATTCAACAGCCTGCCACGGCACCGCTTACCAGCCGCTTATCGCCCCGCCCATCGCCGCAGGAGCCGTGTGGCTATGCTCGATGTGTATGAAGCTCCACCTCGTGGACGCCACCTTCGAGCTGTTCCGCGCCTTCTTCTCGCACCCCGCCGAGGTAGCGCCCGACGGGCGGCCGGTGAACGCGGTACACGGCCTCGTCGACTCGATGCTGTCGCTGCTGCGCGAGCCGGACGTGACCCACATCGCCGCCGCCACCGACCACGTCATCGAGTCGTGGCGCAACGACGTGTTCGCCGGCTACAAAAGCAGCGCCGGGATGCCGCCGGAGCTCCTCTCCCAGTTCGGCGACGCGGAGCGCGCGCTGCGCGCGCTCGGGATTGTCACCTGGCCGATGGTCGAGGACGAGGCCGACGACGCGCTGGCGACGGCCGTCGCCCGCTTCGGGGACGATCCGCGGGTCGAGCAGGTGATCGTGTGCAGCGTCGACAAGGACCTGGCCCAGTGCGTCCGCGGCCAGCACGTCGTCCTACGAGACCGGATGCGGCGCATCACCTACGACCAGGACGGCGTGCGCGCCAAGTTCGGCGTGGCGCCGGCCAGCATCCCGGACTACCTGGCGCTGGTCGGCGACTCGTCTGACGGCTATCCCGGCCTTCCCGGCTGGGGGGCGAAAAGCGCGGCAGCGATCCTAGCGCGCTGGGGCACCCTCGAGGCAATTCCCGACTCGGCCCTTGACTGGGACGTGCCGCTCCGCAACGCGAGCCGCCTGGCCGCCACCCTCCAGCAGCAGCGCGAAGACGCGATCCTCTACCGGCACCTGGCCCGGCTCAAGACCGATTCCGCCATCACCGACGACCTGGACGCGCTCGAATGGCGCGGCGTCCCGCGCGAGACCTTCCTCTCCCTCTGCGACGAGCTCGGGTTCGACACGATTCGGCAACGGGTCCACCGCTGGACCTGAGCTCACGCGGGTGGCCGTTGGCTCCATCGGTCTAGGACCATCGGTCGGTTCTGGTGCGGTCCGGTGCGGAGTACGGTCGCCGCTCCGATGTACCGACGCACCATCGTTGCGGCCTGCCTTGCCGCGCTCACCACCTTCGGCGCCGCCTTGCCATGGCTGGGCGCGACGCCTCGAGCCGCCGCGTCCTCGTGCTCAGGCTGGACGTCCGAGACGCAGCCGCCGCCGACCATCCGCGTCTTCCGGCACGCGAGCGGAGCGGTCGACACGGTCGACTTCCGGACCTATGCCAAGAACGTGCTGTCGCGGGAGTGGATCGGCTCCTGGACGACCGAGTCGCTGCGCTCCGGCGCGCTGGCGGTGAAGCACTACGCCTGGTACCAGGTGCTGCACTGGCGCGGTGGCGTGAACGGGGCCGGACAGTGCTTCGACCTGCGCGACGACACGATCGACCAAGTGTACGACCCGACCAAGGCGACCTGGGGCTCCGCCGCCGCAGCGGTCGATGCCACCTGGGCGACCCGCGTGCTGAAGAACGGGGCGATCTTCCCGACCTACTACAACGCGGGAGCCGTGAACGAAGCGTGTGGCGCGAATGCCAACGGCTGGAGAATGTACCAGTGGGGCACGCAGGGCTGCGGCCTTGCCGGCCGGACCGCCGCAGAGATCGCGCTCATCTACTACTACCCCGGCGTCACGGTGACCGATGCGCCCGCGCCGAGCTCAACCCCCACGCCAACTCCGACGCCGGCTCCGACGCCCACGGCCACGCCCGTCCCCACTCCCCGCCCCACGCCAACGACCCTGCCCAGCCCCGGCGAGTCGCCGTCGGTGACGCCGCTGCCGTCGCCCGACCCGACGCCAACCGCCCAGCCGACGGTCTCGCCGACCCCGCCGCCCTCCGCCACTCCCACGCCGCTTCCCACGCCACCGCCGGACCAGGAGCTGCCGGGCGGCGGGCAGTCCACGGTAGCGGGCGCCGCGCAGCCACCGCCTCCGCCACCAGCCGATCCGGAACCGGTCGTCGCCGCCGCGAGCCAGCCGGTGGCGCCCAGCCGCCGTACGCCGCCGCTGACCCGCGGCCTCCCCGAGCGCGGTGATGCCTACACGCTGCCGCTGATCGAGGTCACTGCCTGGCTCGGTGGTGACCTGCGTCCTGCGCCCGTGGGCGGCGACGCGCGCCTCGCCGCATTCCCCGCCCTCTGGCAGGCGGCCGTGCGCCGGCTCGTCGACGCACTCGCTTTCGACGTCGAGGTGGATCGCCCATTGGCAGGCGGTCTCGGGCTCGACCGCCCCTAGCCGCTCCCCCGCTCGCCAGGCGGCGGCGTCCTGCCCGCCACGACCAGCTCGGCAGCCGCCACATCCTGGATGGCCAGCCCAACGCTCTTGAAGACGGTGATCGCCTTGGGGTCGCGCGTGGCGGCCCACTCGCGGCCGACCGTTCCGATCTCGATGAACGCGTCGCCTCCAATGAGGCCGCCGTCGATCGCCGCCACCAGGTCACCCGCCTCGGCAAGTGCCGCCGCCCGCGAGTCGACCGTCACCATCGCGGCCCGCGCGAACAGCTCGGGCGGCAGCTCGACCATCCCCAACCGGAACGCGCCAACTCCATTGACATGTGCTCCCGGGCGCAGCCAGTCGGCGTCGAAGACGGGCTGGGAGGACGTCGTCGCGCAGCACACGACGTCCGCCGTGGTCACCGCCTCCTGCGCCGATTGAGCGGCCACGACGCGCACGCGGTCGCCGAGCTCCCGTGCCAACTCCGCCACGAAGCGCCCGCGTGCAGCGGCGTCGCGCGAGAAGACGCGGACCTCGCGGATGGCACGCGCCGCAAGGACGGCGCGGACCTGCCAGGCAGCCTGGCCTCCCGTACCGAGCAGGCCCAGCACCGCGGCGTCGGTTCGCGCCAACAGTCGCGTCGCGACCCCGGACGCGGCGCCGGTTCGCATGGCGGTGACGGTCGTCCCGTCCAGCACGGCCACGGGCGTTCCGGTCTCCCCGTCGAGCCAGATGATGACCGCCTGGACGGTCGGCAGGCCGCGAGCGGCATTCCCAGGCAGCACCGTCACCAGCTTGACCGATGATCCGGAGCCACCCGCGCGCACGCCGGGCATGAGCAGCAGGTCGCCGTTCGCCAGGGGGACGTGGAACCGCAGGGGAGATCGATCCCGCCCGGACGCGACGTCACGGAACGCGGCCTCGACTGCGTCGAGCAGCTTGCCGACGGGCACGGCCTTGGTGATTTCAGCGGCGTCGTACACGCGCATGGGCTCGATCCTAGTCCTCGTGCTCCGGCGGGACGGGCCACACCCGCGATGGGCGCGGCCTGCGCCAGACCGGGCGTGAGAAGGCGATCCAGCCCAGGGCGGCCGAGGCGGCCAGGGCCACGATCGACCACACGGCGATTGCCGGGGGGAACCTGTCCGCCAGCAGGCCGGCAAGGAAGGTGCTAGCCGCGATGGTGAGAGTCACCAGCCCGTAGTCGAAGCTGAAGACGCGACCCCGGATCTCGTCGGGCGCCGCGCGCTGCAGCCCATAGGAGGAGAGCATCCACTGCGCGCCGCCGCCGAGGTGCGCCACGAAGACGCACGCGGCCGCCAGCCAGAGCCAGGGCGCCGCGGGCAAGAGTGCGTACCCGAGCGCGAAGGCGCCGAACGAGCCCGCGATGCCCAGGATCAGGCCGCGCTCGGTGAGACCCACGATCGAACGAGCCAGGAACGGGCCGAAGAGCGCACCGAGGCCGCGCGCGGCGAAGAGGATGCCGATCCCCACGTCGCCCGCGTTGAACACGTCGCGCCCGAAGACCGCCAGCAGCACGATCACCCCGGTCCCCACGCCGAACGTCGTCTTCGAGAGGAGCAGCGCCGCCAGGGTGCGGTTGCCACGGGCAAAGCGGAGGACGATCCCGATTGCCTGGCCAATGCCACGCAATCCGCCGTGCGGCGCCTCGCGGTGATGGGACGCGGGGAGCCTGCCGCGAAACGGCCGGTCGATCCCGACAATCAGGAGGGCCGATACGCCGAACGAGGCCGCGTTGGCAACGAACGCGATGTCGCGCCCGAAGACGGCCGCGACCAGGCCGCCGGCGGCAGCCCCGACCGCCAGCATCGTCCCCCACGCCGACCCGATGAGCACGTTCGCCTCTCCAAGCTCTTCGTCGTCGACCAGGTTCGGCAGCGACGCGGAGCTCGTTGGCTCGAAGACGGCCGCGCCGAACGACAGGAGGGCGGTGGCCACGAAGGCGATCCACAGCGTTGCCGGATCGCGCGCCAGCAGGAAGGCGAGCGCCGCCGGCAAGCGCGCGAGATCGGCGGCGACCATGAGCCGCCGGCGATCGAATCGGTCCGCCAGCACGCCCGCCACCGGCGAGGCGAGCGCGAAGAATCCGGTCTGCACCACCAGGAAGAGCGACGCGACGACCGGCGACCCTGTCAGCTCCAGCGCCAGGCCCAGGATCGCCACGGTGGCGAACCAGTCGCCGGCGAAGCTGACCAGCTGGGCGGCGAAGAGGCGGCTGAAGGCCCGATTACGACGCAGCAGGGTAAGGTACGGGTGCAGGCGCATCGGCCCCGCATCATGCCATGCGCACCCACCGGATTCCGGCACGCGGCTTGCGGAGAGATGGAGGCATCATGCTGAAGACCGCTCGGAGCGAGATCGGCGACCTCGGCTGGCTGATTCGGACGCTCACGCTGGCCGCGATCGCTGGGGCCATCTACCGCGAGATGCGCCTGCCGGCGGAGGAGCGGACCTGGCACGGACGGCTCCTCGGCTTCGTGCCGTACGACTTCCGCCTTCCCACGCCGCGTCGGGTGATCGACGCCTTCTGGGACCCGACGAGCAAGCGTCTCTTCAACGACCAGCCGTTCGGCGTCGGATGGGCGGTCAACGTCCCGGCCGCCGTGGCGCTGATCGGAGGGCTCCGCCGGCGAGCCCAACCGGCCGCGCGACGAGCAAAGACGCCAAAGGCCGCCGCGGCCTAACCGCAGCCTCACGCCGGCGCCGTACACGGCGAGTGCGTGTTGGCTGCGTTAGCATCGGGGCACCGTGAGCTGGTTCCCGATCCTGCTGGTCGTCCACATCGCGCTGGCCGTCGCGCTGCTAGCGCCGAGCATTCTGCTCCCGTTTCTCCTGCGCCGGGCCGAGGCTGCCGGCACCACCCAACACAACCCGGTGATGCGCGCGCTGCTGGCGATGCAGGGCTCAGGCAGCGTCGTGATCGCCGTGGGCGTGGGGCTGACCGGGGCCGGGCTCCTGGCGACACTTGGTCTTGAGCTCCTCCGCCAGCCGTGGCTGCTCGTCGCACTCGCGCTGTACGCCGCCAACCTGCTGCTGGCGGCCTTCGTGGCCCGGCCCAACCTGCGCCGCCTGCTCCGGATCGGCGGGGCGGGCGATGGTGGCGACGAGGCGTGGCGCCGACGCGCCCGCCAGCAGCGCTACGTCGCCTACGCGATGGCGGCCGCCATCGGCGCCATCGGTCTCCTGATGAGCACCAAGCCGGATCTGTGGTAGCCGTATAGGCCCCGGCGTTTTCAGAAGTTGGGGATCGGCAGCGGACGTCCCATGAGCCAGAACAGCCCCGCCACGATGAGCAACAGGGCGATGACGAAGAGCGCCATCCAGCGCAGGACTTCCCAGGTCATAGCGGACTCCTCGGCTCGGTCGGCAGCGTGACCCATCCCCACCCGCTCCGGATTCTACCCGCCCGATGACGCCGCGCACAGGTGCCCTGAACGAGCCCTAGAATCCGCGCCGTGACCCTTCGCCTCTTCGACTCGCGTCGCGACGAGACCGTGGACTTCGCGCCCATCGGTCGCGGCCCGGTCGGCCTCTACGTCTGCGGCGTGACGCCGTACGACACTGGCCACCTCGGGCACGCCTTCACCTACGTCAGCTTCGACGTCCTGCACCGGTACCTGGAATACCTGGGTCATGAGGTCGTCTACGTTCAGAACCTGACCGATGTCGACGACGACATGCTGAAGCGCGCCCGGGAGCTCGGTGAGGATTACCTGGCGTTGGGCAACCGCCACGTGACCACCTTTCTGACCGAGATGGCCGCGCTCAACTGGCTGCCGCCGGATCATCTTCCGCGCGCAACCGAGCACATCCCCCAGATGCAGGCGCTGATCGCGCGCCTGTTGGACCGTGGCCACGCCTACGTCGCGCAGGGGCAT
Source organism: Candidatus Limnocylindria bacterium (assembly GCA_036397815.1). Classification (GTDB taxonomy): domain Bacteria; phylum Chloroflexota; class Limnocylindria; order QHBO01; family QHBO01; genus DASQFY01. Next base: position 66,253 of record DASWIE010000083.1, read on the forward strand.
GTCTACTTCAGCGTCGCGTCGTGGCCGTCCTACGGATCGCTCTCGAGGCTCGCGCCGGAGGCGATGCTGCCGATCGCGAACGAGCGAGGGAATGTGCCCGACATGCCCGGCAAGCGAGATCCGCTCGACTTCGTCCTGTGGCAGCCGTCGCTCCCGGACGAGCCCGCCTGGCCATCGCGGTGGGGTCCCGGACGGCCGGGCTGGCACGTCGAGTGCTCCGCCATGAGCATGGCTTACCTGGGTTCGCGCTTCGAGATCCACGGCGGGGGTCAGGACCTCATCTTCCCGCACCACGAGTCGGAGATCGCCCAGAGCGAGGCCGCAACCGGCGAGGCGCCGTTCGTCCTGTGGTGGATGCACGCCGGGATGCTGCGGTACCACGGCGAAAAGATGAGCAAGTCACTCGGCAACCTGGTGCTGGTGCGCGACCTGCTCCGCTCGTGGTCGGGCGACGCGATCCGGCATTACCTGATCTCACACCACTACCGCGACGAGCTCGACTTCGACGAGACCGTGGTGGAGTCGTCGGCGGTCGCCGCCGCTCGCCTGCGGCTGGCCTGCCGCCTGGCCGAGGAGCTGGAGCCACTGGCTCTCGCCATGGCCGACGCTGACGCGCTACAACCGGTCGTCGCCGAGCACAGGGCACGCTTCCTGGCGGCGATGGACGACGACCTGGACACCCCGACGGCGCTGCCTGAGCTGCAGAGCCTTGCCTCGCTGGCGATCGACACGGACGATCCGGGCCTGCGCGTGGAGGCCGGCTGGATGGTCCGGGAGCTCGGGGCCAGGATCCTGGGACTTCGGCTCGCCACCGTCCCAAGCCTCCAGGAGGCGGCCCGGGTGGCCACGGCATGAGCGACCAGTCCTCCGACCGGCGACGCGACGACGATCTCGTCCCGGTCAGCGTCCGCCTCGGGGACGTGGTCCCGCCGGACGATCCTGAAGATTGGACCCAACCGCTCACCTGGGTGGCAGCCGCCGGCATGCTGGCCGCTCCGCTTGTCGCCCTGATCTGGTTCTGGCTGGCGCCGCCCGGCGCCGCCAAGGCCCCCGCTCCAGGCACCTGGCTCGTTGCGGTGACCCTGGCCGTCGGCGCTGCGCTGGCTGGCGGCACCCAGCAGGGTCGGCTGCGCAGCCTGGCCGGCACGTTGGCCGCGGGCCTCTTCGCCGCGCTGGCGACCGTGGCGGTCGGCCTGGTGACCGCCGGCGAACGCCAGCTCGGGAGCGCATCTCCCACGCTCGCCCATGCCGTTGCCGCGGCCCTGGCCGGGCTGGCGGGAGTCCTGCCCGCAGCAGTCCTGGCGCCGCCGCTGGCCATGCGATCGCGACGAGCGCGGATGCTGGCGCCTGCGGCCATCGCCGCGGGGGTGGCGGCCCTGGTGGTCCCGCTCCTCTTCGTCGCCTGATCGCCTGATCGCCGGTGGCGATATCCAGGGGCGAATCCCAGTCGCGCCCGGGCGTCAGCCCGCGGTCGACTTCCGGCTGAGCCGCTCTGCGAGGCCCCCCACGGTGAGCGCCAGCCCGAGCGCAATGATCCCCAGTGCCCCCACCAGGCGGAACGCCTCACCGCCGAAGGCCGTCGCGAAGGCCAGGTAGGCAACGACGCCGCCGGCGGCGATACCCGACCCAATCCACTTGAACGCGGGCGCATCGGCGATCCAGCCAGCCGCGTACATCCCGATGCCGATCGAGAACGGCATCACGGTCCACAGGTAGGACCACGCGGGCCATCGGTCGTTCAGGCTGGTGTACAGGAGCGCGCCGCCGACACCCGCCAGCAGGCTGCCGGGGATGACCATGCCCGCCCGCAGGCGGCGATTCTGGCGGCCGAAGAGGGCCGGCACCAGGAAGAAGAAGCTCAGCAGCACGAGGAGAAGGGGCCACCAGGCGAGGACCTCCCCGCTGATCCCGAGGCCGTCGATCCAGTCGCGTATCCAGTCACTGGCGAGCACGAGCACTCCCACCAGGAGCAGCATCAGACCCACGAGCAGCTCGATCGTCCGGCTCACGGGCCGAGTATACCGACGGGCACCGACCGGCCCGCCGGGGCGTCAACCAACGGGTCGGCAGCGCTGAAGGCCGCAGCTGGGATGGGATCCAGCCTCTGTTGTGCCAATGCTGGTGGTGCGTGAAGGGAGCACGAATCGTCGGCGTATCTCAGCGCATGAGCGCCTCTTCGCTCGCCTCACGCTGCGCGGCCACGCAGCCGCTGGGTGGCTACGGCGGCCGGAAGGCGTGCCGAGCGGCCTTCTCGTGTTCGTGAAGTTGTCAGATTCCAATGCCATTGACGCTAGACGCTCGGGACGGCAACGCGTGCGATCCCCGCGAGCTCGTCTGAGCGCGTCATCGCCGCCTGTGACGCCAGAAGTGGAGCCGCAACGCGTCTAACGCCGACCACCTTGGAATCCGACGACCAGTAAGCGGTTCAGCTCGCTTAACGCGAACCTGGGTGGAATCTGACAACAAATGAGCGAATCGGGCCCCCCTGCCCTACGTCTCCCCCTCGTAGGGAGGCTGCGGCATGCGGAGCGGCTTGTCGCGGCGGAGGCCGAGCAGGTAGTCGGCCTGGATCAGGGTGTGGATCTGGCTGGTCCCCTCGTAGATGACCGAGCCCTTGCTGTTGCGCAGATAGCGCTCGACCGGATACTCGTTGCTGTAGCCGTAGGCGCCGTGGATCTGGATCGCATCGAGGGCGGAGGCCACCGCGTGGTCGGTGGCGAACCACTTCGCCAGCGAGGTCTCGCGGGTGTTGCGATCGCCGGCGTTCTTCCGCCAGCCGGCCTTGAAGACGAGCAGCCGCCCGGCCTCGATGCCCGCGTACATCTTGGCCAGCATCTGCTTGACCAGCTGGTGTTGCCCGATCTCCTCGCCGAACGCCTTGCGCTCGTGCGCGTACTTGACCGATGCCTCCAGGCACGCCTGTGCCAGCCCGACCGATCCGGCTGCGACCGTGTAGCGCCCCTGGTCGATGGCGCTCATCGCGATCGTGAACCCCTCCCCCTCCTCGCCGACGCGATTGGCGACCGGGACCTCGCAGTCGGTGAAGTAGAGGATGCCGGTGTTCCCGGCGCGCACCCCCAGCTTGCCGTGCAGCGAGTCCGAGGCGAAGCCGGGGAATGAGCGCTCGACGATGAAGGCGGTGATGCCCTTGTGGCCGGCGGCCCGGTCGACGGTGGCGAAAACGAGGAAGTGGTCGGCGGTATCGGCCAGGCTGATCCAGACCTTCGAGCCGTTCAGCAGGTAGCGGTCGCCGTCCCGCCGAGCGGTGGTCGCCAGGTTGGCGGCATCGCTGCCGACTCCCGGCTCGGTCAGGCCGAAGGTGGCCAGCTTCTCGCCACGCGCCTGCGGGACGAGGTAGCGCTGCTTCTGTTCCTCGCTCCCCCATTGCAGCAGGGTGAGCGAGTTGAGCCCGGTATGGACCGATAGGATCACCCGGAACGCGGTGTCGGCGCGCTCCATCTCCTCGCAGAGCAGTGCGAAGGCGATGTAGTCCATTCCCGCCCCGCCGTAGCGCTCCGGGATCGGCAGCCCCAGGAAGCCCGCCGCGCCCATCTTCTCGTACAGGGATCGATCGTAGGTGGCCGATGCGTCCATCTCGTGGATGCGCGGCAGGATCTCGCGCTCGGCGAAGGCGCGGGCGGTGCGCTGCACCTCGCGCTGCTCATCGGTCAGGGAGAAGTCGACCATACGGCCGCTGATTCTAGCGAGGGGCGCGGACGGCCCGAGCGGGCCATCGGTCAATTCCGACCCGGTGCGTCGTAGTTCGCTTTGACGAACTTCTGGGGTCAGGCTACCCTAACCCGCGTTCGACCCCTTCTGGAGATGTCACCCTTGAACCTCGGCTTCCTGACCACCGGCCTGCTCACCGGCCTCCGCGAGGGGGTCGAGGCGGCACTCATCGTGAGCATCATCCTGGCCTATCTGTCGCGGACGGGGAACGCGCGGTACTTCGGGCGCATTTGGGCCGGAACCGCGGCCGCGATCGCCCTGAGCGTGGCCGTCGGCGTCGTCCTGTGGATCACGATCGGCGGGCTGACCGAACCGGCGGAGCAGATCTTCGAGGGCCTGGCCATGGTCCTGGCCGCCGGCGTCGTGACCTGGATGTTGTTCTGGATGCGACGGACCGCGGCGAACATCCGCGGCGAGCTGGAGGCCGGCGTCGACCGCGCGCTGACCGACGGCAACGTCTGGGGACTGTCGATCCTGGCATTCACCGCGGTCATCCGCGAGGGAATCGAGACCGCCCTCTTCCTGCTCGGCCAGACCACTGCGGCCGTGGATGCCGAAGCCGGGGCGGTGCCCACGCTGCTCGGCGCGGTGATCGGCCTGGCGCTCGCGGTCGGCATCGGTTACGGCCTTTACCACGGAGCCCGCATCATCAACCTGCGGACCTTCTTCCGCTGGACAGGCGTAGCGCTGATCTTCATCGCCGCCGGCCTGCTCAGCCACGCTGCGCACGAGTTCGTGGAGGCCGGCTGGATCACGTTCGGCACCTCGACCGCATTTGACATCAGCACCGTCCTGCCGCACGAGGGCGACGGCGCCGCGGCCGTCGTCGGCCAGCTGCTGCGAGCGCTCTTCGGATACAGCAGCTCGCCGGAGTGGATCACCCTGCTGGCCTGGCTGGCCTACCTGGTGGTGGTCCTGACGCTCTACCTGCGACCGATGAAGCCCACCGCGCCGCGGCCGCTGGCCGGCAGCCAGCCGGTCGTCGGCGGCTAAGCCGCCTGCACGAAGCCGAGCACCTCGCGCCAGGCGTCCTCCGAGGCGTTGGCGAACTCGGAGGCACGACGGTCGAAGAAGGAGTGCGGGGCGTCGGGGTAGACGACGGTCCGATGCTCTACGCCCGCGGCATCCAAAGCCTGGTCGTACGCCTCGCGCGCCTCGGCGGGGATCGCCTCGTCGGCGCCGCCGTAGATCGCCAGGACCGGGCACTCGAAGCGAGGCGCCTCGTCGGCGGGGGCCGCCAGCCCGGCCCGATGCGTGCCGACCGGCACGCCATAGAACGAGATCACGCCGGCGAGGCCGTGCCCGGCGGCCGCCTGCAGCGAGCTGAGCCGTCCACCGAAGCAGAAGCCGATGGTATAGATCCGCTCGGCTGACCCTCCATCCGGCGAGCGAAGGTACGCGACCCCGGCCGACACGTCGGCGGTGAGCGTGGCGGCCTCGGTCTGCGCCACGTGGGGCATGTTGTCGAACCCCGCGGCACGGCGGCCGGTGCCGGCGGTGCGGCTGAAGTAATCAATGGCCAGAGCGTGCACTCCCGATTCGGCAAAGCGCAGGGCCAGCTCCTCGAAGAAGGGATGCAGGCCCCGCACATCGGGCAGGATCACGATGCCGGGAGCGTCAGCGCGCTCCGCCCGGGCGGCGTACGCGGCGACCGCTGTGCCATCTGCCGAGGTGAGGGTCACCTCGCCGGAGTCCGCCGCGGCGCCGCGAATCGGCGGAAGCGGCGGCCGCGCGTCGTGGTCGTAGCACATGTCAGCCGACCTGCTGGATCGCGTACCAGGTGCCGACGACCAGGATGGCGGCCACCAGGACGTAGGCTCCGGCCCGCATGACGGCGGGAGTGCGAGAGGCCATCGTCCGCCCGTCCGGAGTGCGCCACAGGCCGCCCATGGTGGGAACGTTCCTTGGTGCCAGGAGCAGCCCGATCAGCACGCCGATCGCCAGCCCGCCCAGATGTCCGGTCCAGCTGATCTGCGGGATCGTGAACGTGATCAGCAGGTTGATCAGCAGCAGGCCGCCGGCTTGAGAGAGGATCGCGCGGGCCTGCGGGCCGAGCAGCAGATGCCGGCGGCGCGAGACCACGAAGGCGAGGCCGAAGAGCCCGAAGATCGCGCCCGACGCGCCTGCCGCGGCCGAGTCAGGGGCCGCCACGATCGTCAGCACGCTGCCACCGGCGGCACACAGCAGGAACAGGACGGCGTACTCCACGTGGCCGTACAGCTGCTCCATGATCGGGCCGAACAGCCAGAGCGCATACATGTTGAAGGCGAGATGGAGGAGGCCCAGGTGCAGGAAGGCGCTGGTGAAGATGCGCCACCACTCGCCCTGGGCGACGGCCGGCGCGTAGATCAATCCCCGCTCGACCAAAGGGCCACCAGATCCGAAGAGCGAGAGGTCAGCGACGCCGGACAGCGCCATGTCGACCACGAACGCTCCCACGCAGATCGCCAGGATCGCCCAGGTCACGTAGGCCGGATAGGTGGCGTAGGCACCGCGCGCGCGGTTGAACTGGCGGCGGGCGGCGAAGTCGTGGCCCGTCTCCTTGAGCAGCCAGGCGATCCGGTTGGCGATCGCACCCCGCTCGTGAGCCGGCGCTCGCCGATCCGCCTCGCGGTAGGCGGCGATCGCCTCGTCCAGGTGTCCATCGCGGACCTGCTGCTCGGCGACGGAGCGCCATCCCAGCCAGGCCACCGGGCCGCCGGCATCGGCGGCTCGCTGCCATGCCTCCAGGGCACCAGGCTCGTCGTCGGTGCGGTACCTGGCGGCGCCGATCCCGAGCCATGCGCCACCTGCCAGCTCGGGATCCGGACTGCCGGTGAGCGTTTCCAGGATGCGAATCCCCGCCTCGGGGTCGCCACCGTCGATCAGGCGCTGCCCGTCGGCGAGGCGCTGGCGGAGTTCATCGGTCATCGGTCGCGCATTATCCCAGACAGCGAGCGACCGTCGAGAGATTGGCACCTCGACGGTCGTTCGCGCGCCCCCCTGACAGGGAACGAGCCGCCCGGCGTGGGTCCGGGACGGCTATTCAGTGAGTCGGACTACTTCTCGCGCCGCAGGAAGTCCACCACGTCGTCGTAGCGGAAGCGACGGTCGCCGCGGCTCGTGACGCGGAAGAACGGCAGCTCGCCGCGATCGCCCAGCCGCTTGACCGTGTTGACGTGCAGGTGCAGCATCTCGGCGACCTCGGACGCCGTGAGCAGCTTTCCGACCTCGTTTGTGAACATCGGTGGCTGTTGCCTCTACCAGAACGGTGCATTACGGCCGCGCACGTGGCGCTTCGGTGCGGACGGCGCGGCTTCTGGCCGGATAGTAAGGTTGAGGTGCCTTCGGGAGTCCCGGTACTTTCGGTCCGACCATGGGGGTACGTTCCGTCTCCGATGCCCGTCTTCGAACGACACGTCTTCGTCTGCACCCGGGGTGAGTGGTGCCCCTCGGTTGACGGCGACGGGATCGGCGTGCACGCCGCGTTGAAGGCGGCGGCTCGCGACGCCGGCCTGACCGGCCGGGTCCGAATCAACCACTCCGGCTGCTTCAGCCAGTGCGGCAATGGACCGATGGCGGTGGTCTATCCCGATGCTGTCTGGTACGCCGCCCTGACACCGGCCGATGCGGACGAGATCGTGCGCGAGCACCTGGTCGCAGGACGGCCCGTCGAGCGGCTGCGCTACGACCCGGACACGATGGGCGCCCACCAGCTGGAGCGCGAGCCCGATGGGCGGCCGATCGGCCGCACCGCTCCGTGGCCGGCCGGCGGAGAGCGGTGAGCGACCGGCTGCCGCCGGAGGTGCAGGCGCTCCTCGACCAGCGATCCGCGGCTCGCGCGGCGCGCGATTGGACCACCGCCGACGCGCTCCGCGACCGGCTTGGCGAGCTCGGCTGGGAGCCGATCGACGGGCCGCGCGGCTCGCGGGCGCGCCCGCGGCTGCCCGTCTCCCCAGCCCCAGAGCTGGTCTCGCTGCTGGACGAACCAGCCTCGCTGGCGACGAGCGTGCTGTTGATCGCCGACGAGCACGGTGACGACCTGGCGCGCTTCCTGGCCGGCATGGCCGCGCACCGGCCTCCGGACATCGGCTGGGAGCTCCTGGTCGTCGGCAACTCCCCAAGCTACGACCTCGACGCGGTGCTCTCAGCCGCCGGCCAGGCGGCGACCATCCTGCCAAGCGGCGAGCGGCTGGGTTGGGCGGACGCAGCCAACCTCGGGCTGCGCCGCGCGCGCGGCGCGGTCGTCGCAATGGTCGACACCTCGCTGGAGCCGACCGGCGACTGGCTGACGCCGCTGCTGGCAGCCTTCGATGACGCCACGGTCGGGATCGCAGGCCCGTGGGGCGTGAGCAGCACGAACGGCCGCGAGTTCGCCGAGGCGCCGCCGGGTGCGGTGGACGCGGTCGAGGCGTACTGCCTGGCCGTCCGGCGCGACGCGCTGCGGGCGGCGGGCGGGGGCTTCGACCACCGATTCCGCTTCTATCGCAACGCGGACCTCGACCTCTCGTTCGCCGTGCGCGCCGCTGGCTGGCGAGCGATCCGCACCGAGCCGTTGCCGCTGGCCCGCCACGAGCACCGCGGCTACGCCTCGCTGCCTGAAAGGGAGCGCGACCGGCTGAGCCGGCGCAACTTCTACCGCTTCCTGAAGCACTGGGGCGATCGGCGCGACCTGCTCATCCACCCCGCGCCCCGACCCGGGCCGCGCCAGTCGCGCGACGAGCGGGACTGACCGATGCCGAAACACCGCGTCCACATCCTTCCCTGGCTGCGGCGCCCGGGCAGCCTCCTCCTGATTCCGGACTGGCTGGCGATCACCTTCGGCCGCGACATCTTCGCGTGGCGCCGCATGAACGCCAGCGAGCTCGCGCACGAGCTTGCCCACGTACGCCAGTGGGAGCGGTACGGCTGGTCGTTCGGCCTCCGCTACCTCGCCGCCTGTGTGAGCTCGTGGCGCGCGGGGACTGGCTTCTATCAGGGCAACGGATTCGAGGTGGAGGCGCGGGAGGCCGCCGAGCGGGCCGGCTAGCGAGCCACTACCGGTGGCCCTCCAGGCAGGTGCAGCCGGCGGGCCCGACCACCGCAGCGTGCGGCGTGCCCGGCGGGAGCACGAAGCCCTCGCCGGGCCTGAGCTCAACCGGGATCGCATCGGTTCCAACCAGGAACGTGATCGACCCTGCGGCACAGACGAGGAGCTTCGTGTACGAGTGCTCGTGCACGCCGTAGCGGTCGTTCGGACCATTCGACCACGCGCTGGGCTCCACCCCGGCATCACGCAGCAGCTGCGCGACGCTGGCAGTGGTTGGCGGCTCTTCGCGATCCCAGTCGAGCGGTGTCAGGGGCAGGGGCAGAGGACCCATCAGCGAGTCACGGTCGCAGTCTCCGCGCCGATCCGCTGAGCCAGGTAGACGGGAATCACCGAAAGCAGGATCAGGAAGAGCGCCACGACGTTCACGACGGGCAGCTCGTTGGGGCGCTGGATGGCGCTCAGGATCCAGAGCGGGATCGTCTCCGTCCCCGGCCCGGCGGTGAAGTTGGTGACGATCACCTCGTCGAACGAGAGCGCGAAGGCGAGCAGGCCGCCGGAGAGGAGCGCCGTCCGCATCATCGGCAGCGTGATGCGTCGGAAGGTCTGCCAGGTGTCCGCGCCCAGGTCGGCCGAAGCCTCCTCCGCGGAGCGAGGGAGACGCCGGAGCCGGGCCAGCACGTTGTTGTAGGCGATCACCACGCAGAAGGTGGCATGGCCGATGATGATGGTCGGCAGCCCAAATCTGATCCCGATCGTCTTGAACGTGGCGGCCAGGGCGATGCCGGTCACCACCCCGGGAAGCGCGATCGGCAGGATGACGAGGAACGAGATCGTCTCGCGCCCGAAGAACCGGTAGCGCTGCACGGCGAGAGCCAAGGCGGTGCCAAGCACCAGGGCGATGGCGGTGGCGCCGGCCGCCGCGACGATCGACGTGCCGAGCGCCTCGAGCACGCTCCCGCTGGTCGCGGCCTCCGCGAACCAGCGCAGCGACAGTCCGGCGGGCGGCCAAACCTGCGATCGGCTGGCGTTGAAGGCGTAGACCGCCAGCACGACGAGCGGCAGGTAGATGAAGGCCAGGGTCACGCCGGTCATGATCCGCAGGCCGATCCGCACCCAGCCCGATTCCAGCATCGCTCAGCCCTACAGGGATTCGAACGCGCCAAGGCGGCGCGCGATCAGCAGGTACGCGACCATCACGATGATCGGCACGAATGAGAAGGCGGCCGCCAGCGGCAGGCTGCCCAGGCTCGAATTGTCGTAGATGACATTTCCGATGAACTTGGTGTGGGACACCATGGTTGGCGTGATGTAGTCCCCCAGCGTCAGCGAGAAGGTGAAGATCGAGCCCGCCACGACCGCCGGCAGCACCAGCGGCACGATGACACGGCGGAAGGTGGTGCCCGCCTTCGCCCCGAGGTCGGAGGAGGCCTCGAGCAGTGACCCCGGGATGCGTTCCAGCCCGGCGTAGATCGGCAGGATCATGTACGGCAGCCACAGGTAGCTGAGCACGACCCATGAGTTCGCCACCTGGTTGAGCCCCGGCCCGCTCAGGCCGAACGGCTCTAGCGCCCAGTCGAGCAGCCCGTTGCCCTGCAGGATGACGCGCCAGGCGTAGACCTTGACCAGGTACGAGCCCCAGAGGGGCATCAGCACCGCCACCACCAGGAAGCCCCGCGTGCCGCGCGACGCGACGCGGGCCATGTAGTAGGCGATCGGGAAGGCCAGCAGGATGTCGGTCAGGGTGACGGCGACCGCCATGCCCAGCGTGCGGAGGGCGATGGTGCGATACACCTCCACCGTGAGCAGCGTCTGGAACGACTCGAGCGTGAAGGTGGGCACGACGCGGCCGCTGAACGAATCGGTCGTCCAGAAGGCGTTGAGCAGCAGGATCGCGAGCGAGCCGAGATAGGCGATCACCAGCCAGCCAACTGGTCCGGCCAGCAGCGTGCCGAGCTGGAGCCGCGGATGCCGATGCAGCCATGTCGCTAGCCGCCGGCCAAAGCCGGGCGGGGGTACCGCGTGGGTGGTCATCGGTTCGCTCCAGGCGAGAAGCTCCCCGGAAGGCGGACCTCCCGGGGAGCCATGATCAGCCTCGGTGGGTCAGGCGGCCGGGATCAGCTGCCCGTCACCTCGGTCCATGCCTGGACCCATGCGTCCCAGTCCTTGCAGGTCGTCGCCTCGTCATCGTCGGCGCAGTCCGCCTGCGGGGTGGTCCAGAACTTGATCTTCGAGAAGTAGTCCTCATCGGTCGCGTGGAAGGTCTCGCAGTGGCCCGCGTACGCTCCGTCGAGGATCGTTTCGGCCGCGTCGCACGCAGCTTGGCTGGTGGGCGCCTCGCCGAAGTAGATGGTCGCCATCGCGCTCGTCTCCGGATCGAGCATCCAGTTCATCCAGCGGTACATGCAGCCCGGGTGGGCGGCATCCTTGGCGATCATCCAGGTGTCTGACCAGCCGGTCGAGCCTTCCTCCGGCAGGGTGATCCCAACCGGGGCATCCGGATCATCGGCCGTGATTGTGTTGTACTGGTACTGCCAGGTCGTTCCGGCCAGCATGTCGCCGGAGCCGAACGAGGTGATCTGATCGGTCGCCAGGCCCCAGTACTCGCCCACGATCTCCTTCTGCTCCTTCAGCAGGTCGACCGCCGCGTTGAACTGCTCCTCGTTGAGCTGGTACGGATTCGTGATCGCCAGGTCGGGATTCGTGTTCATCAGGCGCATGGCGGCATCGGCGATGTAGATCGCGTAGTTGTAGATGCTGACCTTGCCGACTGCCGGCGAGCTCGCATCCCACACCGCGTCCCAGGTGGTGGGCGCTTCGGTGAAGGTGTCGGTGTTGTACATCAGGAGGTTGGCGCCGCGGCCGTGCGGGACGCCGTACGGGACGCCGTCGACCGTGTTGTGGGGTTGACCCTTGAGGGCTTCGAAGACGCCCTCGTAGTTCGGGATCAGTGACAGGTTGACCGGCGCGACCGTGCCAGCCGCGATCATGCGCAGCGTGGCGTCGCCAGATGCCGACACGCCGTCGTACTGGCCGGTCGCCATGAGCGACACCATGTTCGCCGAGTCGACCCCGTCCGTGGTCTCGACCTGGCAGCCGGTCTCTGCCTCGAACGGCGTCACCCAGTCGAATTCGGGAAAGCTGGATCCGTCCTCGGCGTACCCAACCCAGATCACCAGGTTGAGTGCATCCTCCGCCTCCGGAAGCTCAGTCAGCGCACCCTCCGGCACGCTGGTGTTGCAGGCCGCAACCATCAGACCGATGGTTGCCACGATCGTCGGGATTCGCAGTCTCCTCATTGACTCTCCGCTCCCTCTACTGCCCCCGTTGTGGTCTCGGCCCCGGACAGGGCCAGGACGTGATGCCGCTTCCAGGTGAGCCGGACCGACCGGCCCTCGGCGGCGAGTGCCTCCATCGATGACGTCTGCAGGTTCTGCTGGGTCACGACAAGCTCGCTGCCAGCGTCGAGCGCAACGATGTACCGGGTGTCCGACCCCAGGTAGACGACCTGGCGCACGCGCCCCAGCGCCGACTGCTCGTCCGGAGCCGGCGGATCGGACTTATCACCCATGCGGATCTTCTCCGGCCGAACGGTGTAGACGCCTTCGGCACCGATGATCGCCACCGCGGCCTCGCCGCGCAGCAGGTTGGAGGTCCCGACAAATCCGGCGACGAATGGGGTTGCCGGATGCTCGTATACCTCGGCCGGGCTCCCGACCTGCTCGACCAGGCCGCGGTTGAACACGGCCAGGCGGTCGCTCATGGTGAGCGCCTCCTCCTGGTCGTGGGTGACATAGACAAAGGTGATGCCCACCTGCGCCTGGATCGTCTTCAGCTCGATCTGCATCTCCTCGCGCAGCTTCAGGTCGAGCGCGCCCAGCGGTTCGTCGAGCAGCAGCACACGAGGGCGATTCACCAGGGCACGAGCCAGGGCCACCCGTTGGCGCTGGCCGCCCGAGAGTTGCGCCGGACGACGCCCCTGGAAATCTTCGAGCCGGACCATCCGCAGTGCCTCGCGCATCCGCGTGTCGCGCTCACCGCGCGGCACGTTGCGCACCGCCAGCCCGTACGCCACGTTGTCGCCGACCGACATGTGCGGGAAGAGGGCGTAGTCCTGGAACACGGTGTTGACGTCGCGGTCGAAGGGCGGCACGCCGGTCACGTCCCGTCCGTGGAGCAGGACTCGACCCTCTGACGGAGTCTCGAAGCCGGCGATCATGCGCAGCGTCGTCGTCTTGCCGGAGCCGGATGGTCCGAGCATGGAGAAGAACTCGCCGTCGCCGATCTGCAGATCGATCCCGGCGACCGCAACGACGTCGCCGTAGCGCTTGACGAGGCGCTCGAGATTGACCGCCGCGACATTCGCGGACGCGTTGGATCCCACGACCGCGGTGGCATGCGTGCCGGGGGGTGAGGGCATCGGTTCGACGGCCACGCAGGTCCTCGAGGACGCTCGGAGGCGCGCCCGCGCCGGCGTGCCCGGCAGCTCAGGGGGCGCTCCGAGGATTGGCGCACTGTGCGGTTTGGGCGCCGTCCGTGTCAAGCCGCTTTCCGCAGCCCACAACCGGATGCGCTCAGTGATTCGCAGCGATGGCGGAGCCGCGTCGCGGAAACCGCAATGATCGCCTTGGTAGAGTCGCGGTGATGCTCGAGATTGGCGTCGTCTTCGGACTGGGCTCGGCCGTGGCCTGGGGGGCGGGCGATTTCGTGGGCGGGCTGGCCGCCCGTCGCTCGGGTGCCATCGCGGTCGCAGCCGGCGCGACAGTGGTGGGCTTCGCCCTGCTGCTCCTCCTGTTGGCCATCGTGCGCCCCGCCCTTCCGCCCGCAGAGGTGGTCCTCCTGGGCGGCTTCGCCGGCGTCGCGGGCGGGCTTGGGCTGGCCGCTCTCTACCGCGGCCTTTCCCTTGGCAGCATGGGCCTGGTCGCTGCGCTGTCGGGCGTGGGGTCAGTGCTGCTGCCGCTGATCGTGGGCGTCTGGCTCGCCGGCGACGTCATCGACCCGCTGCAGTGGGTGGGCGTGGCGGCGGCACTCGCCGCCGGAGCCGCAGCCAGCGGCGCGACCCTGCGCGGCGTGAACGCCGCTGCCCTGCGCATGGGCCTGGTGGCGGCGATCGGCTTCGGGCTGTGGTACGTCATCCTCGACCGGGCCGCCGAGACGCACGAGCTATGGGCCCTCGTTGCCAGTCGGGGCTCGTCATCGGTCATCGTGGGCGGGCTGGCGCTGGCGCGCGGTGGGGCGCGGGGGTTGCGATCTTCATGGCGGCTCGTGCTGGCGGCGGGCGCGCTGGACCTCGGTGGCAACGCCGGCTTCGTCCTGGCCCGCGGCACGCTGCCGGTCGGCATCGCGGCGGCCCTCTCCGGCCTCTACCCGATCGCCACCATGCTGCTGGCGCGTGGGGTGATCGGTGAGGCGCTCCCACGGCTCGGCGTCGCCGCCGTTGCCTTGGCGGTATGCGGGATCGTCCTGATTTCGCTGGGGTAGCCGACGGTCAGGACGGCCAGCCGCCCCCCGTCGATGCCTCGAGGATGGTTGGGCCGATCATGCGAGAAGCCTCCCGGGCGCCACCTCCTTGGCGCGACATCTCGCGACGCGGGGTGGCACCACAGGAGACCGCGATCGACCTTACCGGCCGCTTACCATCGGCTTAGTGGGTGCCGCGTATGATGGCAAGGCCGCCCTTCCGACCACCGAACGAGCCGCCGCACTGAGCATGACCTTCGACCGCGTCCCCGTCGTTGAGGCTGCCCTCGACTCCTACCTGCAAGGGGCCGGGCCCTCCCCAGCGCGGCTGGCACCCGACGCGCCGCTCCGCCCCGGCGCGGGACTCCTTGCGCGCAAGGCGGTCGAGCTGTTCGAGGATCAGCTCCTCGCGCGCGCGGTCGATGTCGCGGCGCGGGAGCTGAAGAAGACGAACCGCAGCTTCCACACCGTCACGGGCGCCGGGCACGAGAACAACGCCGTCGTCGGCGCCCAGCTGCGGATCAACGACCCCGCATTCCTGCACTATCGGTCGGGCGGCTTCATGATGGCCCGCGCCCGCCAGCTGCCCGGCAGCACGCCCGCCTTCGACGCGTTGCTCGGGATCGTCGCCAGCAGCCACGATCCCATCGCGCAGGGCCGGCACAAGGTGTGGGGCAGCCGCCCGCTCTGGGTTCCTCCCCAGACCTCGACCATCGCCAGCCACCTGCCGAAGGCGATGGGGCTGGCCTTCAGCCTGGCGCGCGCCCGTCGACTGGGGGTGGACGGCGAGCTGCCGCACGACGCGATCGTGGCCTGCTCCTTCGGCGACGCGTCGGTCAACCACGCCACCGCGCTGGCGGCGATCAACACGGCCAGGTATGCGGTTCGCATCGGACTGCCGATGCCGCTGCTGCTGGTCTGCGAGGACAACGACACCGGGATCAGCGTGCCCACGCCCGAGGGCTGGATCGCGGGCACCTTCTCTGGCATGGAGCACCTCCGCTACACCCTGGCCGACGGCGAGCTCGACGAGGTGTGGGACGCGGTGGACGGTGCGGTGCGCTACGTGCGGGCCTCCAGGAAGCCTGCCTTCCTGCATCTGCGCACCGTCCGGCTCTGGGGCCACGCCGGCAGCGACGCCGAGCAGACGTATCGGTCCGCTGGCGAGATCGCGGCAGTCGAGGCGCGTGACCCACTGCTGCGCAACGCTCGCCGCCTGGTCGAGACCGGCGCCGCCACGCCGGCATCCCTGCTCGCCCTGGTGCGCAGTACGCGCGAGCGGGTCCAGGCGGCGGCCGAGGAGGCGACGCGCCGCCCACGCCTGGCCACCGCCAACGAGGTCACCGCCCCGCTGGCCCCGTATCACCCCGAGCGTGTCGCCGCCAACATCGGGCGGCCGGCACTCGACAAGGCGGCCCGGCGAGAGCTGTTCGGTGGCGCGCTGCCGGAGAAGGCGAGCAACCCGAACGCGCGGACGCTGGCCGGCTGCCTGAACGCCGCGCTCGCCGACGAGCTCGACCGCCGACCGGAGCTGATCCTGTTCGGCGAGGACGTGGCCCGCAAGGGAGGCGTCTACAACGTCACCAATGGACTCCAGCGCAAGTTCGGCGCGGGCCGCGTCTTCGACACCCTGCTGGACGAGACCTCGATCCTGGGCATCGCGCAGGGCGCGGCGCACGTCGGCCTGCTGCCCGTCCCTGAGATCCAGTACCTCGCCTACCTGCACAACGCGCTCGACCAGCTGCGCGGCGAGGCGGCCTCGCTCCAGTTCTTCAGCTCCGGGCAGTTCCGCAACCCGATGGTGGTGCGCGTCCCCGGGCTCGCCTACCAGAAGGGCTTCGGCGGGCACTTCCACAACGACAACAGCGTCGGCGCGCTGCGCGACATCCCCGGCTTGCTGCTGGCGGTGCCGGCCCGCGGCGACGACGCAGCCCGGATGCTGCGGGGCGCGGTCGGCATCGCCGCCGAGGATGGACGTGTGGTCGTCTTCCTGGAGCCGATCGCCCTGTACCACGAGAAGGACCTACACGTTGAGGGCGATGGCGGCTGGCTGACCGATTACCCGGCGCCCCCGGCCCACCTGCTGCCGGGCGAGGTAGGCGTGTACGAGCCCGATGGCGGCGCGACCCCGAACGTGCTGCTCGTCAGCTACGCGAACGGTCTGCGGCTCTCGCTGCAGGCCGCCCGGCGGTTGCGTGAGGAGCACGGCGTGGCGGCGCGCGTCCTCGACCTGCGGTGGCTCAACCCGCTGCCCACCGCCGCGCTGCGCGAGCACGCGGAAACGGTCGGATCGGTCCTGGTCGTGGACGAGTGCCGGCGCACGGGCGGCGGCGTGGCGGACGCGATCGTGGCCGACCTGGCGGAGGCCGGTATCGGGCGGCGGCTGGGATCCGTGCGCGCGGTCGACAGCTTCGTGCCACTCGGCACGGCCGCGGCGGCGGTGCTCGTCGGCCTCGAGGAGATCGTGACCGGAGCGCTCGCCGCGGTCGGCGAACGCGCCTCCGCTTGAGCGAACCAGCGATGCAACGCGCCGTTATCGTCTGCCCCGGCCGCGGTGCGTACACCGCTGCGTCCCTCGGATCGCTGATCCCGGAGCACCCACTCGTCGACCGGGCGGAGGAGCTGCGGGCCGGCTACCCGCTGGAGCCGCTTCTCGAGCTGGACCAGGCCGCCGCGTTCGACCCCGCACGTCACCTGCGGCCCGCGAACGCCGGGCCGCTCATCCTGGTGGCAAGCCTGCTCGACGTGGAGCGGGCCATGGGCGACCACGCGGTGACCGCGGTGGTCGGCAACTCGCTCGGCTGGTATACCGCCCTGGCGGTGGCTGGCGCCCTGCCGTTCGACGATGCGTTCCGGCTGGTCCAGGAGATGGCGCTCCTCCAGGAGGAGCCGCTGCCGGACGGCGGGCCCGGTGGCCAGCTGATCTACCCGTTGACCGATGCTGCCTGGCACCCCGATCCCGACCTGCGCGCCGCCGTCACGGCCGCGCTCACGAACGGCAGGAAAGGGAGCGGCCACGTCCATGAGAGCGTGGACCTGGGCGGCTACGCGGTGCTGGCCGGCGACGAGGCCGGGATCGCACACTTGCAGCGCAGCCTGCCTACTGCCAAGGTCGGCGAGCGGGTCTACCCGCTGCGCCTGGCCCTCCACGGCCCGTACCACACACCGCTCGTCGCGCATGTGGCCGCTGCGGCGCGTGAGCGCCTGGCTGATCTCGACTGGCGCATGCCGAGCCTGACCCTCATCGATGGCAGAGGCGCGCGTTGGAGCCCGTGGTCGACCGATCCCGACGCGCTGCGCGACTACACCCTGGGCGAGCAGGTGACGACTCCCTACCGCTTCGCCGCCAGCATCCGCGTCGCGCTGCGCGAGCATGCGCCGGACGTACTGGTGCTCCCCGGGCCCGGCAACTCGCTCGGCGGCGTCTGCGGGCAGCTGATCGTGGCGGAGGGCTACCGCGGGATCGACTCCCGGGAGGCGTTCGAGGCAGCCCAGCGCTCCGACGCTCCCGTCGTCCTCTCCATGCGTCGCTGACTCGACCGATGCCTCTCCCCGCCTCTGTCTTGTCGCCCGACGTGGAGACCGTCCTGCAGCTGGCCGCACCGATTGACCTGGCGGCCACGCTGTCGCCGCTCGCGCACGGACGCGGCGACCCGACGATACGGTTCGCGGCCGACGGCATCTGGCGCGCCACCCGCACGCCGGCTGGAGCCGCGACAGTGCGGCTGCAGCCGACGCCGGGCGGCGTCCGCGCCGCGGCCTGGGGTCCCGGCGCGCAGCGCGTCATGGCCGAGCTGCCCGATCTGGTCGGCGCCACCGACGACCCGTCGGCGCTCGAGCCGCGCCACCGCGTCATCGCCGACCTGGTGCACCGCCTTCCCGGGCTGCGTCTGACGCGCTCGAACGGCCCGTTCGAGGCACTCCTGCCGGCGATCTGCGAGCAGAAGGTGACCGGCATCGAGGCCCGCGCCGCCTTCCGTGCCATCGTGCGCCGCCACGGCGAGCCAGCGCCGGGACCGGGAGGCCTGCGCATTGCGCCGGAGCCATCGGTCCTCGCCGGACTCCCCTACTTCGCGTACCACCCGTTCGGGCTGGAACGACGCCGCGCCGACATCATTCGGCGCGCCGCGCAGCTTGGAGCCCGGCTCGAGGACTGCGCGCCGGCGCAGGCCAACCGCCTGCTCGCGTCGGTGCCGGGCATCGGCCCCTGGACGATCGCGGAGGTCGGGCGGGTGGCCTTCGGAGAACCCGACGCGGTCAGCGTTGGCGACTATCACCTGCCCAACCTGGTCGCCTGGGCGCTCGCCGGCGAGCCACGTGCCGACGACGCTCGGATGCTCGAGCTGCTCGAGCCATACCGCGGTCAGCGGGGCCGGGTCCAGCTCCTGCTGGAGGCGTCAGGAATCCAGCCCCCGCGCTACGGCCCACGCATGACCCCTCGGCACATCGGCACCATCTGACCTCGCTGCTCCGCAGCATGTCGGCGGCGGGCTGTTACGCGGCCACGAACTGGGCGTCGGCGACCTCGTCCCCAATGAGACTGACGATCACGCCCTTTAGGACGCCCGTGTTGTAGTCACTCCCCGGGTTGAGGCAGATCGATCGGCCAAGGCGAGCCCTACCACGCGACTCATGGATGTGGCCGTGCAGGCCGAGCATCGGCTGATGCCGCTCGATCACTCGGCGGACCGCGTGACTGCCGACAGGGACCATCGCTGCCGACGATCCTCCGACCAGGGAGAGGTCCGCCCGGATCTCAGGTGCGTCGTCGATCCCGGTACCGAACGGCGGAACGTGCAGGTTGAAGATCGCGGGCCTGCCAGGCTCAAGCCCTGCAGTGATCTCTTCGATGCGCTCCTCGAGGACGTCTTCCTCGAGCTCACGAGGGCTACGCCAGGGCGTGATATTCGACCATCCGTAGCTCAGCACCTGATAGGGGCCCAGCTCGATCACCTCGCCCTCTGGGTTGCGAAGGTTATGGCCCGTCGCGAGGAGCTCGCCCACGAACGGCTCGTCATCGTTCCCCGGGATCACGAGGCACTCGATCCCGGTATGGGCCAACCGTTCGTCGGCCAGCTCGATCCAGCGACGGATATCGTGCGAGATCACCTCCTGGAAGTGCGTTGCCCGAAGCGTGGGGTCTCGTTCGAGCGCCGCAATCTCGTCGGGATCCGAGCGAAACGGGTAGAACCCGTTGAACCTGATCTGGCTCTCGATGCGCTCGACCTCCTTCTCATCGCGCATGACCTCGGTCCGCCCCAGCAGGCGAGCCTCGTAGGATCCGTCCTGTCGCCGCACGACGGGCACGAGCGCCTTCCCGGTGACGTCCCCGCCGAGGATCAGCGCGTCAACCCCGTAATGGGTGCCGGCGTTGATGAACTTGCGAAAGCACTTCTCCGAGCCATGAAGGTCGGCGACGAAGAAGATCCGATAGGGCTTGGACTTCGGACGACGCCAGAAAGGCATGCTTACGTTATGGCCAAGGTCATTCGGGCGGGATCTCCCGGTACGCCAGATCGACATTCACCCCGCGGGACGCCTGTACCGCGCGAATCACGAAGTAGAGCACCACTCCCACGACCCATACGGCCACGCCGAGTGCGACTCGTTCGGGGTTGCCTGCCAGGCTCGTCCCCGAGTTCACGTCGCTGAGCAGGACCCCGACGATGCCGAGCATGCCGATGAGGGCGAGCACGCCGACGATCCGCATCACCGGCACGCCTCCCCACCTCTGGTTGTACGGCGACGCCTCGAACGTTTCTGGCTGGCGTGTCGGGAACATGATCCCGGCGACAGCCACCGCCACGTACGTCCAGGTCAATCCGAGCAGGCCGACGATGAACGTCAGGTTCTGGTTGAAGCCGACGATCGCCACGCTGATGAGGCTGACGACGGCAATGACGATCATCGCGTTGACGGGCGAGTGGGTCCGTGCGTTGACCTCGGACGTCCACGTTGGCGCGAGCCTGTCGAACGACCAGGCGAACAGGTTGCGCGAGATCAGGATCATCGTCTGCGGCACGAAGACGATGAACAGCAGCAGCATGCCGAAGGTGATGATCGTCCCAACAACGACGTTTCCGGAGGCGATCGCCGCCAGCTCAGTGTAGAGAGGCGCAAAGGTGAATCCGTACTGGCTGTAGTCCGAGACGGCGAACAGTTGGTTGCCCGTCGCTGCCAGCAGCCCTCCACCAACGGTGGGCAGGAAGGCAAGGATCGACAGCAGGATGGCCAGCGCCGCGACCACCTGGGCTCCCGGAATCGACAGGAGGGTGCTGCGCCGGCCGGCCTTGATCTCGCCGCCGAAATAGGCTGACTGGAAGATGAAGCCCAGCGTGTAGTACGGCAGCGTCACCGCCAGCACCGTCGCGCCAAGCGTAACCGCCGCCGGGGCGTAGGCGCTGTCCGCGACCATCGCATCGAAGGCGCCCGCCGGCGATCCCAGCGCCTGGGTATACGTGTCGAAGTTGCTCTCGAAGGCGCCTGGCGAGGTGGCGAGCAGGATGACGATGGGCAGGGCAACCGCCCCGAGCCCCCAGATCACAAACGCCCAGCGCTGGAAGCTCATGAACCCGCGGAGCCCGCGGCCGAAGGAAAGCATGGCTGCGGACACGAGCACGATGATCGCGCCGCTGACCAGGACCCCGGTGGAGGTGAAGAAGAAGTCAGAGAGGCTCAGCAGGTCGGGATTCGAGGTGTAGGCGGCGATGACCCTGAGGGTCGGCCCGATCCCATAGAAGCCAAGATAGACAGCGTAGATGCCGATGAAGAACGTCGCCCAGAAGCTGAAGCTCAGGTTGCTGGCAAAACCGATGGCCGGGTGAATCGCACGACTGATCCAGGTGTAGTCGCCACCTGACCGAGGGACCGCGGCGCTCAACATCGCGTACAGGACCGCCGTTGGCAGGCACAGCGCGAAGGCGATGACCGTCGCGAGGTAGAGGTCGGCGCCGAGGTAGAACGCGGTCCCGAACGCGAGCACGAAGGCAGTCGCCAGCGGGACCGATGACCAGATCAGGTTGTAGATCGCCGCGTCAACCCAAGAGACCTCCCGGACCAGGCCAGTCGCCTGACGGGCGAAGAATCGAGTCGTCCCTGCCTCCGCGGGTGTCTCCATACGATCGACCATGCTGCTCTCTCCTTCCTACCGGCTCGAAGCCGATGATGTGGCTTGTCGCTCTCGGGTCGAATCGGCGCGGACCCGCGAGCGCCCCGCTTTGCCGTCCCCCTCGACGCGATCCCACGGCTCGGGCATCTTCCAGTCGTAGTTGATCTTCCCGGTTCGAAGGACGTGGAAGGTCTCGGTCGAGACGATGCCGCCGAGCATCGGCACGTCCTCCTCGATGAACCGGAACAGCTGCTCATCATCGCGGAACAGGAGCTCGACGAGCAGGTCGTAGCGACCGGTCGTGTAGCCGAGGTAGACGACATCGTCGCGCTCCCCGAGGGCGTCGCCCACCGCCCGCAGCCTCCCCGTCTCGGTTCGGACCCCGATCAGCACGTCAGTCGCGTAGCCGGTCTTGCGAGGGTTAAGGACGGCCACGACCTTGATGATGTCGTCCTGGACCAGTCGGTCGATGCGCTTGCGCACCGTCGGCTCCGAGACGCCGATGAGCCGCGCGATCTGCGCGTTTGGCGTGCGTCCCTGCTGCTGGAGGAGCTCGACGATCGCCAGGTCGATCGGGTCGAGGTCGTCGAGGACTCGTCCTTCGCTCACGAGGTCACCGCCGCGGGAGCGGCCGCCGCGAATGCCGCCGGGCGGCCCTCTGCCCCAAGCAGCCACTCGTAGGCATTTCGCCCCAGGGACGGGAGGTGATACCCGCCCTCCTGGATAATGACGAGCGGTAGGCCGGCTTCGGCCACGCGCCGCCCGGCTTCGTGATAGACAGGGGTCGTGAGCGCGAAATTGCCAATCGGGTCCTGACCATACGTGTCGAGACCGAGGCTGACCACGACGATCCCCGCGCGGAACTCGGCGACGCGCTCGATCGCGCGGTCCACGGCGGCGAGATAGGCGGCGTCATCGGTGCCGGCGGGAAGGGGCTGGTTGAACGTGGCATCACGACCGTCGCCCGACCCGGTCTCCGAGGCGTACCCGGCGAAGTACGGGAAGGTGTTCGTCGGGTCCGCATGGATGCTCGCATACAGCACGTCTCCCCGGTCGTAGAAGATCTGCTGCGTTCCATTGCCATGGTGGAAGTCGAGGTCGAGGACCGCCACCCGCGTCCCGCCGCGCCCCGTGATCCAGTTGGCCGCGATGGCTGCCTGATTCAAGTAGCAGTAGCCGCCGTACATATCCCGGGCGGCGTGATGGCCCGGCGGGCGCGCCAGCGCGTAGGCAGCCCGCTCGCCAGCCAGCACGAGTTCGGCGGCGGTGAGGGCGGCATCGCAGGCCGTCCGGGTTGCCTCCCAGGTGCCCGCGACGATTGGCGTCGCCGTGTCGAAGCAGTAGAAACCGGACTGGCCACATGGCGAATCGGGGACCACCACTGCCTCCATGCCGGTACGGAGGCTCGGGTGCAGGAAGGTGTCGGGCACGATGGCCTCGGTCGCCATGCCGCGGGTGCGCCAAACCGGCCAGGCTGACTCGAGGAAGCGCACGAGGCCCTCGCCATGGACCGCGAGGATCGGCTCGAGACCGTGCTCGACGGGCGCCTCAAAGCTGAACGTCCCGTCGGCTTCGAGCACGGAGCGGATGGCCTCAACGCGCTGACCCACCTCGAAGGCGCCCACCCGGCGGCCGGCGGTCACCTCGAAATCGGGGTCATGAAGCTGATGCTTGGCCGAGTACACGACTCGCACGAAGGCGGTGAGCTCCAATGACACGTTCCGTCTCGAAACGTAGCCAAGAATTCAGAAAACGTCAAGCGCGACTTGCCGGTCGACAGATCGTGTAGTAGTTTGCGGCTGCCGCTTCTGGAAGAGGGAAACCGACAGCTGGAGGAAGCCATGGGCCTGCCGTTTGACGTCGCGCATCAACCGCAGATCCCCGCGGCCGAGTTCCCCGAGCGCCGCGCAAAGGCCGCTGCCCTGGCCCGGGAGCTGGGCTACCGCGGCCTCATCGTGTGGTCCCGCGGTGGCGCCACCTATGACAACTTCGGGGATGTGCTCTACCTCACTAATCACTACGGCCCCTTCCCGTGGATCAATGACAAGCCGCCGCTGTGGACCGGACGCAGCCACTCCGCCGTGATCCTGACCGCAGACGGCGCGTCCGAGCTCTGCGTCGACATCCCCGACTGGCGAACGGATCTCGTCAGCGCCGATGCTGTCCACGTCGACCGCAACCTCTATCGCGGGGTGGCAGATTCCGCGCGGCGGCACGGGTTCGGAGAGGGCGAGGTCGGGGTCGTGGGTCTCGAGGCGATGCCGGCTTCGGCGTACCGATACCTGGCGAATGAGCTCTCCGGGGCCGACCTGCGCGATGCCGATGATCTGGTCATGGGACTTCGCATGGCGAAGTCCGACGCGGAGATCGACATGCTTCGCTACGCCGCCAAAGTGGGCTCGGCGATCACCCGCGCCATGATGGAGCAGGCCGTGATCGGCAACGACGACGGCGACCTGGCGGCCTCCGCGTTCAGCCTCGGGGCGCGGATCCCGGGTGTGGCCCAGTGGGACGTGCCACTCGCGTCCGGTGCCTGCTCCGGCCACTTCCAGTATGCGCGCCTGCCGAGCTGGGATGCCGCTACGCCATACCGGGCCGGCGACATCGTTCATCCCGACAACTATGGCTATGTGAACGGCTACATCTACGATATCGTGCGGACGCGCGTGGTCGGCGATCGGCCGGAGGACTGGCAAGAGGAGATCATCGAGGGCGCGGCGGGGTGCGTCCGCGCCGTCATCGGTGCCATGAAGCCCGGCATCACCGCGGGAGAGCTGTTCGACGTGGGAAAGGAGTTCCTCGTTTCGAACCGGTTCACCGACGAAGTCGCGTTCAACACCAGCTTCCCGTGCTTCGGCCACGGTGATGGGCACGCCTTCGACGATCCCTGGCTTGCCCGGAACACGCCGGACGAGAGTGTGCCCGTCATGGCGGGCAGCGTCTGGTCGATCGAGATCCAGGTTGGTCGCAACGGGCAAGCCGCAGGCTTCGAGGACATGGTGGTGGTCAACCGCAACGGCAGCGTCGAGATCCTCACCGAGGACCTGCCGATCCGCTGGGGTTGGTGAGGAGACTCCCATGCCTGACCGCAAGCCGTATGCGCTGGGACCGGAGGGCTGGGAAGGCCCGGGGCTCCCGCAGTCGAACCTTCCCTCATTCATGGGTGCACCCTGGATACCGTGCCGCACGGAGACCCTGCAGGAAATGGGGGCGAAGGTCGCGTTCCTGGGGGTGCCGTACGACCAGGCGACGGTCTACCGATCCGGATCGAGCCACGCTCCGCGCGCGCTGCGCTACGTGAGCGAGATGTTCCTGCCGTACCTCGGCGACTTCGACGTCAACGTCTTCGACGAATTCCACATCGCAGACGTGGGGGACGTCCCCATGATCCCCGCGGACGCCGAGCGTTCGCGGTCGTACATCGAGCGGTACGTTGACCAGATCCTCGCCGCAGGCGCCATGCCGATCTGCATTGGGGGCGATCATTCCATCCCCATTCCGATCGGGGCAGCCCTGTCGCGGCGCGTCAGCGGCAAGCTCGGCTACATCCATTTCGATGCGCACATCGACTGCCAGCCCAACTTCGCGGGGGAACGGTTCACGAACTGGTCTCATGTCGCGCGGATGATCGAGCTACCCAACGTCGACCCCCGCAACGTGGCGATCGTCGGAGCCCGTGGGGCGCTCAACCCGCCCGAGCAATGGGACTTTGTCGACGAGCACGGGATCCGGGTGTACCGCATGAACGAGATCGAGGAGCGAGGGATCGAGGAGGTCGCCCGCGAGGCGCTCGACCTCGTGACCGACGGCACCGAGACGTTCTACTGCAGCCTGGACAGCGACGTGGTCGACGCCTCGGCCATGCCCGGCACCGATGCGCCCGAGCCCGGCGGCTTGACCGCACGCGAGATGCTGCGTGCGTGCGAACTGATCGGCGCCCGCAAACCGGCGGTGGTTGACATCGTGGAGCTCATTCCGGCCTATGACCATCCGGCGATGATCTCGCTGCGCCTGGCCGGCTACATGATCATGCACCTCCTGGGCGGCATGGCGACCGGCGGAGAGCGGGTTCGACGACGAGCGTGACGGACGATCGGCAGGTCACCGGTCGATCTCGGACAGAGGCGGACCCACTGGTCGAGGCGCTGCGCCTCGTTCAGCTCGCCCGAGGCGACAGACACGAGGTCAGGCTCATGGGCGGGCTCGCCTTTCACGCCCTGTGCCCCGACTGGAAGGCCCCGGTCGAACGCGAGCGGCGCGACATCGATCTCGCCACGCGAGGTCGGGACGGCGGCTCGCTGGCCGCGCTGATGTCCGCGGAGGGATACGTTCCCGACCAGCATTACAACACGCTGTACGGACACAAGCAGCTCTATTTCGTCGATCCAGAACGGAACCGACCCGTGGACATCCTCATCGACCGGCTGGAGATGTGCCATCGGTTCGACTTCGGTGACAGGCTCTCGATCTGCGATGTAACCCTGCCGCCTGCCGACCTGCTGCTCACCAAGCTGCAGATCGTCACGATCAATCGCAAGGACATGCTCGACGTGCTCGCGCTTCTTGCCGAGTACCCGCTGTCTGGAGACGATGCTGCCTGCTCCGCGATCTCACTGCGCCGTATCACGGACCTGACGTCGAGCGACTGGGGCTGGTGGCGAACGACGACCGGCAACCTCGACCAACTCAACGCCTTCGTGTCACAAGAGCTCAGGCCAAACGATCTCGACTTCCGTCGGCCTGCGCAATTCGACCCCGCGGCGCAGTTGGTGGAACTGCGGACGGCGATCGATGCCGCGCCCAAATCCATGCGGTGGAGGTTGCGAGCACAAGTGGGCGATCGGATCGCATGGTACGAACAGCCTGAGGAGATCCCGCACGGCCAGCCATGACGCCAAGCCGCACGGTTGAGGCTGCGCGCTCATCGCCGGCCGGAGAGCTCGAGCGGCTCGCCAGCCTGGTTCGGACCCGCGATACAAGCGCAGCCGAGCTCATTGAGCGAGCCCTGTCCAGGATCGCTGAAACGCGCGACCTGAATGCCGTGGTGCTCCTCCGGGCCGAGACGGCGATGGAGGAGGCGCGTGCCGCCGATGCTTCGGTCCGCCGGGGTGATGTCAGCGGACCGCTTCATGGCCTACCCCTGCTCGTAAAGGATATCGAGGATGTAACCGGGCTCCGGACAACGTTCGGTTCAGCCCTCCGGGCCGACTCCGCTCCGGCCACCCACGACGGCCTCGTACCGCGCCGCCTCCGTGGGGCTGGCGCAATCGTCGTGGGCAAGACCAACGTCCCGGAGTACGCGTTCGAGGGATACACGGCAAATCGCGTCTTCGGGGCCACGCTCAATCCGTGGAATCGAGCGTGGTCTCCGGGAGGGTCCAGCGGAGGATCGGCGGCCTCGTTGGCGGCGGGCGCCGCCCCGCTGGCGACGGCCACGGACGGCGGAGGATCGATCCGCATTCCGGCTGCGCTGTGCGGGCTGGTCGGAATGAAGCCGACGCACGGTGTTATCCCTCGGGATCCCATCCCTACCTGGATGGATCTTTCGACCGATGGACCGCTCGCTGCAAGCGTCGCGGACGTCAGGCTCCTCCTGGCGCTGGAGTCCGGCCCGACACCCGGCGATCCCACCGCCCAGCTCAGACGATGGTCAGACCCAGGTCGGCGTCACGTCGCACCCGCGCACCTATTTGCCACCGAGCGACTGGTGCAAGGACCACCACTGGCACCAACCGTGGTGCGACTCTTCAAAGACGCCATCTCCATCCTCGAGTCCGACTTCGGGCTGGCCGTCGAATGGTTGCCCGCCGGCATCTTCCGAAGCGGCGATGCGGATGCAGACTGGTTCACGATCGCCGCCGCGGAGACTGCGCACGAGCTCGGCCGCTCGACCGTCGAGCGCGCTCTCGCCGAGGGCGTGTTCGAGGCCGGATTCGCTCGGTGGATGACCGCTGCCCTCGAGATCGGGACCGACGCATACGTCGCGGCACGCCGGCGGCGTTTCGACTACGTTCGCGAACTGGACGACCTGCTCGGTGAGGACGTGGTCCTGATAACGCCCACGCTGACGGTGCCGGGTTGGACGCCGGAAGGTGTGGTTCCAGGCCGCGAGTCCGAGGCCCCGGGCCTGCCGCTCGATGTCCTGAATACCGGCCCGATTAATCTCTCGGGCCATCCCGCGATCAGCCTTCCCACCGGGCGCCACCCGGACGGGCCGCCATTCGGGCTCCAGCTCGTCGCCCCGCGCTACCGCGAGGATCTGCTCCTGACCTTGGCAGCCGCCGTGGAGGCCGTCCGACCGTGGCCACATGTCGCCGATGGTTTCGAGCCCTTCGGGGGCTGAAGCGGTGGCGTCCCGGCAGGATTCGAAGCTGTTTGCCGGGCTCTAGGAGGCTAGCGCGTTCCGTGCCTCACACGGTGATGACGACCTTGCCTCGAGCCTGTCCCGTTTCGAGATAGCGCACGGCCTCGGCGGTCTCACTCAACGGGTAGGTCCGGTCGATGACCGGCCTGACCTTGCCGGTCTCGATGAGCTCCTTCAGGGTCAGCAGGTCGTCCGTGTTGACGTCAGACATGAACGGGCGCAGCGTCTGGTTCGCGAAGCGTGACATCACGAGGGCCCCGAGGGCACGAGCAATGGGCCCGATCCAATTCCCGCGCGAGCCGCCGACCAGCACGAGCGTCCCGTCAGGTGCCAGGCCGCGCCGAAGCTTCAGCAGCGGACGCTTGGCCCCGATATCGAGGATCACGTCATAGGGTTGCCCGCGTCGCGTGAAGTCTTCCCTGGTGTAGTCGATGACCTCATCCGCGCCGAGCGACCGGATCATCTCCACGTTTCCTGTGCTGGTCACGCCGGTCACGTTCGCGCCCAGGGCCTTCGCGATCTGCACCGCGAAGCTCCCGACGCCTCCCCCTGCGCCGTAGATCAGCACTCGCTGTCCTGGCTGGACCCCACCCTTGTCGCGCACCCCTTGCAGGGCGGTCAGTCCCGCGACGGGTACGGCCGCTGCCTGCTCGAAGGTAAGGCCGACCGGCTTCGGCACGAAGTTGTGACCACTCACGTACTCGGCAAAGGCTCCTGAGCGCACACCGAACACTTCATCGCCGGGATGAAGCTCGGTCACGTCCTTGCCAACCGCATCGACGACTCCGGCCGCATCGATGCCGAGGACGGTCCGCTTGGGCCGGCGCAGCCCCTCGCCCATGCGCATGATGTACGGCTCGCCTCGCAGCGAGTGCCAGTCATGCGGGTTGACGGACGTCGCGCGCACGCGCACGAGCACGGCGTCATCGGCGACCTCCGGCTTGTCGACCTCCCCGAGCTTCATGACGTCCGGTGAGCCGTACTGGGTGCTGACGATTGCTTTCATCGGTTTCTCGTACGTCGTAAGATAGGCCCACAACGATACGTCTTACGCCGTAAGATTGTCAAGACCCAGAGGAGACCGATGGCTTCGCAGGCTGACTCCGTCGTACAACCGCGACTCCCCTTGAGCCGGGAGCGAGTGCTCGAGGCCGCCATTGCGCTCGCCGACGAGGGGGGAATCGAGTCGCTCACCATGCGCAGGCTCGCCCAGGAGCTCGGGGTTGAGGCGATGACGCTCTACTACTACGTGGCCAACAAGGACGAGATCCTCGGCGGGATCGTTGACCTCGTCGTGGGCGAGATCGAGCTGCCCGCACCGGACGCCGCCTGGAAGCCGGCCATCCGGAAGACCGCCTTATCGGCCTACGACGTTCTCCTGCGGCACCCCTGGGCGGCAAACCTCGTACTCTCGGGCCCGACGATGAGCCAGGCCCGCGTGCGTTACATGAATTCGCTCCTCGGGAGCCTTCGGCATGGTGGGTTCTCGGCGGAGGAGACCGATCACGCCTATCACGCCCTGGACAGCCACATCATGGGGTTTGCGCTGTGGGAGGTCGGGATTATGACCGGGCTGGCAAACCTCGGGGACTTGGTGACGACCTTTCTCCAGGAGCTCGACATCGACGCGTACCCACACCTGGCGGAGCACGCCCAGCAGCATCTCAAGGAGCGCAGCCCGGACGATGAGGGCTCGTTCGCCTTCGGGCTCGATCTGATCCTCGACGGCTTGGAGCGGATCCGAGACACGGCCTCCGCGAACGCCTGAGCGTCCCCGGCAGGTGCCGGGGCCGTACTAGCAAACATACCCTTCGTCGGAAGGCTGGAGGCTAACTCCCGATCGAGGGGCACGCATCGGCCTCCTGGCCGAGGGCGCCTGATCCAGCGCCCAAGTCGCGGATCTCTGGATCTACACGAAAGCGCGGCCGCTCGGTGCAATCGCCGCGGCGTGGCCTGCCGCGACCGCCGACGGCCGGCTGTGGCCGCCGTGTACACGAGCCTTGATCGGCCCTTGCGCGAGCGTTGATCGTCCGCCTCGAACATCGGTTGGGAAGACCC
>DASWIE010000084.1:0-7196 GCA_036397815.1 Candidatus Limnocylindria bacterium
GCATCGGTCCGCTTCGAAGGCGACACCGATGCACTGGTGCACCTGGACGGCGAGCCGTTCGGAAACATCCCGCTGGAGGTGACCGTGCTGCCTTCGGCCCTGCGCGTGGCAGTGGGGGAGTCCGGTACCGTTGCTTCGTGATCGAGGCGAACGTTGGGGACCGGCTGGTCGACGCGCGCGGCCGTACCATCGGGCGCGTGGACGCGGTCTACGCCGACTACCTGCTGGTGCGCACTCGCGGGCTGCTGCCGACGGACCTGTACGTGCCGCGCCCGGAGGTCAACCGGATCGACGAGCGCCGGCTTCAGGTGGCGAAGACGTCGGCCCAGGCGCATGAGGCCTGGCACCGGCCACTCAGGAGGGCACCCCATGACTGACCGATTCAGCCCATCCGACCTCGAGCTCCTGCGCGACAGCGAAGAGGTTGAGATCGAGACGCGGGCGGC
Source organism: Candidatus Limnocylindria bacterium (assembly GCA_036397815.1). GTDB lineage: Bacteria > Chloroflexota > Limnocylindria > QHBO01 > QHBO01 > DASQFY01. The sequence goes on from DASWIE010000084.1 coordinate 447, forward strand.
GCCCGAGGCGCCGGTCCATCGGGCCGTGATCTGGATCGTGGTCGATGCGGCCGATCGGGTCCTGATCCGGACGTGGAAGGGTCCCCACACGCGCTGGTACCGGGAGGTGCAGGCGCAGCCTGACTGCCGGCTGCATGCTGGTGGCCGCGCCCTGGACGTGCGCGCCGTGCCGGCCAGCGACCCGGATCGCGTCGAGGGCTACAGCGGGGCCGTCCAGCGCAAGTACGCGCGATCGAGGTCGACGCCGTCCATGCTCGAGCCGCAGGTGCTGCCGACGACGCTGGAGCTGCTGCCCCGCTGAGCTGGGGCGGCGGCGCGGTTCCCCGTCTCGCCGCCGCCCTTCTGGACTACTCCTCGTAGAGGCCGATGTCGTCGAAGGTGACGCTGCCGGCGGTGTGCAGGTCTCCGGGGGAGAAGCCCAGCAGCACGACCCGCAGCTGGGTAACGCCGGGCGGCTGGGTCACCAGCTTCTCGAGGGTGGTGAAGCCCGAAGTGCTGAGCGGCACCTCGAGCAGGCGCACCGTGTTCAGCAGCTCGCCGGCCGGGCCGAGGTAGGCCAGGCCCACCGCCGGCGCCGAGGACAGGCCGCTGCTCGACACGCTGGCCCGCAGGCTGAGCACCTGCCCCGGCGTGACCGCGATCGGGTCGCTGCTCCAGGTCGGCATGCCGGCCAGGGCGACGCTGCCGCCGGTGCCGGTGATGGTCGCCGCCTGGCTGCCCTCGGCGCCAGCCGAGCTCGCGTAGCTGGTGCTGCCGGCACCGGTGCTCGAGCCGGACCAGGCCTCCGGCCCGTCGCCGACCGCGTTGGGTTCGGTGAAGTCGCCGTTGCTGACCTTGTTGCCCCTGACGCTGACGGTCAGGGTCGAGGTGTTGTCCTCGTTCGACTCGGTCACCACCTCGCCGCTGTCGGCGGTGACGGTGATGGTGTGGTCGCCGTTCAGCCCGCGGGTGTCCCAGATCAGCTCGACGGGCACCGAGCCGCCCGGCTGGATGGCACCGGTCGCCACCGGGCTGCCGGTCATCTCAGTGCCGTCGAGCTCGAACGTCGTTTCGCTGGCTCCCGCCGCCGCGCTGCCCTCGTTCGTGACCGTGGCCCGCACGATCACCTTGTCGCCGGCCTTAGGCTGGCCGTTCGCGCCGCCATTCCCCGTGTTCTGCAGGGTGGTGATGTCGCTCACCACCAGGTCCGCGCTGGCGACACCGATCTCGTCCAGGGTCATGACGAACGCCCCGAAGTCGCCCGACGTGGTGCCGCCAATACGCGCGCGGCTGACGACCACGTAATGGCGGCCAGAGGCCGGCGTGGCAATGGACAGGACCTGCGGGCTGGCAGCCGTCGACGGACCGCGCGCGGCGTTGGCGTTGTGGTCGGTCGTGTCGCCCAAGGGTAAGAACGGGTGCGTGCTGCTGATCAAGTCGAGCCGGCTGTCGTACAGGTACAGGTCGTACGTCTCGTTGCCGACTGCGGCGTCAAAAACGCTGAAGCGTGCCTCGGTCAAGCCGGCGGCCAGCTCCACCGGGAAGACGAGCCAGTCGGCGTTCGACCCGGTCGGCGCCGCGCCGGCCGCCGACGGCCAGATGGTGTCGTCCTTGGCGAAGACGTCCAGCCCCGATGCCACGCGGGCCTGCGGACCGGGCGCGTTGCCCTCGGCAGCGTCCGGATCGTGCAGCGCGACCGAGGCGAAGACCGGCACCCGGATCGCCTGGCCGGCGGTGGTCGTGATGCGGACGATCCCGGTGTAGGTCCCGGCCGGCGTACCCGCCGGGATGGTCAGGCTGAAGTTGACCGTCGCGTTGCCCCCAGGCAGGACCGTGGTCTTGCCGGGAAGGGTGACCGACCAGGCTCCGGACACGCCGCCCATCGGGATGGCGCGGCTGCCATCGGAGGGGTGGCTCGGGTCGAAGGCAAAGGTGGCCTTCTGTGCTCCCGCCGTCGGCGCCGCGTGGAGCACAAAGCGCTGGGTGACGGTGCTGCCGGCGGTCACGGCCCCAACTTGCCAGCTACCTTGGAGGTCGCGGTGGCCGGTCCCTGCTGTCGGACCGCTCCCCGAGGCCGCGCTGTAGACGACCAGCCCGTCGCGCAGCGCGGCGATGGCGCGCCCGACCTGGAGCTTGCCGGCGCCCTCGGCCAGCGGGCCGACGTAGGGATCGGTCGCGCGATTACGCACGTGGTAGAGCGTCAACGATCCTATCGCGGTGTCGGCCAGCAGCTCGGCGATGGCGCATAGCCCGAAGAGGGGATCAGGATCGGGGCAGTCGAACCTGGTCGTGTCGTCCGTGCTCAGGATCCAGCGCGACTCGTACAGGTCCCCGCCCGCCGAGTTCATGAGCGCGGCGCGCAGCAGTGCGTAGGCGGGTGCGCTCAGCCCCATAACGCCGGAGGCGCCGGTCGGGTCCATGCCGTAACGCTGGCGATAGGCGTCCAGCAGCAGTGCGGCGCTGCCCGCGGTTGCCGGCGCCGCCATGGACGTCCCGGTGGCGGTTGCGTAGAGCGGATCAGTGCGCGTGTTGGGGCTGAGGTCGTTCTGCAGCAGCGCCGCGCCGGTGGTGGACTGCGCCGAGACGATGTTGTAGCCCGGCGCCGCGAGGTCGGGTCGCAACCAGACGTCGCCAGATGGGCCGCGCGACGAGAACGACGATACGGACGGTGGCTGCGTCCCAACCCCGCCGCTGCAATCGTCGTCCTCGTTCGTCGCGGGCGGATGCTGCCAGCCGGCGCAGGTGTCGCCCGAGAGCGTGTCGTCGTGGTTGACGTCCCAGTCCTTGGCCGCGGCCGCGACCGACAGGGCCTGGGCCGCCGAGCCGGGCGCCTCGAGCACCGAACCGATGTATGGCCCGCTGTTGCCGGCCGCCACCACGAACAGCGTCCCGTATTGCACCGCCAACCGGTTGAGGAACAGGCTGACCATGTCGACGTCGCTGTCCGAGTTGAGTCGCGCCGGCCGCGCTTCGGAGCCGAGGCTCAGGTTCACGATGTCGGCGCCGATCGAGCAGCTGGTGAGGTCGGCGGGGTCATCGGGCATCGCCGCCCACTCCATCGCCGCGATCAGGTCCGAGTTGATGCCGGCCCCGACATCGGTCAGGACCTTGCCAACCGCCAGCTCGGCCCCCGGCGCGATCCCGGCATATCGGCCGTTGTCGTCGGCCGACGGAGTGCCCTCGCCCGTGCCGGTGGCGATCCCTGCCACGTGGGTGCCGTGGCCATGTCCATCGGCGACGAACGGGGCGCAGCCGCCGCCGTTGAAGTCTCGCGCCTCCACCACCTTAGGTGCGTTCAGGAGGCTGCTCCAGTTACCGAAATCCAAATCGTCGAGGTCGGGATGCACGCGATCCACGCCGGTATCGAGCACGGCGATCCGCACGCTCGTCCCGGTCACTCCGGCAGCCCACTGCGGCGGCGCGCCGACATCGGCCGTTGTGGCCCGCGACTGGTCGACGACGGGCTCGTCAAGTGCCACTACCAGCTCGATTGGAGCCAGCCAGGCCACCCACGGCTGCGCGGCGACCCGAAGCACACTCGTCGGGCTGGAGGCCATTGCAAAGACCGGCACACTGCGGTAGGTGCGCAGCACCCGCGCGCCGAGGCCCACGAGTACCGCTCGGTGCGCCGCATCATTCGGCTCGGTGAGGTAGACGAAATAAGGAATCTCGCCGTCCTGATATCCACTCACCAGTTCCGCGATGCGCGGATCCAGGACGGACTCGCCGGCGACGAGAGCGGCGAGGTCGCCTCGCAGCTTGCCTGCCGCGTCCGCGAATGCCGCCTCAGCCGGTGGGGTCTCAGACGCGAGCGCCGCCGGTGAGGCGGCCACCGGAGCCGGCAGGAGCCCTGCCACCAGAGCCAGCACCGCCAGGAGGGGAGTCAGGCGAGCCGGCGTCCGCTTCATCGGTCGATCAGGCGGATTGACGTTGCCCAGCGGTGAGGCGCTTTTCGGCCTCGTCGATGGTGAGCCCCCGCTCCCAGGTTGCGTCGAATGAGGTCTTCAGCACGCTCGCCAGCGACGGGTGCTCGACCACCATGATCGTCAGGTCGCGCCCGTGGCCTACCGGATCCTGCATCCCGAACATCACGATCGTCTCGTCGATGATCACCAGCTTGAGCGGCAGTTCCTGCACGAAGCGTGCCTCCTCGCCGGCGGCGATGAAGCGCCGGATGCCGTCGATCACCTCGGGATCGTCGAAGGCGCTCATCTCGTACACGCTGCGCGCGGTGTGGGTGCGCGTTACCTCCAGCCCCTCGATGTTCTCCTGCGGCGGGGTGGCGTACGGCGGCTTGGTGAAGACCAGGATCTCGCGCTTGACCGATGCCTGGAGCTCGGCGAATCGCTCGTTGATGGCGCCGCTGTCGCGCAGCACCTCGATGTACTCGAGGGGATCCGTCTTCTCCAGGCCGGACCGATAGCTGGGCCCCAACTCGGCGATGATCGCCTCGGCCGAGCGTTCCAGGTCGGCCAGCTCGTGGCGGTGGGCGGTCACCAGACGCTCGATCGCCAGGTCTGGCGAGACGGCGGAGTACTTGACCACGGTTCCGGGGCGGCTGGAGGCGAGGCCTTTCTCGACCAGGCTGCCGAGCACGTCGTAGATGCGCTGGCGGGGAAGGTCGGCCTGCCGAGAGACCTGCGCGGCGGTGAACGAGTCGCGGCCCAGCAGCGCCACGTAGGCCTTGGCCTCGTAAGTGGTGAGGCCCAGCCGGGTGAGCTCCGAGACGGTGCGCGAGGCGGACTGCATGGGGTGAGGCTACGGCACCACGCGACGTGGTGTCAAGCGTCAAATGGGCGACACGGCGCCGAGTGGCAGTGGCGCGCCGGCATCGGTCATGCGGTACCCTGTGACCGTGACCGAGATCGATCCGGCCGAGGCTTTCTACGCGCACGTTGGCGGCGGGGGCAAGGTCGAGGCCGACGACTGGATGCCGGACGACTACCGCGCCGCTGTCCTGAAGTTCGTGGAGATGCACGCCAACTCCGAGCTGATGGGCGTGCTGCCGGAGCGCGAGTGGATCCTGCGGGCACCCACTCTCCGCCGCAAGCTGGCGCTCACCAGCAAGGTGCAGGACGAGGTCGGCCACGCCCAGCTGCTCTACCGCGTGGCGGAGGACCTGGGCAAGCCGCGGGAGCAGATGCTCGCCGACCTGCTGGCCGGCAAGACGAAATTCCATAACGTCTTCCACTACCCCACGGCGTCGTGGGCCGACGTGGGGATCATCGCCTGGCTGGTCGACGCCGCGGCGATCGTCTCGCAGCAGGCCCTGCGGGATTCCTCCTACGCGCCATACGCGCGCACCATGAAGAAGATCTGCTGGGAGGAATCGGTCCACATCATGCATGGCCGCGACGTGGTCCTGACCATGATGAATGGGACCGATGCGCAACGAGCGCTCGTCCAGGATTCCCTGGACCGATGGTGGGGCCCGCTGATGCAGATGCACGGCCCGCCCACCGACCCGGCCAAGGACAAGGACCTGCACTGGCGGATCAAGGGCAAGAACAACGAGCAGCTGCGCCAGGAGTTCCTCTCCATCTACGTGCCGCGCATCTGGGAGCTGGGCCTGACCGTTCCTGATGTGGCGCTGCGCCATGACGAGGCCGAGGGCCGCTGGCACTACACCGAGCCGGACTGGGACGAGCTGCGCTCGGTTGTCACCGGCCACGGCCCGAAGTCGCAGGAGCGCCTGCAGTTCCGCCGCGACGCTCGCGACGCCACGCAGTGGGTCCGCGACGCAATCCTGGGAGCCCCGAGGACCGCAGCCGCCTGACGCGCGCTTGCTCGCGCGACGTTGCCATGTGGCAACGTGGTTGGCGTTAGACGCGATATCGCCGGGTGTCAGCGCCGTAGTGACATCTCGCCTGAGCGTCGCGAGGTCCCAGCGGCAGCACAAATCGGCGCCAGAACCTGTCTAAGGTCAGTCAGGTTGTCTTTTGACGGCGATTTGGCACCACAACACTGGGAACGCGAATCCCACGACGCATCTGACAATTGCGGCAGCGGCGTCGACCCGCAATTGCCTCCAGGAGTGCGTATCAAGGGTGGGCGCGGTACGCTTCGGGCATGACCGATGAAGCGGAGCCGCAGGATCGGGTGTGGGAGGTCTTCCGTCAGGAGGCGGAGGGCGACCCGATGATCCACGGCGGCAGCGTCCGCGCCCCTGACGAGGATCTGGCCACGCACTATGCCCGCGAGTTCTACGGCCGGCGGCAGGAGAGCCACCGGCTCTGGGTCGTGCCGCGCGACGCGATCGTGGAGCTGGACGACCCCGATCTGCTGAAGCCGCCGTTCGACCGATCGTTCAAGCGCCCCGGCGGCTACCTGATCAAGCACAAGCTCGAGGCGGCCAAGGCCCGCGCCGGGACCCCCGCGGCCGCCACGTCCAAGGGCGCAGAGGCAGCGGAGTGAGCGACGCTCTGGACCCGACCATCCGCCAGGCGCTGGCCGAGCTATTGCTGGCGCTGGCCGACGACGAGTTCGTACTCGGCTTCTGGGACTCCGAGTGGACCGGCATCGCGCCGATCCTGGAGGAGGACGTGGCGATGAGCTCGGTCAGCCAGGACGAGATCGGCCATGCCAAGGCGCTGTACGAGCTCCTCGCCGGGCTGACCGGCGACGACGCAGACCGGATCGCCTTCGGGCGGCCACCCGAGGGATACCGCCACGCCGCGCTCATGAACCACGCCCGGACGGATTGGGCATTCAGCATCGCCCGCCGTTTCCTGTATGAGCACGCCGATGCGGTGCGGCTCGAGTCGATCGCCG
>DASWIE010000085.1:0-15668 GCA_036397815.1 Candidatus Limnocylindria bacterium
CGAAGCCGCCCACGCCAAACAAGGGTCCGGACACCGGGGGAAAGCCCGGTGATTCTATGCGTGGCGCCCTTGACTGTCAACGAGCCGACGACCAGTGACGACCGACGCCAGCCACGACCGATGCCACTCCTGGTGGCATTACGACGATCGAGCGAGGGGTGAACCCGCCCCGGAAGCGGTTCGGCGGTCATTCCGCCACTCCTGGTGGCCGAACGACGGAGGAACCGGCCGGCTCACGCCATCTTCGGCGGTTCGACGGTCAGAATGCCACTCCTGGTGGCAACAGCGGGGATACGCGCGGCTACTGCTGCGACTCCGCCTCCAGCGGCTCACGTGATACGGCCGGCGACGCACGCCGCGCCAGCACGATTCGGGTGAACGGCAACCGGATGTCGCTGAAGACCTCGATGCTCACCAGGAACCCCACGAAGATGAGCAGCACGCCCACGAACTCGCCCAGGAAGAAGGACCATGTCACGCCGAATCGATTCAGCCCGCTCGTCCAGCCCGGGATGAATCCACCCAGCGCGATCAGCAGCGTCGCCGGCACGCGCGAATTCAAACGTCCCGCGCGCGACGCGCGCACCGCACCCGGGATGGAGGCGAAGAAGTTGACCACCACGGCAACCCCACGACCGATGGCGCCCACCACCGGCGGCCCGCCATCCACGCGCAGGACCCGCCGCTTGGGCATGAAGATGTAGGCGGAGTAGATCGCCCCGAAGACCAGGGCGAAGGCGCCGGCAATGTTGAAGGGCGGCGTCAGAACGCGCAGGTCGGAGGGGAAGGCCTCGCCGGTCGGGACGCCGGTTGCCGGGTCAAGGAAGTAGCCGGGCGACGCCACCGGAACGGTGAGGGTCAGGACCGCGGCCACTACCGAGGCGAGGACCAGAACCGCCGCGGTCACCGGGGCGGCCAGGTCGCGCCTTCGTCGGGTGGCGAGCGCCACCGCCAGGGCGGCCACGGTCGAGAAGGCGACCACGGCGATCACCGTCGTGGCCGCGGCCGGGTCGCCCTCGCGGGAGCGGGCCAGCGCGGACAGGATACTGAACAGGCCGCCGGCGAAGATCGAGAAGGCGACGAAGTATCCGAACCTGGTGTTGCGCAGCAGGAAGACGGTGCCCAGTCCCAGGTAGGCGGCGACCCCGAAGGCGCCGATCAGGTACCAGCCGCGGTAGAGCGCCTCGTTCCAACCCCACCCCCCACCGATGAACTCGGTGCCGGCGCTGATGCCGTACCAGACCAGCCCCACCGTCCAGACAAGCTGGTACGGCTGTCGGCGACGGAGCCACTGGTCGCCGACCAGGATGGCGAAGGCGAACGACAGGAGCGAGGAGAGGAAGGGAAAGACGACGTTGGGATCCACTTCGCGATCCACGGCCTCCAATCAGCGCGGGGTGGAGCCCACGTCCGGGTTCGAACCGGAGACCTCTTCCTTACCAAGGAAGTGCTCTGCCAGCTGAGCTACGTGGGCGCGTGCCGTGATTCTGCAGGAACCGCGAGACTCTGGGCAACCATCGGTTTATCTGGGGAAATCTATGTATTGGATTTGAGGATGCCTTGGGAGACCGATGGAGTTGGTGGGCAGGGAGGGAATCGAACCCCCACAGTCGAAGACGGCTGATCTACAGTCAGCGGAGCTCACCACCTGCTCAACCTGCCCGCGAGGACCGATCGGCTCGGCGCCGCCGACCGGTGCCGGAGTATACCGAAGGCCCGAGTGTGGCTCAAGCGAGGGCGAGGGTTCGCAGGTCGCGACCGTCGCGGATGAGGAGCTCGTACTCCCGCGACTCGCGCACCACCCGCATGCCGGCCCGCTCGTAGAGGCGCGTGGCGCCGGTCAGGCTCTGGGCGTCGACGCCCAATCCGGCCCGCGGCTTGCCGCGCTTCTGGAGCTCGCGGAAGCAGTGCTGCAGGATGGCCAACCCAAGCCCGCGCCGCCGCCACGAGCGACGGACGCCAAGCGTGCTGATCCAGCCGAGGTCCGGCTGGCCGATCCGCCGCGACGAGCAGAGCGCCATGCCGGCGATCTCCTCCCCGTCCATGGCCAGGAACCAGAGGTCCGGCTCCGGCACGAAGAACCGGGTGCGGAAGTGCCACCAGTCCTCGAAGCTGGACGCCAGGAAACCGTAGTGGTCGCTGAAGGCGTCTATCTCGGTGGCGTGGATGGCGCGCGCGTCGCGCTGCAGGTCGGCGGTCCGCACCGTGATGCCTTCCGGCCACATCGGCTCGGGCACCTCGCGATCGTGCAGGTCGATCTCCATCGTCAGGCTCAGGCGCTCGAGGAGCCAGCCGTTGCGCTCGAGTGCGGCGATCATGCCCTCGTTCACCGAGGCCACCCCGGCGTGCATCGCGACCCGCGTGCCCGGCTCGGCGAGCGGCACGTTCTGGTGAGCTCGTTCCGCGCCCCAGGCCAGCACGCGATCGGGCACCCCCGAGTCGAGCACATCCGGCCGGACGCGGACGAAGAAGAAGGGCGCCACGTGCTCCTGCTCGGTGTCGTAGTACTCGCCCACCGCGGCGGCATTCCCGGCCGGATCGAGGACCAGCAGGCTGTCACGCTCCACCTTGAACGAGGGGATCTCGTACGCCTCGCGCATGAGCCGCTCGTCCACGTCGGGCACGCCGTACTCGTCGATAGCGGCCGCGTTGGCGAGCTCGACCACCGCCGCCAGGTCCTCGTCGGGCCGGACGGGGCGCTCCGTGAAGCCGGCGGGCAGCTCGGTCATGGGCAGCGATCTCCTCGGAAGGATGGAGCCGACGGAGGGAATCGAACCCACAACCGGCGGTTTACAAAACCGCTGCTCTGCCGTTGAGCTACGTCGGCCCGGCCTCCGAGTCTACCAAGAGCGCGCCCGTCCGCCCCACGATCAGGCTCCGGGCGGTCGGTACCGGACGCCGCGCGCGCGCTCCAGGGCCTGAAGCGTCTCGTCGACGGTGAGCAGCACGGTGGTCTCGATCGATCGAAGCGCGCCGCCGCCTCCGATCGCGATCGCGACCGCCGCCATCGAGACGTTGTCGGGAGCCTCCCAGAGGTTCCAGCCGTCGTGCTCGCCGAACGCGTACCAGAATCCGTGGAGCTTGCCACCGACAGATTCGATGTACGCGCGAGCGGCCTCTCGGCGGTCCTCCGGGTTCTCCACCATGCGGGCCCACGTCTCCGGCGTGTAGCTGAAGCGGGTCAGGTAGAACGGCATCTTGAGTCCTCCACGGTCCAGATCCCCCGCCGACGCATAGTGAACGCCGCACGGGATCGGTCTGGCAAGGGCTTAGCCGGACCGTTGCCGCACGACCTCGAAGAGGAGGAGCGCGCCGGCGGTGGCGGCGTTGAGCGAGGCGACGCGCCCGGCCATCGGGAAGCGGACGAGAAGGTCGCAGCGCCGTCGCGTCGCACCCGAAATGCCGCTCCCCTCGGAGCCGACGACGATCGCCATCGGTCCCGTCAGATCGGCGGTCCAGGCTTCCGACGGCGCGTCCTGGTCGGCCGCAACCAGGCGCAGCCCGCGCGACTGGAGGGCGCGGATCACCTCGCCCAGGCTCTCGACCCGAGCGAGGAGCAGGTGCTCGCTCGCCCCCGCGCTGGCCTTGACCGCCGCGGCAGAGAGGGGCGCCGCGCCGCGCTCCGGAAAGATCACCCCGTCGACGCCGGCCGCCTCGGCCGAACGGAGCAGCGCCCCGAAGTTGGTCGGGTCCTGGAGGTGCTCGAGGATGAGAACCAGTGGCTCGTGCCCAGCCGCAGCCGCGTGTCCCAGGATCTCGGTGGGGTCGGACCACCGGCGCTCGTCGACCTCCAGCAGCACCCCCTGGTGACCGTCGAACCCGGCGAGCCGCGCCAGCCTGTCCCCCTCCACGCGCTCCACCGGGACCGATGCCCGTCGGGCGGCGGCCAGCACCTCCTTCAGCTCCGGGCTCGGGCGCGCGCTGCTGGCCACCAGCAGCCGATGGGCCGGCCGGCCGGCGGCGAGCGCCTCGGCAACCGGGCGCCGGCCGCCGATCCAGTCGGTCATTTCTTTCTGGGGGCCACGCTCGTCACGCTGGCCACCGCGAACGCGGCGATCCCCTCCGCGCCGGCGAAGCCGAGCCCATCCGAGGTGGTTCCCTTGACGCTCACCGCGGCCGGCTCCAGGCCGCAGAGCTCGGCGACCCGCTTCACCAGCTCCTCACGGCGATGGGCGATCGGCGGGCGACGAGCCACGATCGCCAGGTCCACGTTCACGGGACGCCAGCCGGCGGCCTTCAGGCGCTCGACCGCGTCGCGCAGCATGGCGGCCGAATCTGCGTCGCGCCAGCGCTCGTCGTCCGACGGATAGGCGGCCCCGATATCACCCGCCCCGGCCGCGCCCAGCAGGGCGTCGATCAACGCGTGGAGGGCGGCGTCGCCGTCCGAGTGACCGGCGAGCCCGGTCTCATTCGGGAAGCTGAGCCCACCCAGGCGCAGCTCGCGGCCGGCCTCGAGCCGGTGGGCGTCGAAGCCGATCCCGACCCGGACGCCCTCCTCGGCGCCCGGCGGGCGCAGAGGCATGGTCCAGGCGGCGAGCGCGCCGCGCAGCATCGCGTCGTCACCCGGCTCCGTCAGCTTTCGGTTGATCGCCTCGCCGTCGACAGCGCGCACCGGCAGGGCGGCAGCCGCCATCGCCGCCGCCTCGTCGCTGACCGGCCGATGCCACGCCGATGACTCCTCCATCGCGGCGCGGAGCTGGGTGAGGGTCCCGCCCTGCGGAGTCTGCGCGGCGACGACCAGGTCGCGGTCGATGGTCCCCGTCACCGCGCGCGCGTCATCGACCGTCTTGAGCGAGTCGGGCACCGGGACGACCGGCACGGCACCGCTCCCTGTCCGCACGGCCGAGACGACGCGGACCATCATCTCTGGCGAGGCGGCGGGCCGTGCCGCATCGTGCACCAGCACCGGCGTCTCCTCGGCCACGCCCGCGGCGGTCAGGGCGGTGATGCCGGCGACCACCGAATCGGTGCGCTCGAGGCCACCCCCGACGACCCTGCATCGGTCCAGCGCCTCAGGAGGGAGCCCCGCTTCGAACCGGTCGATGGCATCGGGCGGGACGACAACCGCGACCAGCGACATGTCGGGCACCGCCAGGAGGGCGTCCAGGCCCCAGCGCCAGACCGGGCGTCCCCACAGGTCGATCCACAGCTTGTCGACGCCGAAGCGGCGGCCCTGCCCGGCGGCGACCAGGACGGCGGCGATCGGCTGGCTCAAGCCGACTCGCGCGGCTGGGCGAAGATCATGCGACCCGCGACCGTCTGAAGCACGCGGGTGACGGTGATGCCCACTTCCCGATCCATGAACCGGCTGCCGCCCTCCACCACGATCATGGTGCCATCCTCCAGGTACCCGACGCCCTGGCCGGGCTCCTTGCCCTCCTGGATGATCTTGACCGCCATCTCCTCACCAGGATGGACGACGGCCTTGACCGCGTTGGCGAGCTCGTTGATGTTCAGCACCCGGATCCCCTGCAGCTCGGCGACGCGGTTCAGGTTGAAGTCGTTGGTCAGGATCGCCGCCCCGTGGTCGCGCGCGTAGGCGACGAGCTTGGCGTCGACCTCCTCGACCTCGGGATAGGTCCCCTCGCTCACCTCGACCGGGCTCACCGAGTCTCGCTGCAGCGCCGCCAGCATCTCCAGCCCCCGCCGGCCGCGGTTGCGGCGCAGGGCGTCGGGCGAGTCGGCGATGCGCTGCAGCTCGTCCAGCACGAAGCGGGGCACGATCAGCGTGCCGAGGATGAACCCGGTGCGTCCGATGTCGACGATCCGCCCGTCGATCACCGCGCTGGTATCGATCACCACCTGCTGCGGCCCGCCGGCTCGCCGCCCACCCGGGAGCAGCCCACCGAGCGCCGGGATCAGCACGTCGCGCTTGTAGAGCGTCACGGCCAGCATGCCGAGCGCCAGGGTGACCGCGGCGACCGGCGGCAGGACGGCGCCGGCGGTACCGCCCAGCGCCGACAGCGGCACGCCAACGAGCAGCCCCATCAGCAGCCCGATCACGATGGCGGCCACGCCCAGGGCGAACTCGGCGGCACCCGCCTGGGCCACGCGATCAACGGCCCAGCGGGTGGGGTAAACGGTGATGTACGGGATGGCCAGATAGCCGAAGAGCAGGGAGGCGGCGACGACCGCCATCAGGAAGGCAGGGCGGTTCGGAACGGCCACCACGTCGGGGGCGCGCTGGAGTATGAGGAGGCCGAGTCCGAACCCGAAGAGGGTCCCGAGCAGCGCTCCAACGAGCTGGATGATCTTGATCATGAACCGATGAGACCGATATGAATCCGATCGCGCGGCAGGTGCAGATGGATGGATGAAGCCCGATGAAACGCGATGCCGCGGCGCCCGCCCACGGCGGGGCGGCCAACCTTAGCATGGCCCCAGAGGCGGGGCAATGGTGGCGGCCCGCGCGGCTCAGCGCTCCTCGAGCGTCTGCGCCAGGGCGCCCCGGACGTCGCCGGCGGTGACCAGGCCGACCGGTCCCGGAGTCGCCGCGCCATCGCCGCGAGCCCGGCCGGTGACGAGCCGCTCGAACCCGAGGCGCCGCGCCTCGGCCAGCCGCCGCTCGGGCCGCGTCGCCGGCCGCAGCCGGCCGGCCAGCGACAGCTCGCCGGCCAGGACGGTCCCCGCCCGCACCGGCCGCTCGCGCAGGCTCGATGCCAGCGCCGCCGCCACCGCCAAGTCAGCGGCCGGCTCGTCGATCCGCAATCCGCCGGCGACGTTGACGTAGACGTCGTGGCCGGTCAGGTTCAGGCCGGCGTGCCGCGCCAGCACGGCGATCAGCATCAGCACCCGGCTCACGTCGATGCCGGTGGTCGCCCGTCGCGGAGAGCCGACCCCGGCCGGCGCCACCAGCGCCTGGATCTCCACCGCCAGCGGCCGCGTCCCTTCGAGCGCGATTGTCACGGCGCTCCCGGCGACGGGCGGTTGCTCCGACTCCAGGAAGAAGCGGCTGGCGTCGGGCACCTCGACCAGGCCATCGCCGCGCATCTCCAGCACGCCGACCTCATCGGTCGAGCCGAAGCGGTTCTTGGCCGCACGCAGCAGCCGCGTGGCGCCCAGGCGCTCCCCCTCCAGGTAGATGACCGCGTCGACGAGATGCTCCAGGGTTCGAGGCCCCGCGACGGTTCCCTCCTTGGTGACGTGGCCGACCAGCGCCACGCAGGTTGAGCCGGCCTTGGCCACCTCCGCCAGCCGCGTCGCGACCTCGCGAACCTGGCCGACGCTGCCGGCCGGACCGCCCAGCTCGGCGCTCGACAGCGACTGCACGGAGTCGACCACCGCCAGCGCCGGGGCGGTCGCTTCGATCGCGCCGATCGCCGCCGCGAGATCGGTGGTGGCGACCAGGCCGAGCCCCTCGACCACCGCGTCGACCCGTTCGGCGCGGCCGCGGACCTGTGCCGCCGACTCCTCGCCGGTCACGTACAGCACGGCCACCCCGCCGTTCGCCAGGCGAGCAGCGAGCTGGAGCAGCAGCGTGCTCTTGCCGATTCCCGGATCTCCGCTGAAGAGGACGATCGAGCCCGGCACCAGTCCGCCACCCAGCACCCGGTCGACCTCGCCAATCCCACTCGTCAGGCGCACCGCCTCGGCGCTGCTGACCTGCCCGATCGGTTCGATCGAGGCGGCTCCGGCGGCCGACGCCCGCTCCCTTGCCCGCGCGCCGTGTGCCGGCCTGGCAACGACCGTCTCGACGAGGGTGTTCCACGCGGCGCAGGACGGGCACTGGCCGGACCACTTCGGGGACTCGGCGCCACACTGCTGGCAGACGTACACGGACCGGACGGCGGGCATCGCCGCCATGGTGCCACGCGGCGACGTACTGGCGCGTTATCGCCCGGCTATCGGGCCTTGACCGGCTCCCGATGGGCGGTGCGCTTCTCGATCTTCAGGCCACCATCGGGGTCGGCGTCGACCTCGATCGTGTCGCCCGCCTCGAAGGTCGCCTGCAGCATCCGCTCGGCGAGCGGGTCCTCGATCTGGTTCTGGATCTCGCGCCGCAGCGGCCGCGCGCCGAAGTTCTGGTCGTACCCCTTGGCGATGATCGAGTCCTTCGCCGCATCGGTCACCACCAGCTCCATCTGCTGGCCGGCGAGCTGCGCCTTCACCCGTTCGAGCAGCAGGTCGACGATCAGCCGGATCTCCTCGCGGGTCAGCTGGCGGAAGACGACGTTGGCGTCGATCCGGTTCAGGAACTCGGGCCGGAACGTGTTCTTCAGCTCGGCGAGGACCTTCTCCTTCATCCGCTCGTAGTCGGCGGTCTGCTGCGCAGACTCGGTGGCCGACCCGGATCGGAAGCCGATGCTGGTGTCCTTGGCGAGCTGCTGCGCCCCGACGTTGCTGGTCATGATGATGATCGTGTTGCGGAAGTCGACGCGCCGGCCCTTCGCATCGGTCAGGTGTCCGTCCTCCAGGATCTGGAGGAGGATGTTGAAGACCTCCGGGTGCGCCTTCTCGATCTCGTCCAGCAGCACCACGCTGTAGCTCTTGCGACGGACCGCCTCCGTCAGCTGGCCGCCCTCGTCGTAGCCGACGTAGCCGGGCGGCGCGCCGACCAGCCGCGACACGTTGTGGCGCTCCATGAACTCGCTCATGTCAATCTTCACGAGCGCGTCCTCGCTGCCGAACATGAACTCGGCCAGCGCGCGGGCCAGGTGGGTCTTGCCCACACCGGTGGGACCCATGAAGACAAAGGAGCCGATCGGCCGCTTGGGATCCTTCAGCCCGGCGCGCGCACGGCGGACCGCCCTGGCGACGATATCGATCGCCTCCTGCTGGCCGATCACCCGCTTGTGGAGCGCCTCCTCCATGTGGAGCAGTCGCTCGGACTCCTCGGCGCTGATGCGGATCACCGGGATGCCGGTCCACATGCTGACGACCTGGGCGATGTCCTCCTCGGTCACCTCGGGGGTGTCCTTGGCGGCCTCCTCGTGCCACGCGGCCTTGAGCTGGTCGATCTTCTCCTTGGCCTGGGCCTCCTCGTCGCGGAGCCGGGCGGCGCCCTCGTAGTCCTGGCCGGCGATCGCCTCGTCCTTCTGGCGGGTGACCTCCTCCAGCTCCTTCTGGGCGTCGCGGATCTCCGGCGGGGCGGAGGCCTTGCGCAGCCGGACCCGAGACCCGGCCTCGTCGATCAGGTCGATCGCCTTGTCCGGCAGCGCGCGGTCGGCCACGTAGCGCACCGACAGGTCGACGGCGGCCCGCACCGCCTCGTCGAGGATCTTGACCTTGTGGTGGTCCTCGTAGCGGCTGCGGATGCCGAACAGGATGTCGATCGCCTCGTCGACGGTCGGCTCCTCGACCATGACCGGCTGGAAGCGCCGCTCCAGCGCGGCGTCCTTCTCGATGTACTTGCGGTACTCATCCAGCGTGGTTGCGCCGATGCACTGCAGCTCGCCACGAGCCAGCGGCGGCTTCAGGATGTTCGCCGCGTCGATCGCCCCCTCTGCCGCCCCGGCGCCGACAAGCGTGTGCAGCTCGTCGATGAAGAGGACGCTGTCGCTGCTCGAGCGCAGCTCCTCGATGATCTTCTTGAGGCGCTCCTCGAATTCGCCGCGGTACTTGGTGCCTGCCACCAGCGAACCGATGTCCAGGGTTAGCACCCGCTTGTCGGAGAGCGTCTCGGGCACGTCCCCGCTCACGATGCGGTGCGCCAGCCCTTCGGCGATCGCGGTCTTGCCCACGCCCGGCTCCCCGATCAGTGCCGGGTTGTTCTTCGTCCTGCGGCTGAGGATCTGGATGACGCGCTCGATCTCCTTCTCGCGACCGATGACGGGGTCGAGCTTGCCGGCCCGGGCCGCCTCGGTGAGGTTGATGCCCAGCTGGTCGAGGGTCGGCGTCTTGGACGGGCGCTTGGTCTCCTGCGCCGGCGAGACGCTGGTGCTCTGGCTCAGGACGTGGATCACCTGGTGGCGGACCTTGTCCAGGTTCACGCCCAGGCTCTCCAATACGCCGGCGGCGATCCCCTCGCCCTCACGGACGAGGCCAAGCAGCAGGTGCTCGGTGCCGATGTAGTTGTGGCCCAGGCGGCGTGCCTCGTCGATCGCCAGCTCGATGACGCGCTTGGCGCGCGGTGTCAGGCCGACCTCGCCGACGACCGGCCGGTCGCCACGACCGATGATGAACTCGACCGCGGTCCGCACCTTGGACAGCTCGACGTTCATGTTCTCGAGCACGCGCGCAGCCACACCCTCGCCCTCGCGGACGAGCCCGAGAAGCAGGTGCTCGGTCCCGATGTAGTTGTGGTTGAAGCGCTGGGCCTCATCCTGGGCGAGGGTGAGGACCTTGCGCGCCCGGTCGGTGAACTTGTCGAATCGGTCCATGAATGGGTCTCGCTGGTTCTTCCTTGGCTCGGTCTTAAGACCGAACTTTTCGTGAGTGTACGGCACCACTATCGTCCGGTGCCTTCAATAGGTACTACGGCCTACGCCAGTCAGACGCTCAGCGGCGCCCCCACGATGCAGGAAGGCGGGCCCTTGCTGGCCCGCCTCGCGGTCGCGTTCTGCGTGGCGGCCGGCAGGGCCGCCGCCCGTCAGGCCTTGGCCTTCTGACCCGCTTTGGCGGTTGCCTTTTCCTCCGCCGGTTCCGCCTCTGGTTCGGCAGCGATCTCCGGCTCGGCGCTGGCCTCGGCGATCGGCAGGGCCTCTGGCTCCTCGGCCGCCTCCACCTCGGGGTCCGTCTGGGTCTCGGCCGCGGCGGCAGGAGCCTCGGGTTCCGCGACCGGCTCCGCCTCGGCAACGGGCTCCGCCTCTGCAACGCGTTCGGCCTCCGGAGTGGGCTCCGCCTCGGCAACGGGCTCGGCCTCGGCAACGGGCTCGGCCTCCGGAGCGGGGGCCTCGGCGGCAGCCTGGGGCTCGGCTTCGGGTTCGGCTGCCGCCTCAGCAACCGGCTCGATGGTCACCTGTGGATCGGCGTCCTCCGCCTCGGCTGCGGGGGCATCGGCCTTGGTGGAGCGAGAGGTGCGGAACTGCGCCAGGAGGCCTGACTCGGCGAAGGCGGCGGCCATCGTGCTGTCGATCCCCTCGTCCGGCTCACTGATGGCGTCCTCCGGCCGATAGTCGCGGTCGCGGCGGTCGCGCCGGTCTCGTCGCGGCGCCGGCCGGTCCTCGAACCGCGGCGCCGGGGCCGCAGCCGGGCCGGCAGCGGCGGCGACCGGGCGATCCTCGGCCTGCTTCAGCGAGAGCCCCAGCCGATGGCGTTCCGAGTCGAGGCTGATGATCTTCAGCTTCATCTCTTCGCCCTCCTTCACCACGTCGCCTGGATGGGCAACGCGCTGGTTGGAGAGCTCGCTGATGTGGATCAGGCCCTCCAGGCCCTCCTCCACGCGCACGAAGGCGCCGAAGTTGACGAGCTTGGTGACGGTGCCGGAGATGACGTCGCCGATGGTGTACTTGGCGACCGATTCCTGCCACGGGTCAGGCTGCAGCCGACGAATCGAGAGGCTGATCCGGCCGCGCTCGTGGTTGATGTCGATGACCTCGGCCTCGACCTCTTCGCCGATGGCGTAGGCGGTTTCCGGGTTGTTGACCTTGTTCCAGGAGAGCTCGCTCTTGTGGACCAGGCCATCGATTCCGCCCAGGTCGATGAAGACGCCGAACGGCGCGATGCTGCGCACCACGCCCGTGACGCGCTGCCCCACCTGCAGGCTGCTGAAGAGCTCGTCGCGCTTCTCGCGACGCTCCTCGTAGAGCGCCACCTTCTCGGAGAGGATCAGGCGGTTCGCCTTGCGGTTGACCTCCAGGATCTTCAGCCGCAGGGTGCGGCCCACGAAGGGCTGCAGCTTCTCGGCGATCTCCTGGGCCGCGTCGCGCGGCTGCTCGTCGCGTGGTCGGCGCGGGAAGTCGACGATCTGGCTGATCGGCACGAAGCCGCGGACGCCCAGGTCGACGATCAGGCCCCCCTTGTTGTGGTCGATCACCTTGGCCTCGACGATCTCACCGGCGTCGAAGCGCTCCTGCATGGCGCGCCACTTGCGCTCCAGGCCGGCGCGACGCAGCGAGAGGACGGCGTGGCCCTCCGGCGACTCCGGCTGCAGGACGTAGACGAGCACCTCGTCGCCAACCTTCAGCTCGGGGCGAGACTCGTCGCCGCCGTCGCGCGGGCCGCGGCGGCTCATCAGCTCGCGATTCGAGACGACGCCCTCGCTCTTGCCGCCGAAGTCGACGAGGATCTCGTCCGGATCGATGCGCACCACCGTGCCCTCGACGACGTCTCCGTGCTTGAGGCTCTTCACCTCGTTATCGGGGTCGTCGAGCAGCTCCGCCATGGTCATCGGCGTCGATCGTTCGGGCGCCGGCTCGACGGCAGCGGCGGCGATCTCGGGAGCGGCTTCGGACTCGGGCTCTGACTCGGCGCCAACCTCGGGCGGTGGCGTCGCATCTGCCTCGACCGCGATCGGCTCGGCCACGGACGCAGACTCAGGCTCAGGCTCGGCGGCCGGAACAGCCTCGGCCTCGGCAGCCGCGGGCTCGGGCTCAGGCTCCGCCTCGGAGGCTGCTGGCTCCGGCTCCGGGAGTGGCTCGGCCTCGGCCGTCACGGGCTCCGGCTCGGTCATCGGTGCCGCGTCAGCCTCTGCGGCCACTCGGTCCGGCTCGGGCATCGCCTCAGGGGCGACCTCGGCCTGGGCCGTGGTCGACTCTGCCTCGATGGGCGGCTCGGGCCGCTTCGTCTCTTCGGTCAAATGATCAATACGCTCCTTGGTGGACAGTGTCCCTGCAGCAACAACGCCCTCCGCATAGGGAGAGCGTCTCGTCCAGGTTCAGGTTCGTTGTGGAATTGCCTTCAATGTCGGTTGAACGACTCTGGGCTCCTCCAATACGGCCGATGGGAACGGACGCGCTTCCGCGCGGCTATGCGGTTGTTCGCTACAGAGCCGGTGGAGCATACCATACGGTCAATGGGCCTCCCCCTTGCCTGAGCTGCCCGATCTGACCATCGTCGCCGAGCAGCTCGCCGAGCGTGCGACCGGCCGCGAGGTGGTCGATGCGACCGCTCCCACCCCGATCCTGGTGCGCGCCACGCCGGCCGAGCTCGCCTCGCTGGCGGGTATGGTCGTGGGCGCGGCAAGCAGGCGCGGCAAGTTCCTGCTCCTCCCCTTCGAGCGCGGCGGCACGACCCAGCGGGTGCTGGCTGCCAACCCGATGCTGGCCGGACGCTTCTGGCTGCTCGACGACAGCTCATCCAAGGTCCGCGCCCGGACCGGCCTGCGACTCCGCTTTGGTGACGGGGGTGAGCTGCGCTACGTCGACCGCGAGATGCTGGGCAAGCTGTACCTCGTCCCGCCGGATGGCCTGGACGCAATCCCCGGCTGGGCCGAGATGGGCCCGGACGCCGATGATCCTGAGCTCACCCTGGAGCGGTTTCGAGAGCGAATTCGCCGCCACCCGGGCGAGCTGAAGTCGCTCCTGCGCAACCCCCGTTTCGTGGCGGGCATCGGCAACGCCTACTCCGACGAGATCCTGTGGGAGGCGCAGCTCGCGCCGCTGCGGCGCCGCAGCACGCTGCGTCCCGACGAGGTTGACCGGCTGTACCACGCCACGCGATCGGTGCTGGCCGATGCGGTCGTTCGCCTGCGCGAGCTGGTGCCACCCGACATCCAGCTCCAGCACCGCGAGTTCTTGAAGGTGCACCTGCGCGGCGGCGAGGCGTGCCCGCGCTGCGGGCGGGCGCTCCGTCAGATTGGCGGCGACGAGGCGACCACATTCTGCCGGGCCTGCCAGCCGCCGTTCTAGCTGCCGTTCTACGCGCCGGGTTCGGGAATGACCAGCACCTGCCCGATGTTGATCACGTCGCTCTCGCCCAGCCCGTTGGCCGCCTGGATCGCCGCGACGGTCGTGCCGAAGCGCCCGGCGATCGCCGAGAGGGTGTCGCCTTCCCGGACGACATAGCTCTGGGCGGCGGCCTGTGACACCGGCGGCAGAGGCGTCGGCGCCGGTGTTTCGGGGAGCGGCGTGGGCGCGGGCGTCACGGCCGGTGTGGCGCTCGCACCTGCCGTCGATGGCGTCGGCAGCCCGGTCGCCTCAGCGCTGGGCGTGGGCGACGGGCTGGGGCGCACAACCAGGCCGACGAGCCCATCGGCCACGCCGCTCACCAGGACCAGGATTCCAAGCACCGCCGCCACGCCGGCCAGCACCAGGCGACGGGCGCGCGGCCCCATCAGGGTCAGGTCGCTGTCGAGCCGCCGATTCGATCCGCTCGTGTCGAGGACGAGGCGGGTCCGCGCCACGCGCGCGTCCGGCGCCGGGACTGGCTGGATCGGACCGTCGGCGCGGCGCACCTGGACGGCGGCCAGATAGCGCTCGCAGTCGCGGTGCGCCTCGTTCAGGCAGAGCTGCAGCTGGCGGGCGCGGTCGAGCTCGTCCGGCTCGGCGAGCGCGTGGCAGCGGTGATCCGGATCGTAGCCGTCGACCACGGTGCGATGGTCGGCTGCCAGCGCCAGGAATGGGCAGATCCGGTCCATCGGCTCCACCAGGTGAGGATACGCCCGGGGCGCCGGGGCCCGTGCCCGCTCTCGACCGGGAAGCAGAACACGCGCTCGTGTGGAGCGGTTGTCAGTGGCTAAGTGAAGATCCCGGCGACGACCTATTTTCCCAGGAGGTTGCCCCCCAAGTATCTTCGGCGCTGGAGAGCTTAACTTCCGTGTTCGGGATGGGAACGGGTGGTTCCTCTCCGCTAGCGTCACCGGGACCATCTTCAATTGGCGCGACCCATCGTGGGTCGGCGACCTCAAAGACTGGAAGCGTCGATCGTCTTGGAGCCGGCGCTCGATGCGCCGGCGATTCCGCGCGATCCAGCAGCGTGCTAGTCGCGTGAATTAGGTCAAGCCCTCGACCATTAGTACCGCTTGGCTGAACGCATTGCTGCGCTTACACGTGCGGCCTATCAAACAGCTAGTCTCGCTGCGGTCTTACCCGGTTAACCCGGTGGGGAACCTGATCTTGAGGCGAGCTTCGCACTTAGATGCTTTCAGTGCTTATCCCAACCGAACATACCTACCCAGCAATGCCACTGGCGTGACAACTGGCACAACATTGGTTCGTTCACTCCGGTCCTCTCGTACTAGGAGCAACTCCTCTCAAGTTCCCTGCGCCCACGGCGGATAGAGACCGAACTGTCTCACGACGTTCTGAACCCAGCTCGCGTACCGCTTTAATTGGCGAACAGCCAAACCCTTGGGACGTACTTCCGCCCCAGGATGCGACGAGCCGACATCGAGGTGCCAAACAGGGCCGTCGATATGAACTCTTGGGCCCTATAAGCCTGTTATCCCCGGGGTAGCTTTTATCCGTTGAGTGATACCCCTTCCACTCGGAACCGTAGGATCACTTTGCCCTGCTTTCGCACCTGCTCGACTTGTTGGTCTCGCAGTCAAGCTCCCTTATGCCAATGCACTCCAAGGGCGATTTCCATCCGCCCTGAGGGAACCTTTGGGCGCCTCCGTTACCTTTTGGGAGGCGACCGCCCCAGTCAAACTGCCCGCCTGACAGGGTCCCCCGGTTGTCCGGGGTTAGGGCCGGGAACGCAGAAGAGCGGTATTTCAACGGCGACTCCACCCGAACTGGCGTCCGGGTTTCATAGTCTCCCGCCTATCCTGCACAACACGAACCAGAATCCAATACCTGGTTACAGTAAAGGTTCCGGGGTCTTTCCGTCCTTCTGCGGGTAGACGGCAT
>DASWIE010000086.1:0-16174 GCA_036397815.1 Candidatus Limnocylindria bacterium
TTCACGACGCGCCTGACGTTCGATGCCGCGCGCTGGTATACGAGTACCGGGACCGTCGTTTGGGCAGATATGCAGGGCAGCGAGCGCACTTGCAACATCTGTCCCGATCCCTATCACACCCAGTGGTACGACGGCAACACCTTCGAGGTGTGGACCGATGACTCCACCTAGATCCAACGAAATGCGGCGGCGATCCTGGCCCGGTTTGATCGTCGCGAGCCTGGCCGTCGGTCTGGTCATCACCGCGGCGGGATTGGCCATTTCGATGTTTCGGCCAGGTGCGCTCGGACAAGGCGGGAGCCCGCAGCCACAGGCCAGCAACAGCGCACCGCAGGAGATCGGGCAGGAACCGCTGCCCGTGCCCGAGGGTGACAGTATTCTCGCCGTCCTGGATCCCGAGGTAGTTAAGCCCAAGGTGAGTGCCGAAGAGGCCGTCGCGCTCGCACGCGCCAGCATGGGTAACATGGTGGGGAGTTCCCCTCGGGTCCAACTCGTCCACATGACTGGGCGTGATTCCGACTGGCCACAGGACGGCTTCACCGGGTGGATCATTCTGTCCACCGATGTTGTGGGTCAGCCACACTATCCGTACGATCCCAAGACTGACCCACCCATCGTCGCCACTTACACCTGGGTCCTAGTCAGGTCTGACGGAGAAGTCTGGCTTGCAGTCCAGAACATGTTTGACGCGCCCGAACGGGTCCCGCCGTTGCCGGAAGGCTAGGCAGCACGGCCGCCCACAGCTGATGTAGCGCGCCGAGTCCATGACGGCAACATCAGGCGAGCATCAGACGTTTCGGCTCGATCGTACGCGTGCTGCGCTGACCTGCGCACGATGCCGCCACTCGGGTAGAGGACATCGACCGACTGGGGATGCGGACGCCCCGGAAGTACAGGCTTCCGATCCTGCAAGCAGGCTGAGAAGCGTCTGCATCGGAGCGTGAGTACTATGTTCCGTGCTTGTCCTGCCGCTCTCTTGTCGGCGACCGCAACTGCCGTGGAACCACCGCGCCTCGCCCCTTCACCGCCCATCATCGGTCCCTGATACGATGACCGCGTCCACTCCGCAGCGTGGAGCCCCCTGATGGAAGCCCTCTGGATCATCCTCGCGATCCTTGCCGTCGTCGTCATCTTCCTGATCGTCGTCTACAACGCCCTCGTCCGCCTCCGCAACCAGGTCGACGAGGCCTGGAACCAGATCAGCGTCCAGCTCAAGCGCCGGCATGACCTGATCCCGAACCTGGTCAACGCCGTGAAGGGCTACATGGACTTCGAGCAGGAGACCCTGACCCGGGTCATCGAAGCCCGTGGCGCGGCCGTCTCCGCAGCCCAGGCCGGACCTACCGGCGCCGCCCAGCAGGCTCAGGCCGAGAACTTCCTGACCGGCGCTCTGCGACAGCTCTTCGCGCTGGTCGAGAACTACCCCGATCTGAAGGCCAACCAGAACGTGCTCCAGCTCCAGGAGGAGCTGACCACGACGGAGAACCAGATCGGCTTCAGCCGACAGCACTACAACAGCACGGTCCGGGAGTTCAACACTTCGATCCAGACGTTCCCGAACGTCCTCATCGCCGGGATGTTCGGCTTCCGGGAGCGCGACTACTTCCAGATCGAGGAGGCCGACGCAGTCGTCCCGACGGTGAACCTGCGCGACGAGCCACCGCAGGCCGCGCCGCCACCGCAGGCCTGAGACCGATACCTCCGCCCACGCGGCTGCGGCGATGACCGCGAGCGCGGCGCCGTCCACGTTCTATCGCGAGATCGCGCGCAACCGGCGCAACTCGTGGATCCTGGTGCTCGTGGTGGCGCTGGTGCTGGCGGCGCTGGGCGCCGCCATCGGCTACGCGAGCGGCTTCGGCTGGGGTGGCGTGGTGATCGCGCTGGTCGTGGCATCGGTCATGAGCGTGGGGTCGTACTTCGCAGGCGATCAGCTGGTGCTGCTGTCATCCGGCGCCAAGGAGGTCCCGGTTGCCAACCCGCCGGACCAGGTCAAGCAGCTGGTCAACGTGGTCACCGAGATGAGCATCGCCGGCGGGCTGCCGATGCCGAAGGTCTATGTCATCGACGATTCGGCGCCCAACGCCTTCGCCACCGGGCGCGACCCCAAGCACGCCTCGGTCGCCACGACGACCGGCCTGCTCGAGAAGATGGACCGCGAGCAGCTGCAGGGCGTGATCGGGCACGAGATGAGCCACGTGGGCAACTACGACATCCGCTTCACGCTGCTGGTGGGGGTGCTGGTCGGGAGCATCGCGCTGCTGGCCGACTGGTTCCTGCGCTTCACCTTCTGGGGCGGCGGGCGGCGTGGCGGCGGCGACCGGGACCGAGGGGGCGGGGGACTGGCGCTGATCCTCTTCGTGGTGGCGATCGTGCTGGCGATCGTGGCTCCCATCATCGGCCGCGCGGTCCAGCTGGCGGTCAGCCGGCGCCGCGAGTCGCTGGCGGACGTCAGCGCGGTGGAGCTGACGCGCAACCCGCTCGGCCTCGCGCGCGCCCTGCGCACCATCGCCGACGATCCCGAGGTGCTGGAGGTCGCGAACCGCGCGACACAGCACCTCTACATCGTCAACCCGATCAAGAGCTTCGAGGACCGAGCGAAGTCGATGTGGGACACCCACCCGCCCATCAGCGAGCGGATCGCTGTCCTTCGGAGCCTTGCCGGCCAGTTCGGCCAGGACCCCAACGCCATCGCCTGACCGGCCGCTCGGTTGCCGCTCGATCGGGCGCCGTGCTATCGTCGGACGCTGGATGCGTCCGTGCGGCAAGGGCTGAGATTCGCCTCAGCGACACCGGCGCCGAGGTAGCTCAGTTGGTAGAGCACCGCCCTGAAGAGGCGGGTGTCGTCAGTTCGATTCTGACCCTCGGCACCAGCTTCGCGGACGTGGCAGAATCGGGCAACGGGCGGAAGTGGCTCAGTTGGTAGAGCATCACCTTGCCAAGGTGAGGGTCGCGGGTTCGAGTCCCGTCTTCCGCTCCACTTTTGTGTCTCGTTGGCGGTGACCTGCTAGCCTCGTCGGTGGCTCGATGCCCCGTCGTCTAGTGGTAGGACAGCGGACTTTGGATCCGCGAACCGAGGTTCGAATCCTCGCGGGGCAGCCAGCGAGCAGTGCGGCGGCGACGTGCCCGAGTGGTTAGGGAGCGGTCTGCAAAACCGTGTACACGGGTTCGATTCCCGTCGTCGCCTCCAAGATTCCTACCGTAATGCCTAACTCTCAGGCGGCAATGTGGTCCTCGGGGTCGTGACCTGCTTCAGACGCTTCAGCTGAGCTGCTCGGCCAGCGCGACGATGATGCCCTCGGGGCCGCGGACGTAGCAGAGCAGGTATTTGTCCTCGTACTGCACCACCTCGCCGACGAGCTCGGCGCCGTGGGCCTGCAGGCGGGCGAGGACGGCCTCGATGTCGGTGACGGCGAACATGACGCGACGGTAGCCCAGCGTGTTCACCGGTGCGTTGGGCTCTACGGTGGTGGCCGGCGGCGTGTGAAACTTGCTCAGCTCGAGCCGGCCGTGGCCGTCCGGGGTCCGCAGCATTGCGATGTCGCTTCGGACACCGTCGAGCCCGACGACGCGGTCCACCCATCGTCCCTCGACGGTCGTCTCACCCTCCAGCTCCAGACCGAGCTCGACAAAGAAGGCGATAGCACTCTTGAGGTCGTCGACAACGATGCCGACGTTGTCCAATCGCGGGATCGTCATGTCTCCAAGCGTAGCTGCGGAGGAGCTCGACGCCAAACGAGTTGTGCTCGACCAGGCATCCGTCGGTCAGCGAATTGACACTTCCCACGTCGCCCATCGGCTCACCGTCGTGCGGCCCAAAGCCCAACCTCGACAGGGCATCGCCGCGGGCGCAGACTGGGCAATTACAAGGGGGTAACGGAGGAATCGGGCATGAGCGACACATCAATCGCTATCAAGATTGCAGGAGAGGACGCGCAGCACCACGCGGCCGCGATCCGGTTGACCTCGGACGATGAGGCCTGGGTCAAGGAACTGAGTGCTTCGGAAAAGCCTGTTCGGATCCGGCTTCCGGAGGATGCAGACACGGAGGGTCACGAACTTTCAGCGGCCGTGAGCGTGGTCGTCGCCGCGGATGATGACGACGACGACACCGAAGGGCATGCGCTGAGCCTCCATTTCCCGTCGGTGCAGGAAGCGAACGACTTTCGCCGACGGATGATGGCGGCGGGCCTGATCACCGCCACGATCGCGGTGGGTGCGGCAGGTGGGGTGGCGCTCGGGACGTCGGTTTCCGGGGTCGCCAGCAGCGACGCGACCGCCATCTCGGGGCAGTACGACCCCGCCAACATGGGTGGCACGCCGCTCGCGGAGCAGCGGGCCGCCAGCATTGGCCAGTACGATCCCGCCAACATGGGTGGCACCCCGCTCGCGCCCCAGCGGACCGCCGGCCAGGGCCAGTGGGACACCGCCAACATGGGTGGCACCCCGCTCGCGCCGGAGCAGGCTGCCGGCCAGGGCCAGTACGACCCCGCCAACATGGGTGGCACCCCGCAGACCGACGACGAGGAGTGACGCGCGAGACGTCCGCCGCGGTTTGGTGGACGGACCGCCTCATGTATTAACCCGCCACGCCCGCGGCCGGGGTGGCGGAACGACCGAGCTGGCCGCGGAGCTACCCGGGGGGAGCAGGTAACTCCGCGGCCGGTTCGGTCATTCACTGGCCAGTCGCGCCACCTTCGAGGAGGTCCGATGGCGCCGTCCGCAGGAGCTCTTCGATCACGCCATCAAACGGTTCCAGCGCAAGCCGCAGCGCACGACGCGGCGTAAACGCCAATCCGAGGCTCGGGCCGTGGGGCGTGTCGGCCGAGGCGATCCAGCGGTCGTTGATGCGGGCCACTCGCACGTCGACCCAGAATCGTTGGCACGACAGGCGATGGGTGTCCAAGCGTCAGCGCCCCGGACGCCGACGAGTGGCGTTGAGTGTAGCAAGCACGCCGACGTAGAGGAGCCCCAGCAGCAGCAGGATGCCGATATCGCGGACGGCCAGCAGGTCCACAACCTCTCCCTCCGGGCACACGATCACCTCGGTCGCCGGGGGCACGACGGCTGGACGCATACCGTACCGGGCGTTGTCAAGAGGCACCACGCTCAAACGACCCAGGATCGGCACGGCCAGCCTAGGCTAGGATCGCAACCGTACCCATCGGCCGGAGTGGCGGAATGGCAGACGCGGCCGGCTTAAACCCGGCGGCCCCGCAAGGGGCGTGGGGGTTCGAATCCCTCCTCCGGCACCATCAAACTGAGCGCTGGGAACCGATGATCGCCTAGCGGCGGCCGAACAGGAGCCCGCCGCGGCGTTCGCGATTGGGGCCGCTGCCCTTGGTCGGCGCCTGGGTCTCGATGCCGGCGATCGCCTGGGCGACCTTCTGCATCGCCAGCGCCACGGGCGAGCCGGGTCGGCTGCTGGCCACCGGAACGCCCTCGTTCACGGCGCGGATCATCTCCACCTCGGTGTAGGGGATCTCGGCAGCCGGCTTCGAGCGCAGCAGGTTCTCGATATCCCGCGTCTTGAGCAGCTCCTTGGGGAAGATGTGGTTCACCACGAAGTGGGTGCGTGCCCGCAGGGTGGCGGTCTCCGCCAGGAAGCCGAGCAGGAGGCTGGTTGCGCGCAGCGCCGCGAGCTCCGGGAAGATGACGAAGATGTGGGTGTCGGCCTGCTCCAGCATCCAGAGGGTGCGGGGATCGAGGCGGGAGCCGCAGTCGACGATGACGTGGTCGAAGCGTGGGCGGAGCAGCGTCAGCGCCCGATCGAGCTGGTCGACCGAGACCCGGAAGTCGGCGTCGGGATGGGCCGGCGCGGCGAGCACCTGGACGCCCGATGGGTGAGGGGTGAGGTAGCTCACAGCGAGCTCGACGTCGGCAAGCGCCGGCTCGTCGCCGGCCAGCCCACCCAGATCGAAGCGCGGGGTCAGGTTCAGGTGCGTCGCCACCTGGCCGAACTGGAGGTCGAGGTCGACGAGCAGGACCCGCGCCCCCGGCGCCTCCGCGCCGCGCCCCCCGGCGAGCAGGATCGCGGAGTTCACCGCCAGGGTGGTGGTGCCGACGCCGCCCTTGGGCGAGAAGAAGGTGACGATCTCGCCGGCGGGCATGCTGCTGCGGGCGGCCTCCGGACTGATGCGACCGGCGCGAATGAGGAGCGCCTCGACTCTCGCCTCGAGCTCACGTCGCGCGAACCCAGCAGTGATGACATCGTCCGCGCCGGCCTCCAGGAACGCGATCCGCGCCTCGACGTCACCGGCCGGCGCGATGACCAGGACGGGAGTGGGGATCGCCGCCGCGGTGCGAATCCGGCCGATCGAGCCGGAGACGGCAAGACCCTCGGCCACGACAAGGTCGAAGGGCGCGTCGCGGAGGGCGGCCACCGCGTCGGCGGGCGTCGCCACACTGGCGGTGGAATAGCCGGCATTCGCGAACTGGGCCTCGAGCTGGCCGCGCAGCTCGTCGCTGGGAGCGCAGATCAAGATTGGATTGGCGGGCATCGAGTCCTTCCCGGGGACGCGGCGGATCTGGGCGTGAGTATAGTGCCGCTCCCGAACGACGTTGAGCAGGCGTCCGGGCAGCGGGCTATACTGCATCGGCGCCTCCGAACGACGGAGGCTGCCTTATGACAACGGGCTCCTTTCTGCCGCACCGATGCCGGCGCACGCCGACGGGTGCCGCAAGCCCATAGAGAGGAGGAGATCGGCCTATGCGCCGCTACGAGCTCATGCTGCTGTTCCGCCCTGATCTGGAGGACGACAAGCTCCAGTCAGCGGTGGAAAAGGTGACGCGCGCCATCGTCAACGCCGGCGGGGCCCTCACCAAGGTGTCCCCCTGGGGCAAGCGCCGGATGGCGTACGAGATCCAGCACTTTCGCGAGGCGAGCTACTTCCTGCTCCACTTCGACATCGCGCCATCGGCGATCCGCGAGATCGAGCGCGGCCTGCTGATCAGCGAGGAGATCCTGCGCCACCTGGTGACGGTCCTCGAGGAGCGCGGTCAAGGGCAGGGCGACGAGGACGTCGACGTGGAGGCCGTTGAGCCGGCACAGCTCGTCGCGGAGCGAACCCTGGAGCCTGCGACCGAGCGGGATGAGCAGGTCGCCGAGGTCGAGACTGGTGACGTCGCGGCGGCCGATGTCGAGACGGGCGACCTCGAGAGCGATGCGAACGTGGCGGTGGATGCCGCGACAGAGGAGACGGGCGAATCGGTGGAGGCGGTCGAGGCGGGAACGCCATCGACAAGGAGAGCAGACTCATGACCCTCAACAAGATGATGATCATCGGCAACCTGGGCGCCGACCCGGAGCTGCGCTATACGCCGAGCGGTAAGGCCGTGGCGAACCTGCGCGTCGCCGTCAACGACCGCTACCGCGGCCAGGACGGGGAGTGGCAGGAGGAGACCCACTGGTTCCGCGTCGAGGTGTGGGAGCAGGCGGCCGAACGCGCCGCCGAGCAGCTGCGCAAGGGCCACAAGGTCTATGCCGAGGGACAGCTGCGGCCGCGCGAGTTCGAGGGCAACGACGGTCAGAAGCGGACCTCTCTCGAGATTCGCTTCGCCAGGGTCCTGTCGCTCGAGCGGCGCGACCGCGACCAGTCGGAGGGCGGCTACGCTGGCCCGCCGGGCGAGGCGGGCGGCTCGCCCGACGCCCCGGCAGTGCGCCCGCGCGGTGCCGCGCCGGGGTCGGCTCCCAGCGAGGAGACGATCGACGTGGACGACATCCCCTTCTAGCGAGGAACCTGATCACACATGGCGAGCCCACGCTCCCGCCGCGAGGCGGCCGACTACTACCGAGACCGGCGCCGGCGCAAGGTCTGCAACTTCTGCGTCGACAAGGCGGAGTCGATCGACTACAAGGAGGTCAATCGCCTCCGGCGCTACCTCTCCGAGCGCGCGAAGATCGAGCCGCGCCGCAAGACGGGCACCTGCGCGCGGCACCAGCGCATGCTGACGGTGGCGCTCAAGCGCGCGAGACACGTGGCGCTGCTGCCGTACGCGCCACAGCACCTGCGACCGTAGTCCGAGCGGCGGCGACCGGGCGGCTCGGTGCCGGCCACGCTGACATGGAGAACGAGCTTCTCCTCTTCGCGGGCGGGGCGCTGGCCGGCCTGCTCGGCGCGTTGCTTGGCATTGGCGGCGGGGTGCTCATCGTGCCGCTCCTGACGCTCGGCTTCGGCGAGCCGCTCACCCGCGCCATCGGGACCAGCCTGGTGGCCGTGGTCGCCACCTCGGCGGGCGCCGCCGCGCACAACGTCCGCACGCGCCGAGCCGACGTTCGTCTTGGGCTCACCCTCGAGATCGGTACCGTCCTCGGCGCGGCGGCGGGCGGACTGCTCGCCGGGCTCCTGTCGGAGCGCGTGCTGGCCGGCCTGTTTGCAGGGCTAATGGCGTATCTCGCGCTTTCCCTGTTGCGCCGCTCGTTCGCGCCGGCCCACGACCCCGCAGCGGCAGAGGCGGTGGACCCGATGGCGCCGGAGGGCCCCACCGCGCCGGCCTACCGGACGCGCAGGCTTCCCCTGGCGCTCGGCGGCTCGGTGGGCGCCGGCGCGGCCTCCGCACTGCTGGGAATCGGCGGCGGGACCGTGAAGGTTCCGCTCATGCGGCTGGTAATGGGCGTTCCGCTGCACGTTGCCACGGCGACCAGCAACTTCATGATCGGGGTCACGGCCGCGGCGGGCGCGTATGCCTACCTCTTTCGGGGTGATATCGAGCCGATGGTCGCGGCGCCGCTCGCCCTGGGCGTGTTGTCGGGCGCGGCCGTGGGGGCGCGGATCGCTCCCCGGGTGAACACGCGCTGGCTGACGATCCTGTTCGTGCTGGTCGCGGGCTGGGTGGCCGTCGAGATGGGGCTGCGCGCGGCCGGGGTGGCACGGTGACGATGCGCACGGACCTCCTTGACCGATGGCTGCCCGGGTCGATCCAGGTCGGGACCGTAACCTCGGCCGCCCTCCTGCTGGCCAGCGTCGTGCTGAGCAACGCCACGATAGGCTGGTACGGCCTCCTGCTGCTGACCCTGACGCCGGTGCTGCAGCTCGGTGTCTCGGTCGCGGGATTCGGTCGCCTGCGCGAACCCCGTTACAGCCTGATCGCGGCGGTGGTGCTGATACTGCTGTTGGCCGCGCTCGCCACCGCGGCGCTGATCGCGCGCGGCCTTGGAGGCTGACCCCGGCATGGATATCCTCCTGCTCATCGGCTCGCTGGCACTGATCCTGCTCGGCGCCGAGCTGTTCACGAACGGGATCGAGTGGTTCGGCCACCGGCTGAACCTGGCCGAGGGCGCGGTCGGCAGCGTCCTGGCGGCGGTGGCAACCGCCATGCCCGAGACCCTGATCCCGGTCATCGCCATCCTCGGACCCGCGATCTTCGGCGGGCCAACCGAGAGCTCGCACGCCATCGGTGTGGGCGCCATCCTGGGCGCGCCCTTCATGCTCTCGACCCTGGCCATGTTCGTGACCGGCCTGGCGATCCTGATCCTTGCGCGGCGTGGCCGACGGGGGACACCCATGCGGATCAACGTGGGCGTGCTCGGCCGGGACGTGACCTTCTTCCTGGTCGGCTACGCGATCGCGATCGGGACGGCCTTCCTGCCCGCCGACCTGAGCCTGCTGAAATGGGTGGCGGCAGGCCTGCTGTTCGTGCTGTACGCGATCTACGTCCGGCTGCACTTTTCGGATGCGCCCGAGCCCGGCGAGGCCAACGACCTGACCCCGCTGCATGCCACCCGCCTGCCCGGCATGACCCCAAGGATGCTCGACGTCGACATCATGCCCGGCGACCCCGACGCCTGGGAGCTCGGCGGTGGCACGCCTCGGATGCGCATCATCGTCAGCCAGGTCGTGGCCGCCCTGGCCCTCATCATCGTGGGGGCACAGGTCTTCGTGGGCGCGGTGGAGCACATCTCCACGCAGATCGGCCTGGACCCGACCATCCTGGCCCTGATCATCGCCCCCATCGCCACCGAGCTGCCGGAGAAGTTCAACAGCGTGCTCTGGGTGCGGACCGGCAAGGACACCCTGGCGATGGGCAACATCACCGGCGCGATGGTCTTCCAGAGCTGCGTCCCGACCGTGCTGGGCCTGCTCTTCACCACCTGGACCTTCACCGGCGAGAGCGCGATCCATTTCGCCTCGGCCGGGGTCGCCTTTGCGGCCACGATCCTCATCTTCGGCACCATGCTGCGACGAGGCGCCCTCTCGGCCTGGACGCTGCTGCTGGGTGGCCCGCTCTACCTGCTCTACCTCTACCTGGCGCTCTTCACACCGCTGGGAGCGGGAGGGGTGCATTGAGGCCACGGATTCCGCAACCATCGGTCCATTCAGGCCGTCCAGAGGCTGGGCGCGCGTATACTCTGGCCGCCGCCCGACCCGCGGGCGCTCGCATGGTGAGCACCTTTGCAGGGATGACCACCGTCGCAGGATGAGGAGACGATTCCGTTGCTGAAGCCGGGGACGACAACTCCACGTGCGACCACCACCACGACACCCCCCGCCGCCGCGACCGCGGACCGAACCGCCGACCTGTGGGCCTTCTTCCGCGGCGAGATGGTTCCGCTGCGCGACGCCAGGGTGAGCGTCATGACCCACGCCTTCAACTACGGCACGGCCGTGTTCGAGGGGATCCGGGCCTATTGGAACCCAGAGCAGGGACAGCTCTGGGCCCTGGACCTGGTGCCGCACTACGAGCGGCTCAAGGCGTCTGGCCGCTTCCTGTTCATGGAGGTTCCGTACACCGCCGAGCAGCTGGCCGCCAAGACGATCGAGGTGCTGCGCCGCGACGGGCTGCGGGAGGACGTGTACGTCCGTCCCCTCATCTACAAGTCGAATGAGACGATCGGCGTCCGGCTCCACAACCTGGACGCCGATGTCGTGATCTTCGGCGTCCCCTTCGGGCAGTACATCGACACCGAGGGCGGGATTCGCGCGCAGGTCTCGACCTGGCGCCGGACCGATGACAACGCCATCCCGGCGCGCGGCAAGATCACCGGCGCCTACGTGAACGGGGCGCTGGCCAAGAGCGAGGCGCAGCTGAACGGGTTCGACGAGGCGATCGTGCTGACCCAGGACGGCCATGTCAGCGAAGGAAGCGCGGAGAACCTGTTCGTGGCCAAGGGTGGCGTCCTGATCACCCCGCCGGTCACCGACAACATCCTGGAGGGGATCACGCGCGGGCGCCTGATACATGTCGCGCGCGAACGGCTCGAGCTGGTGGTCGAGGAGCGCACCATCGACCGGACCGAGCTGTACAACGCCGACGAGGTCTTCCTGTGCGGCACCGGCGCGCAGATCTCGCCGGTGGTCGAGATCGATCGTCGCCAGATCGGCTCCGGGCGCCCGGGACCGATCACCCGCCAGCTGAGCGACCTCTACTTCAAGGCCGTGCGTGGGGGCAGCGACGCCTATCTAGACTGGCTGACGCCAGTCTACTGAACCCGCGACGGCGGCCGCTGATAGGCGCGGCGGCCGCCGCGACCCGGACGAGGGCACATGTCCGAGCCGCGTGATCCCGAGCGATACCGCTGGCTTCAGCGATCGCTCGAGATGGTTCCCGGCATCGTCAGCTGGGCGATCATCATCGGGCCGATCTGGCTGAGCTTCAGCTATCCCTGGCTGGTCGCCTATTTCGTCCTGAGCTTCGACTTCTACTGGCTCTGCCGCGCGCTGTGGTTCGCCGGGGCCGTGATCGTGGCCTACCGCCGAATCCGTGACGTGCTGGCCGTCGATTGGCGCGCGCGGCTCGCGGGGCTGGAGGATCGGCCGGCCCGCCGCGAGGCGCTGCTGGCACTGCTGGCCGGCCCGGCCGGCCGCCGCACTGGTGCGCTCGGGCTGGTGGCCGGCGGCCCGGCTCGCATTCCGGAAGTGCCGAATCGGTCCCGGATCGAGCGTGAGCTGCGCGAGCTGGACGCGATCGACGCGCTGCCCTCACCGCCGCCGGATTGGCACAATTACGTCCACCTGGCGCTGATCCCGACCTACACCGAGCGGCTGGAGACGCTGCGGGAGACGGTCCGGGCGCTGGCCGCCGCGGAGTGGCCGATCGAGCGCAAGATCTGCGCCATCATCACCCGCGAGACCGATGTCGAGGGGATCGCGAACGTGGCGACCCTGCGCGAGGAGTTCGGTGGCGACTTCGCCGACTTCATCCACATCCTCGACCCGCTGGAGCCGGGGATCGTGGTCGGCAAGAGCAGCGCGATGGCCTGGGGTGGCCGCTACCTCTACCGGCTGCTGGTTCGTGAACGCGGGATGGATCCGAGCCGCATCCTGGTCACCGACCTGGACGCCGACTACCGCGTCCACCCCCAGTACTTCACCTACCTGAGCTGGGTGCACCTGACCGATGCCAACCGCGAGACGCAGCTCTATCAGCCCATCCCGTACCTCCACAACAACATCTGGCGCGCGCCGATGCTGACCCGCCTTTTCGCGGCCGTGCTGACGCAGCTCCAGATGTGGCGCAGCGTGCTGCCGGAGAAGCTGCAGAGCTTCGGCAGCTACTCGACGACGCTCAACCTCGTCCACGAGGTCGGCTACTGGGCGACGGACGCGATTCCCGAGGACAGCCGCTTTTACTGGAAGAGCTACTTCACCTACGGGGATCGCTTCCGGGCGGTGCCGCTCTTCATCCCGATCCACGGCGACGCGGTGCGCGCCCGCGGCTACTGGCGCTCCCTGGCGACCCAGTACGTGCAGGCCCGCCGTTGGGCGTGGGGTGTCACCGACATCCCGTTCGTCATTCAGAACGCGATCCGGCACGCTGAGATCCCGCTCCTCAGCCGGGCGTGGCGGATCATCAACCTCTTCGGCGAGCACATCAACTGGGCGATCGCCCCGCTGGTCGTCACCTTTGGCGCGGCGCTCCCGCTCTTCGTGAATCCCGCGTTCGGGCAGACGACCCTCGGCCAGAACCTGCCGCTCTATGCTGCCGCGATGCTGTCGCTGGCCCTGTTGGGTCTGGTGCCGCTGATCGGCATCGAGAACGCCATCGTGCCGCCGCGCCCGCCCGAATGGGGCCTGCCCCGCCGCGTCCTCAGCTACCTGCAGTGGATCGGCCTGCCATTCGTGGGCATCCTGTTCAGCAACCTCCCTGCCCTCGACGCCCAGACGCGCCTGCTCACCGGGCGCTACCTCGAGTACCGGGTCACCGAGAAGGCCTGACCGATGCCCGGCACGACCGTGGCCCTCGCCCCGATCCCGCTGGCGCGGGCGCCCGTGCGCCTCTTGTTCGGCCCGCTGGTCCTGTTGGCGGCCGGCAGCGTGGCGGCGATCGCCGGCGTGCTGGTGAGTGGCGCGGCCGGCGTGGGCCTGGTCGCGGCCGGCGTGGTGGTCGACGCGCTGGCCGTCTACCTGGCGATGGTGCTGTTCAGCCTGCGCCTGGACGTCGAGGTGGCCATGCTGCGGCTCAGCTGGATCGGCGGCGAGCGCCGCTACGTGCTCTCGCGCGGCGCCGTCACCCGCGTCCCGCTGCGCGGCTCCGAGGCGGCGTCCCTCCGCCCCCGCTTCGGGGCCATCGGCTGGGCGATGGGGCCGGCCACGCTGCGTCGCAGCGAGCCGATCGAGCTGGTGCGCCTGGCGCGCAGCGATTCGGTGATCCTGGTGCCGACCGACCGCGGGCGGCTGGCGATCGCCCCCGCCTCGGAGCAGCAGCTTCTCACCGCGCTCGGCGCCGCGGCGCGGGTCCAGCAGCGGCTGGACGAGGTGGCCGTCCGAGCGCGGGCGCTGCTGCCGGCGCCGGCAGTCGAGGTCGACCACCGGATCGGCGCGGAGGCTGAGGCGCCGGCAGCAGCGCCGCCAACCGCGGAACCCCACGTGCTGACGGGGATCGAGCGCGCCGTGCTCGAGGAGCGGCTGGCCGCGGAACGCGCCGCGGCGCTGGCAGCGGCGGAGGCGGAGCTCGAGCGCACGCTGACGATGGACGCCGAGATGCCCCAGGGCCAGGCTGCGGCCTCAGCCGTCGTGGCGCCGTCGCCGCGGCGTGCTCGCCGGCGCACAAGGTGGCAACGGCCAACGTGGGTTGTCGGGGGAGCTCCCTCCGCGGCCCGGGCGATGCCCTTCCTGGCCGCCACCGTGCCGCTGCTCGGGGCGGTCGCGATCTGGGGAGCGGCGGCCGTGGTCGGCCGCCTGGACCTGGGCGACGCGGAGCTGCGGCCGGTCTCGCTGGCCCTGCTGGCGACCGGGCCGCTCGCTGCGATCGGCGCGCTCGCGGCTCGAGCGTGGTTCCCGCGCCTCTTCGGCCTGGTCGTGGTGAGCTCGCTGGCGGCGCTCCTGCTGGTCGGCCGGGCGCTGCTCGGCTGATCGCGTCAATTGACACCGTGGCGCGGCGCTGCGACGATCGCGCCGCGAACAACTGAAGACGGCGACGACGGAGACAGCACCCGCGTCAGATGAGACCACAGCGAGCCCGGCGACGGTGAAAGCGGGCGGCAGCTCAGGCGCGAGCGATCCCTCCCGAGCCGGAGGCGCCAAGCGGTCGGTGACCGTGGGTAACGCTTCCCGGGTGCGCCACCCGATAGCAGGAGGCGGCGCCATCGGTCACGTGGGAGGACCCGTGGCGCTCAGAGGGGACCGACGCCCAACGTGAGGCATCGGTCAAGCGCGGGTGGTACCGCGGGAAGCTGACGAACCTTCCCGTCCCGGGGTGTTCCGGGGCGGGTTTCTTGTTGCTTGGAGTGAAGGTTGTTCAAGCCGGTATCGGGCAAGCTGGACGTTCCCGCCCTCGAGCGGGAGCAGATCGAGATCTGGCGAGAGCGCCGGACGATGGAGCGCTACCTGGCGCGCAACGCTGCGTCCGAGCGGCGCTGGAGCTTCCTGGACGGACCGATCACCGCCAACAACCCGATGGGCGTGCACCACGCCTGGGGCCGGACCTACAAGGACCTGTACCAGCGCTACCACACCATGCTCGGCGAGCGGCAGCGCTACCAGAACGGGTTCGACTGCCAGGGCCTGTGGATCGAGGTCGAGGCCGAGAAGGAGCTCGGCTTCAAGAACAAGCGCGACATCGAGCGCTACGGGATCGACCGGTTCGTGGAGTACTGCAAGCAGCGTACGCAGCGCTTCGCCGACCAGATCACCCAGCAGTCCATCCGCCTTGGCATGTGGATGGACTGGGACAACAGCTACTACACCAACTCGGACGAGAACAACTACGCCATCTGGGACTTCCTGGCCGAGTGCCATCGCCGCGGCCTGATCTACCGCGGCCACGACGTGATGCCGTGGTGCCCTCGCTGCGGGACGGGCCTGTCGAACATGGAGCTGGCGACCGAGGGCTACCGCGACCTGACGCACCTGTCGCTGACGGTGCGGCTGCCGGTCACCACTCCCGGCCACGAGGACGAGGACCTGTTGATCTGGACCACCACCCCGTGGACGCTGTCCAGCAACGTGGCGGCTGCGGTCCACCCCGAGCTCACCTACGTCCTGGTCGAGGGTCGTGACCGCCGGCGCTGGTGGCTGAGCCACGGCTCGCAGCCACGCGTCGCGCCCGAGGCCCGAATCGTGCGCGAGGCGCTTGGCGCCGAGCTGCTGGACCTGACCTATCGCGGTCCGTTCGACGAGCTGCCGGCCGCGGCCGGCGTGGAGCACCAGGTCATCGCGTGGGACGAGGTCTCGGACGAGGAGGGGACCGGGATCGTCCATATCGCCCCCGGAGCCGGGCAGGAGGACTTCGCGCTGTCGCGCCAGTTCAACCTGGCGGTGATCGATCCGATCGACGAGTTCGGCCGCTTCCGCGACGGCTTCGGCTGGCAGAGCGGCCGCTACGCCGGCGCAGACGACCCCGACGGCGCGGACCTCGCCCGCGAGGTGGCGGAGGACCTCGAGCGCAAGGGCCTGGTGGTTGCGCGCGAGGAGTTCCGCCACTCCTATCCGGTCTGCTGGCGCTGCGGCACGCAGGTCGTGTTTCGGCTGGTCGACGAGTGGTTCATCGCCATGGATCCGCTGCGCGAGCCGCTCAGCGCCGCGACCCGGCAGGTCCGCTGGCTGCCGGAGGGGATCGGCCTGGAGGAGCGCGAGCTCGACTGGCTGCGGAACATGTCCGACTGGATGATCAGCAAGAAGCGCTACTACGGCCTGGCGCTGCCGATCTGGACCTGCGACGAGTGTGACGCCTGGGAGGTGATGGCCTCGAAGGAGGAGCTGCGCGAGCGGGCGGTGAGCGGCTGGGATCGCTTCGAGGG
>DASWIE010000087.1:0-2413 GCA_036397815.1 Candidatus Limnocylindria bacterium
CTCGAGCTTGGCGCCCGCGGCGCCCACGTAGGCATCTGGCAGGTAGGCTGACCCGGGCAGCTCCAGGCGCACCGCTGCCGGCTGCGGGGGCCGGATGCGGCCCCGGCGCAGGTCCACCGCCTCGGCCAGGAGCTGGGTGTACAGCTCGAACCCGACGGCGGCCATGTAGCCCGACTGCTCGGGGCCCAGGATGTTGCCCGCGCCGCGGATCTCGAGGTCCGACAGGGCGATCTGGTACCCCGCCCCAAGGTCCGAGGCGCTGAAGATGGCATGCAGCCGGCGGCGCGCGACCAGAGACAGTGGATTTCCCCGCCGGTGGAGCAGGTACGCGTACGCCCGCCGGTCGGAACGGCCCACCCGGCCTCGGAGCTGATACAGCTGCGCCAGCCCGAACGTGTCGGCCCGCGCGATGAGCATGGTGTTCGCGTTCGGGATGTCGAGCCCCGACTCGATGATCGTGGTGCACACCAGGACGTCGAACAGCCCCGCGTCGAAGTCGAGCATGACCCGCTCCAGCATGCCCTCCGGCATCTGGCCATGACCGATGGCCACCCGGGCACGCGGGACGAGCCGACGGACCCGGGCCGTGGCCGCCTCGATGGTCTCGACCCGGTTGTGGACGTAGAACACCTGCCCGCCCCGGTCGATCTCGCGCAGGATCGCGTCCCGCACCAGCCCGTCGTCGTCCTCGGCGATGCGGGTCAGGATCGGCAGCCGCGCCTCGGGGGCGGTCTCGATGACCGACATGTCGCGGATCCCGACCAGCGACAGGTGCAGGGTGCGCGGGATGGGCGTTGCAGACAGGGTCAGCACGTCCACCTCGCGGCGGAGCTGCTTGATCTTCTCCTTCTGCGCCACCCCGAACCGCTGCTCCTCGTCCACGACCAGCAGCCCCAGGTCGGCGAAGGCGATGTCCTTGCTCAGGAGCCGATGGGTGCCGATGACAATGTCCACCATGCCGGCCGCCAGCTCGGCCACGATCCGGGCCTGGTCGGTCTTGCTCACGAAGCGGCTGAGCACCTCGACCTTCATCGGGAAGGCGTCCAGGCGCCGTTTGAACGTGAGCAGGTGCTGCTGGGCGAGGACGGTGGTGGGCACCAGCACGGCCGCCTGGCGGCCGGCTTCCACGACCCGGAAGGCGGCCCGTAGCGCGATCTCGGTCTTTCCGTACCCCACGTCCCCGCAGACAAGGCGGTCCATAGGCCTGCGGCGGGCCATGTCGGCAGCGACTTCCTCGATGGTGCGCTCCTGGTCGGGTGTCTCGGTGTACGGGAAGGACTCCTCCAGCTCTCGCTGCCAGGTCGAGTCCGATGGGTAGGCGAAGCCAGCAGCCTGCTCGCGGGCGGCGTACAGCTCCAGCAGGTCATCGGCCAGGTCGATCACCGCGCGGCGCACGCGGCGGGTGGTGTTGGCCCACTCGCGCCCGCTCAAGCGGCTGAGGCCCGGCGCCGGAGCTCCCGAGTAGCGGGTGATGCGCCCTACCTGGTCGGCGGGCAGGAAGATCTTGTCGGCGCCAGCGAAGTCGAGCTGGAGGTACTCGCGGACGGCATCGCCGTACGCGCGCTGGGTCATTCCCACGTACCGGGCGATGCCGTGGTCGACGTGGACCACCAGCTCCCCGGGCTCCAGGCGCCCGATCAGGTCGCGGGTGACGACGCGCTTGCTCGTGAGCAGGCGCCGGACGCGGGTGGCCCCGAACAGCTCCCGGTCAGAGAGTAGGAGCAGGTCCGACGGGGCGTGGCTCAGGCCGTTGGCGGTCGAACCATG
The DNA here is from genome assembly GCA_036397815.1 of Candidatus Limnocylindria bacterium. Classification (GTDB taxonomy): domain Bacteria; phylum Chloroflexota; class Limnocylindria; order QHBO01; family QHBO01; genus DASQFY01. The sequence continues at coordinate 1,768 of DASWIE010000087.1, forward strand.
GACGACCGCGATCGCCCCGGGTGGGGGCGCGTCTTCGAGCGCGTCAAGGGGACCTATCACGCCCGGCGCGTCCGAAAGCAGCTCCACCAGCCGGCTGGCCTGGTCGGTGGCGACCACCACGCGCCTCCCCGCGGCCGCCAGCTCGCGCAGCCACTCACCCATCCGGTCGGCCCGCACGGGAAGGGCGGGCGGGGCGCCAAATCCGATCTCGGCGGCGTCGCCCCCTTCCTCGAGCCGTTCGGGCGCCCGCGCGACCAACGCTTCGAGTGTGATCACCGCCTGGTATGGAAGCGGCCAATCCGGCGGCAGCTCGCCGCCCTCGACCAGCTGGGCGCGACGGCCGGCGGCCCACTGGTCGGCGTCCGTGACGTGGGCTCGGAGCTGATCGACATCGGTGAGCACCAGGTGGGCGTCCGCCGGCAGGTGGTCGGCGGTAGGGCCTGCGGTCAGGTGCGTGATCCAGGTCTCGGCCGCCTCGCCCAAATCGCCGGCCTCCAGGCGCGCCAGGTCGGCCTGGAGCGTGTCACTGAGGGCCGATGGATCGCTGATCAGCCTCGACGGGCCGGCCGCCAGGGTTTCTTGATCGGGAATGGCGAACTCCCCGGCGGGGAGGAGCAGGATTTCCTTCCGTCGCGACCGACTCGCC
>DASWIE010000088.1:0-4560 GCA_036397815.1 Candidatus Limnocylindria bacterium
TGGAGAACACGCTGCGAATCTCCGACGCGGTCCGGTTCCGGTTGTCGGTCATCGCCGCCACGATCACGGCCACGTTGGCGGGACCGATGCCCTCGTATGTGACCTCCTCGTACTGCTCCGCATCGGCTCCGCTGCCGGTCGCCCGCTCGATGGCGCGCTTGATGTTCTCGGCCGGCATCGAGTTCGCCTTCGCCTTGTCCACGGCCATGCGCAGGCGGTAGTTCGCCTCGGTGTCTCCCCCACCCTGGCGGGCGGCGGTGATGATCTCGCGGGCGAGCTTGGTGAAGAGCGCCCCACGCTTCGCGTCGTTGGCGCCCTTCTGACGCTTGATCTGGGACCACTTGCTGTGGCCTGACATCCGGTATCCCCTGGTCCTGGCGAAGTCCGATTCTAGGGCTTCAGGTCCCCATCGCCTCAGAGGTCCGACCGGCCGCGCCGACCCGGCGCGCGAGGAGAGCATCGGCGCTCCAGCGTCCCCCACCGAGCACCACGAGCACGCTCGCCAGGCCGAAGAGCCCGACATGCGCGATCACGGGGTCGTCCGGCAGCGCGAACACCGCCAGGGTCAGCACGGCGAAGCCGAGGACGGCGCCGAACCTGGTGAGCACGCCGAACAGGATGGCGATGCCGAGCGCGGTCTCCACCGCGGCCGCGCCGACCACCCACAGCTCAGGCGAGGCCGGCACGACACCCGTCAGGCCGTACTTGTCGACCGCGGCCAGCGCCTGCTCGTAGATGAGCAGCTTGTCGCCGATGCCGGACGCCACCAGCGCACCACCCAGGCCGAGTCGCACGAGGAGCGGGACGAGGTCGTCGTAGCGCGCCTCGGCGACGGGAGCCGTGGCCGGCTCGCGACCCGGTGCCCGCGGGAATGCCGCGCGCAGCAGATCGTCGAGGCTCGGGGCGCCGGGGCCCACGAGCGCGATGGCCGCGAGGCCACCGGCGATGTCGAAGATGGTGACGAGGCGAGGATCGAGCACCAGGGCCACGAGGTACATGGCGAGCCCCAGCAGCGCCGCGGGCCGGACGGCGAACCCGAGCAGGAGGAGGAAGCCGATAGCGGTCAGGACGAGGTGCGGCCAGCCCCCCAGCGGGACGTTCGGCACGAACAGCGCGCGTCCCAGCCCGGCGCCGATGACCACGAGGCCGACCGACAGCCGCAGCATCCATGGCACATATGGCCGGTAGCTCTGCGCCCGGAGCACGAAGCGCTCGCGCGCCGGCTCGAGGGGGCGCAGGCGGGCCCAGGCCGCGAGCAACGACAGGGTCACGATCGCCCCGCCGCCCAGCACCAGCAGGGTGATCGGATCGGCCAGGGCGTGGAGCAGGAAGCCGATGGGATCGGGCGACGGCTGCTCATCGGTGACGTAGGCCACGTGCAGCTGCATCCGGGCACGCTAGCAGCAAACCGGGCCCCGCTGAGGCATGGCGGACGGGCTCCTATACTTGCGCCCCATCTCAGGCCACCGACCTCCGACGAAGGAGCCCAGATGAAGCCGACCTCACCCGACAAGATCCGGAACGTGGCCCTCATCTCCCACGGTGGCGCCGGGAAGACGAGCCTCGCGGAGGCGATGCTCTTCGACGCCGGCGCGATCAACCGCCTCGGCAGCACCGAGGTCGGGACCACGACGCTCGATTGGGATCCGGACGAGCAGAAGCACCGGCAGAGCATCAACCTGGCAGTCGCCACCCTCGAGCACGAGGGCGTGCGTATCACGCTCGTGGACACCCCAGGCTACGCCGACTTCCAGGCGGACGTCATCGAGGCGCTGGCGGCCGCCGATGCCGCAATCGTTGTCGTCGACGCGTCGGCGGGCGTCGAGGTCGGAACGGAGGAGGTCTGGCGCCTGGCCGATGCGCGCGGGCTGCCCCGCATGGTCTTCATAAACAAGATGGACCGCGAGAACGCCAACTACGACGCGGTCCTCGACCAGCTCAAGGCTCGCTTCGGCCCGAAGATCGCCCCGGTCTACCTACCGATCGGCTCGGCCGCGTCGTTCCGCGGCTACGTCGACGTGATCGAGGAGCACGCGACGGTCTACGAGGACGGCAAACCCAAGGAGGTGCCCATCCCGCCCGAGCTCGAGGGGATCGAGCACTCGCGCCGCGATGCGCTCGTGGAGGCGGCCGCGGAGGCGAGCGACGAGCTCATGGAGAAGTATCTCGAGGGCGCGGAGCTCAGCGACGACGAGATCGAGGCCGCCATGCACAAGGGGACGCGCGAGGGCAGCGTGGTGCCCGTCTTCGTCGGCTCCGCGACCTCGAACATCGGCGTTCGCGAGCTCATCAGCATGATCGCGAAGCACGTCCCCTCCCCCGCCGAGGTGGGCGCGCGCCGCACCGCGGACGGCAAGGAGATCGCGGCGGACCCGAACGGGCCGTTCGTGGCGCAGGTCTTCAAGGCGACAGCCGACCCGTTCGTCGGCCGCCTGACCTACTTCCGAGTCATCAGCGGCACCCTCCGCTCGCAGAGCCACGTCTACAACGCCAGCCGCAAGGAGGAGGAGCGCATCGGGAACCTGCTGGCGGTCCAGGGGAAGGACCAGGAGACGCTGCCGCAGGTCTCCGCCGGCGACATCGCCGCTGTTGCGAAGCTCACCTCCACGTCGGCCGGAGACACGCTGGTCAGCGACCGGGCCGGCGCCGTCGAGCTGCCCCGTTTCGATTTTCCGGAGCCCTCCCTCCAGGTCGCGGTCGAGCCCGAGTCGAAGGCCGATCTCGACAAGCTCGGCCAGGCGCTGCATCGGCTCGCGGAGGAGGAGCCCTGCGTGCGGATCCACCGCGAGGAGGGCACCAGCGAGACGATCCTGACCGCCATGGGCGACGCCCACGTCGACGTCATCGTCGATCGGCTCAAGCGCAAGTTCGGCGCCGCGGTCCGCACGGCGACGCCGCGTGTGCCGTACCGCGAGACGATTCGCGCCGTGGCCCGCATCGACAACCGGTTCAAGCGCCAGACCGGCGGTCATGGCCAGTTCGGCCATGTCGTGATCGAGTTCGAGCCCGGCGAGCCCGGCTCGGGCTTCGCGTTCGGGGATCGGATCGTGGGCGGCGCGGTGCCGAAGCAGTACATCCCCGCCGTCGAGAAGGGGCTCCGGGAGGCGATGTCGGAGGGCGTGCTGGCCGGCTACCCGGTGGTCGACTTGAAGGCCACGCTGGTGGACGGCTCGTACCACACGGTCGACAGCTCGGAGATGGCGTTCAAGGTGGCCGCCTCACAGGCGCTCAAGCGCGCCTTCGAGGCCGCCGCTCCCACGCTCCTCGAGCCGGTGCTCGAGGTGGACGTGGTAGTCCCCGACGAGTACATGGGCGACGTCATGGGCCAGATCACGTCGAAGCGTGGTCACGTCCTCGGGATGGACTCGGCGGATGGCATCCAGCGCCTCAAGGCGCAGATCCCGCAGGCCGAGATGTTCCACTACGCTACCGAGCTGCGCTCCATCACCCAGGGGCGCGGGCGGTTCAGCTGGAAGGTCGACCACTACGCGGAGGTGCCGCACTCCATCGCAGAGAAGGTCGTCGCGCAGCACGCCGCCGACAACGGCCACGGGCCCGAGCGCGGCCACTGACCGCTCGACGACCGTGGCCGATCCGGACGGCAAGGAGTTCGACGTCCACGAGTGAGTCCGGTGCGCGGCCGATCGCTACTCCACCACCGCTGACTCCGCCCGCCGCCTGCGTTCTTCCTGCTGCTTCCGCCACCCATACGGGGTCACGCCCTGCGGCTTGTACACGTTCAGCACCTGGACGACGAGCAGCACGAGCAGGCCGCCCAGCGAGTGGGGCAGCGTGGTCGGCAGGGCGAGTAGCTGATCAATGGACGTGGACGGATCTGATGCAACGCCTGCGCTCGCGGTGATGACCCGCATCTCCGACAGCAGGACGATGGTGGCGACGACCGTGAGCAGGAACGAGATCAGGACCCACCAGTGCCGGAAGAGGCCCCACTTCGTGCCCAGTGACATGACGAGCCCGGTCAGCAGGGAGGCGATGGCCAGGGGGAGGATGGCCCACGACGCGACCAGTCCCATCGCGATCCACGCGGCACGCACCAGCTGGGGATCGTGGCCGGTCGCCACCGTCACATCGAGAGCGAGATAGGCGACCACTGCTCCGACCCAGCCGACCGAGACGCTGAGATGCGTGGCGAGCGCGAACTTGCGGAGGCCGGATGACATGACCCAGCCCAAGCGCCTTCGCTGGGTGGCGGCGGTCAACCGGACGGTGCGTGGAGCCCCGGGCCGTGCTGAACGCCGAAGAGCAGCTGCACCGCGATGACCACGATGATCAGGGCGATGGCGATGATCCCGAAGGCCTTCACCCAGCCCGGTGTGCCCGGGCCCGATACGCGACCGGGCCCGATCTCCGCGTCCGCGTCTCCGGTATCGCCGCTGGTGTCGGGATCCCTGGGCAGGTCAGCCACGTGTGTGTCCTCTGTGCGGTCGTCATCGGCGCAATGGACGTCCATCTTGATGGATACACGGTGTCTGCGTCAACTCATGGCGTCCGCGCTTCGGCGATGTGTATACTTACGCGGTGCCGAAGCTATGGGCCGAT
>DASWIE010000089.1:0-12198 GCA_036397815.1 Candidatus Limnocylindria bacterium
GGTCCACAAGCATAGACCGATTCATGCCATGACGTGTCTTGTTTAGGCGGCCACCGGCTTGCGGGACGGCCTGCTGGCCTTTCGCCGTGCCTTGCGCGGCCGCCGCGGGGCGCGCGCGGGCGGGTCAGACGGTTCTGTGACACGAGTGGCCAAGCGCCGCCGAAGGCTTTCGTTGAGCGGCGGCAGCCTGGTGATTGACGACTCGGCGCCCTGCGAGATCAAGACGGCGATGGGCTGCGTAATGGATTCCCTGATGGGGAACGGGCGGAACACGCCGATGCCGTCGTTCGCCAGGGTGCGATCGAACGCCGGTCCGGCCGCCCCATTGGCGCGCCAGGCGGGCGCCATGTAGCGCGATCGCATCCGGGCGCGAACCTCCGCGGCACGGCTAACCACTCCGTATGGCGGAATGCTTCGCGCTCTTGCCACTCCGCCGGCACCCATAGCGGCATGCAGCACGGCGAAGAGGATCGCGCCGGCGCCACCGATGGACAGCACGCCGCCCACCCACATGGTGGTCCCCAGCAGACCGAGGATCCAATCCCCCGCGTACATGTCCACCCTCCTGCCCGCGCGCATTCTTGCATAGCGCGTGCCAGCAGGACGGTCATGAATTCGGCGCGGCTGCGCCGCGTGGATCAGCCCTGGTACTCGACGATGGCGAAGCAGGCCAGGGGAATGCCCATGCGCAGCGCGGTATCGAGCCACCGCGCCTGGTAGGCCGTGATCCGATCGTGGCCAAATGGCTTGGACTGGACGAACAGGACCTCGCGCCCGCGCCAGGCCAGGATGTCCCAGGCCCCGGCGTGCCCGGTCTGCTCGCTGACCTGGTCGAAGACCGATCGGGCCCGCGGCGAGGGCTCGACCACCTGCCCGATGTCGCGCCAGAAGGCCGTCCCACCCCAGTTCTTGAGCCAGGCAGCACCCCAGCCGTCGCGCTCCAAGAGGCGAAGCACCACGAACTCGGGGTAGAGCGCCGCGCCCTCGAATTCGAGGGCGGGCTTGTTGGGGATCGTCTTGTGGGTGGGCGGCAGCACATCGGTCCAGCGCGTCTCGGTGCGCAGGTAGGCGGGCACCTGGACCAGGCGGCCGGTCGACTGCAGCGCAACGGGCACGGTGCGGACCGAGCTCGCACCCAGGGCCAGTCCGAGCGCGTTCATCTGTGGCGAACCGGGGAGCGAGCTGGTGAGCTCGGCGAGGATGGTCGTGGCTAGCTCGCGCGCTTGGAGGCTCGCGACGTCCTCGCCGCCGGCTTCGCCTCGATTAGGAGGTTGATGGCGCGGCGCGCCTGAAAGGCGGACCGGTACGACTCCTGCGACGTCGTCCCATCGGTCGCGCGGTGATACCAGCCGCGCTCGACTGGGACGAAGTAGATCTCGAAGCCCTGGTAGGTCTCGGACGGGCGAGGCGCCTCGGCAGGGAGGGCGCTGGGGCGACCGGTGGAGCTGCATCGGCCGCATCTGGAGGTCTGCATGCCGTGCCGGCAGGTTCGGCAGGCAGCGCAATGCTCGGGGGTGAATCCGTGGATGCAGGGATTGGCGGGCATGAAGGCGTCCTGGTGAGGGACTACAGGGTACTCCAGATCCGGCCAGGCCGCCTCGGTACCTTGGTCAGAGGTCGGCGTTGAACGTGTCGCAGTCGTTCGGGTCGCCGGATTGATAGCCCGTTTGGAACCATTGCTGCCGCTGGTCCGATGAGCCGTGCGTCCACGTCTCCGGGGTAACCTGGCCCTGTGTCTGCTCCTGGATCCGGTCGTCACCGACGGCCTCGGCGGCACTGAGCGCTTGCCCAAGCTGCTCGTCGGTGATCGGGTTCAGGAAGCCGGTCTCGACCGCATTCGCCGCCCACACGCCGGCGTAGCAATCTGCCTGCAGCTCGATGCGGACGGCCTGGCTCTCGGCGCCGGTCCCGCCGCCGCCGGCCTGGAGCACGCCGAGCAGGTTCTGCACGTGATGGCCGTACTCGTGGGCGATGACGTAAGCCTCGGCGAACGGCCCGCCCTGAGCACCGAATTGCGTCTGCAGCTGATCGAAGAAGCCCAGGTCGATGTAGACGGTCGTGTCCGGCGGGCAGTAGAACGGGCCGACCGCGCTGGACGCCTGGCCGCACGCGGTGCTCACCGCACCTTCGTAGAACGCCGTCGGGGCGAGCTGGTACCCGTCGACGGCCTCGCTCCAGTACGCCTGCACGCTGTTCACGTAGCCGACGATCCGGCAGTCCTCGCGGGTATTGGCGTCGACATCGGTCTGGCATTCGGTGTTGATATCGACCTGCTCGCCGGTGCCGACCCGGGTGTTGACCAGCGAGTCGATCGGGACCTGCGAGGGGTCGCCGCCCAGCAGCAGGAAGAGGGCGATCAGCACCACGCCGCCCAGGCCGCCGCCCAGCGCCAGGCCTGTCCCGCCCCGCAGATCGCGAACCTGTCTGGGATCGAGGCGCGCGCCTCGCCGGAAGGTCATGGGGCGTATCGCTACCGCAAGTCGCGGGCCAGCGTCCCTAGCTTGCCTCGAGCATGGCCGCGAGCTCGCGGGCGTTGGTGGTGCCGTAGTTGGCGTAGCAGTTGTTCATCAGCACGTGCACGTCCTTGGCGGCGGCAGCGGCCTCGCGCACCCGCGGCGCCCACTCACCGAGCTCGTCGGAGTCGTACAGATAGCGGAAGCGCTCGACGACGGGGATGTTCTTCGCCTCCCAGGTCTCGACCCGCCGGCCGTGGAAGCGGACGACCGCCAGCCTGGGCGAGGTGATGGCCACGATCGGGGGCAGCGAGGTCCTGGTCTGCGGCTCGTCGACCATGACGAAGGGGATCTGGTATTTCTCCAGGAAGCGCGTCGTGCGCTCGGCGTTCTTCTCGTTGAACCATGAGCCGTTCCGGAATTCGACCGCCAGACCGATGTCTCCCAGCCGCTCCCGCGCCTCCACGATGGCGTCACGGCTCTCGTTGGAGGGGAAGAACCAGCGCGGGTACTGCAGGAAGATCGCACCCAGCTTCCCCGCGGAGTGGAGCGGCTTCAGGCCGTCCAGGAACGCCTGCCAGATCGCGTCGTAGATCTCGGGCGGCAGGTCCTTGCCGTAGATCCGCTTCTTGTCCAGCAGCTCGGCCGGCAGCTCCTCGCGGATCTCTTTCGGCAGCCGATTCACCTCGGATGGCTGTCCGGTCATCAGGGCGTGCGCCTTGATGTCGAACGTGAAGTCAGGTGGCGTGCGCTCCAGCCAGGCCTCGCCCATGCGACGGGTGGGGAGGGCGTAGTACGTGGCGTCGACCTCGACGATGGGGAACTGGTCGGCGTAGTAGCGCAGCCGATCCTCGGCGTTGGTGGCGTCGGGCGGGTAGAAGACGCCGGGAGCGGTCATGGTCGGATCGGTCCAGCTGGCGGTCCCGATCCGGACCGTGCCCTTCCCCAGCTTCAGCGGGTGGCGGGCCGCGACGGCGTTGGCCTCGCCGCGCTCGGCGGCGGCATCGGGCCCGGGATCGTGCTCGGCTGCCATCAGCCCACCTCCAATCCCTGCCATCTACCCACCCCTAGGATGCTCGGGTGGTAATCATCCCCAGCCGACGGCCTGGTCACGCCTCATTGTGCTCGGCGGACGCGAGTCAGGGCAGCGGTCGTCGCGAAAATCACGCCCTGCATTCCACCGATGAGTATTTGGCGGAATCGCACTGAACCCGCAGTAGACTCCGAGTTCCATGATCAGCAGCCTCGCTGCGGCCGCGGACGCCCTGCGGCGCGTGCTGGCGAACCGGGACATCCGCCGCGCCGAGCTGGCCTGGATGCTCGGCTGGGCCGCCGAGTGGGCGTGGCTGGTGGCCCTCCTGGTCTTCGCCTACAACGCCGGCGGCGTGGTGGTGGTCGGCGTGCTGGGGCTGGCGCGCACGCTGCCCGCGGCGATCCTCGCTCCCGTCCTGTCGACGATCTCCGATCGGCTGGCACGCCATCGGGTCCTGCTGGGCGTGCACGCCGGCAGGGCGGTGCTCATCGGTCTTGCGGCGGTGGCGGTCGGCCTCGGCTGGTCGGAGTGGGTCGTCTACCTTGTCGCGCCGCTCGATGCGCTGCTGGCTGTCCTGCATCGGCCGACCCACGCATCGATGCTGCCCGGGCTGGCGCGCTCGCCGGAGGAGCTCGTGGCTGCGAACGTCGCATCCAGCACGGTCGAGAACGTCGGGATCCTGGCCGGGCCGGCGGTTGGCGGCCTCCTGATCGCGGTGGCCGCCCCGGCGTGGTGGTTCGCGGTCCCGGGCGCGGGATTCGTCGTGGCGGCGATCGCGGTATCGGGCATCCAGCCGCCCCAGGCGTTGCGCCGCCCACCGCGCCCGAGCGCGATCGATACGCTGGTCGGGGGCGTGCGCGTGCTGGTCGACTTCCCGTACGCCGGGCTGGTGGTCGGGCTGTTCGCGGCCCAGACCCTGGTGCGGGGCCTGCTGAGCGTGATGCTGGTGGTCGCGTCGGTCGAGCTGCTGGGGCTGGGTGAGGAGGGGGTCGGCTTCCTGAACTCGGCCATCGGAGCCGGAGGCCTGGTAGGCGCCCTCTCGACCATGGTGCTGGTCGGTCGGAGCCGGCTGGCCGGCACCTTCACGCTCGCGCTGGTGCTGTGGGGCGCCCCGATCCTGCTCATCGGCCTGGCGCCGAACCCGATCTTTGCGGTCGCCTGCCTGGCCGTGGTCGGGGTCGGCAATGCTGTGCTGGACGTCTCCGGCTTCACCATGCTGCAGCGCGGGGTGCCGAACGCGTTCCGCGGGCGAATCTTCGGCGCCCTCGAGGCGCTGGTGATGCTGATGGTCGGCATCGGGTCGGTGCTGGCGCCGGTCCTGATCGCGGCGCTTGACATCCGCGGCGGGCTAATCGCGACTGGCCTGCTGCTGCCGGTCCTGGCCCTCCTCTCCTGGCGCGCGGTCGCCGCCGCGGACGCCCGCGCGGTCATTCCCGCGCGCGAGCTGGCGCTGCTGCGTGGCGTCCCAATGCTGGCGCCGCTGCCACTGACCGTGCTCGAGCAGGTGGCGGGCGACCTGGTGCCGGTGCGGTTCGCGGCAGGGGACCGGATCATCCACCGCGGCGAGGTGGGCGACCGCTTCTACATCCTGGCCGAGGGCGCCGCGGAGGTTCAGCTCGGCCCCGGGGCCGCCCGCGCGATGGGCCCCGGCGACTCCTTCGGCGAGATCGCCCTGCTCCGCGACGTGCCGCGTACCGCGAGCGTGAGCGCCACTAGCGACGTGATTGCGTACGCACTGGATCGCGAGGCATTCGTCTGCGCCGTGAGCGGTGATCGCCAGAGCGCGCGGGCCGCGGACGCCGTCATCGGCGAGCGGCTGCGCGGAAGCTAGTCGACGGGGTACGCTCCATCCATGGCGCGCGCACTGGTGCTCGGCGGTGGATTCGGCGGGATCGCCTGCGCGGTCGCGCTGCGCCAGCAGCTCACCGCGGCAGACGAGGTCCTGCTCGTGGACCGGCGAGAGGACTTCGTGATGGGGCTGCGCAAGACGTGGCACCTGCTCGGCATGTCGCCGCTCGCCTACGGCACGCGCCACCTCTCGATCCTGGCGGGACGGGGGATTGACGTCGTCACCGGCGAGATCACCGCGGTCGATCCGTCGTCACACATTGCGACGGTTGACGGGCGAACGCTGGAGGCCGACGCCCTGGTCCTGGCAATGGGTGCACGCGTCGCGATGGAGGCGATCCCCGGCCTCGCCGAGCATGGCCACAACGTCTGGACCCGCGAGGGGTTGGAGCATGGCCAGGCCGCCGTCGACGCGTTCCGCGGCGGCCGAGTGGCGGTCGGCATCTTCGGGATGCCGCACCCGTGCCCGCCGGCACCGTACGAGCTGGCGCTGCTGCTGGCCGACCGCTTCGAGGACCGAGGGATCGAGGCGGAGGTCACCGTCTTCGGGCCGGCGCCGATCACGCTGCCGATCGTCGGAGCTGCCGGCTGCGCCACGCTGGACGCCCGGCTGGACGAGCGCGGGATCCCGTTCCTGCCCGGCCACGCCGCCACGCAGGTGGATGCCGGCGCGGTGCGTTTCGACGGCCAGCCGGACCTGCCCTTCGACCTGCTGCTGGCGGTGCCGCCGCATCGGGCGCCATCGGTCCTGATCCAGGCGGGGCTTGCCCAGCCCGACGGCTGGGTGAAAGTGGACCGTGCAACGCTGGAGACCGGCTGGCCACGGGTGTGGGCGATCGGGGATTGCACGGCCATCGGCCTCTCGAATGGCATGGCGCTGCCGAAGGCGGGCCTCTTCGCCGAGCGGGAGGGCGATGTCGTTGCCGCGCGGATCGCGGCGATCTTGGGCGGGGACGAGCCCACCGCCACCTTCGACGGCAACGGAGCCTGCTTCATCGAGATGGGCGGCGGCGAAGCGAGCATGATCCGCGGCGATTTTTTCGCCGATCCGCCGGCCGTCGAGCTGACGCTGCCCACCCACGAGCAGCGTGAGGCGAAGGAGCGCTTCGAGGAGGAGCGGCTGGCTCGCTGGTTCGGCGCCTAAGCCCGAGCGGAAGTCCGACGAACGTGGCACCATCGGTCCAGCGCGGGCCAGTCGGGACCGCGACACCCTGCTGGAGACGCCAATGAGCCTGCTGGAAAAGATCGACGCGCTGATCGCCGAGCGCCATCTGCTGACCCATCCGTTCTACACCAAGTGGCGTGAGGGCACCCTCTCGCGCGAGGCGCTGCAGGAGTACGCGCGCCAGTACTACGCCTTCGAGTCGACCTTCCCGCGCCTCCTCTCCGCGCTCCACACCCGTTCGGAGCAGCCGGCTGTGCGGCAGTCCCTGCTCGACAACCTGTGGGACGAGGAGCACGGCGAGGCCAACCATGCCGAGCTCTGGCTTCGCTTCGGCGAGGGGATCGGCGTGGATCGCTCCGACGTCCGCGACGCGACGCCCAATGAGAGCACCCGTGCTCTGCTGGACTCCTACTGGTCAGCCGTGACCGATGCGCCGATCGCCGCCGGGATCGCCGCCCTGTACGCCTACGAGGGCCAGGTGCCGGAGGTCGCGACCGAGAAGATCAACGGCCTGCGCAACATGTACGGGGTCGACGATCCGCGGACGCTGGGCTTCTTCACGGTGCACTCGACTCTGGACGTCGAACACTCCGGGGCGGAGCGAGACATGATCGCGTCGCTGGCCACCTCCCAGGCCGATGAGCAGGCCGCGCTGGCCGCGACCCGCGCCGCGCTCGACGCGTGGTGGGGATTCCTGTCCGCCGTCGACGCCTAGGCACGGCGCGGGCCGGACAGCCTGGGGGTCACGCAATCGGCTGACGGCTTGTCCGCGGGGTGACAGTACGCACCGCTGCGTGCCGCTTACCCTTGCTTCCGCTCGCACCAGTGGGGTTTGATGCCCTCCGGTGCGGAGTTGAGTAGAGCAAAAGTACTAGTCATCCAGCCCCGCGACGCATAGACTGGCGACCAGCCTCAGGCGGCCACCGCCATGCCACGCGTCCGCCGGGGGAATTCGAGCACGAGGCAGTGTCCACCATGACCCCGAAGCGTTCCCCGCGATCCCTCACGACTGTTTGGCTTGCGCTCGTCGTGGCGCTGGCCGCGCTGGCGGGCCCGGCCATGACCCTGGCCGCCACCCCGAACTGGACGGGCAGCCTGGAGGCGCTGCCGCCCGTCGTCAGCTCCGGCGCCGTCGCGGGCTACCGGGCGACGATCACCAACCCAGGACCCAGCAACGTCTCGCAGTTGTCCGTGACGGCCGCCTTCAGCCAGCCGTACGTCGCCGCTTCACTCCCCGACACCGGCCCGGATCCGGTGCACGTGAAGCTGGTGAAAGACGGCGTCACACTGGCGGATGCGTGTGGCGAGGATCCACTTGATGGACCCGTCTCCTGCACGGTCGGCGCCCTGAATGCCGGATCGACCGCGGTGCTCGTGGTCGCCTATCAGACCAGCGGAACGGCGGCGGCCGGCGTGACCGTCCGCTGGACGACGACCGGGCTCGGCAGCGGCGGTGGCGACAATAGCCACGGCGACGTGCTGAACCAGTTCTTCACTGAAGCCAATCCGCCGACTTCCTTCAACCCCAGCGCCAACTTCGACGGCGGCTTCACTGAGGAACCCGATGAGTCGTTCGCGACTTCCGGTCCGTTCAGCGCGTCGAACCTGTTCACCACCAGCTTCACCACCGAGGACGCATTCGTCCCCGTGATGGTGCAGGACGACACGACCGCCGCCTTCGCGACCTGTCCCGAAGGCGAGACCTGCTACGGCCAGCCAACGCAGGATGCGATCCTGCTGAGCATCAACGAGGGTGAGCCCTTCGACGCGCTAACCCCCTTTACGATCAAGGTCCTGAAGGACGCCGTGCCCAAGGGATCGAACGTCAGTCGGGTGGTCGTGGTGCACTACTTCGACCCGGGCAGCTTCGATCCGGATACGGAACCGGCATACGAGCTGATCTCGAACGACTGCCCGAAGAATGCGACCCCCACCGGCACCTGTCGGACGGTCTCTTGGGATGGGAAGACCGGGATCTGGACGATCGTCGTTTACCTCGAGGAGAACGGCGTCATCAAGTTCCACTAGCAGTCGAACTGCGTCACCTGCAGCCCTGACGCGCTCCGTCAGGGCCGCAGTGCTTCCTCGATCAGGCGGGGAGAGACGACGTCGCCCTTCGCTCGATAGCGCCGCCGCGCCTCCTTGAGGGCTGCGGCCGACTCCGCCGACTTCCCGGCGATCTTCAGGACGACTGCCAGCCGAACGAACGCCTCCGCCTGAAGCACCGGTACTTCCGTGGGAAGCGCGAGCTGAAGCGCATCGTTCGCCAACTCCTCCGCCTCTGGCAGTTCGCCGCGGCGCGCGAGCGCCAGGGCACAGAGCCCCCGCCAGTTGACCTGCGCATCGGTATCGTCCGGAGCGGCCATCCCTTCCAACTCATGACTCAGCTGCTCGACCTCCTCGAAACGGCGCTGGCGAGCGAGGACCTTTGCGAGGAGCGCAACGACGCCGGAGAGGATGTACTTCTCGCCGATCTTGCTGAGCTCTGCGTAATCGCGTCGCAGCGCGTCCTCGGCGACCGAGAGATCGCCCCCGAGCAGCTCGATCTGCGCCAGCTCGACCGAGGTGGAAAGAGCGGCCAACCCGCCACCGAGCTCGCGGAGCGTGGCGTTCGCCTGCTCGTATGTCGCCCGGGCGCGCTCAAGCTCACCCGCCATCGCGAGAAGCTGTGCGAGCCACGACTGGATGAGCGCCTGCGTGCGCCGATCGTCTCCGGAGGCCGCCACGAGAGCCTCGCACTCCTCGATTGCCTTTGCGACCGGAGTGGGGCCATATAGCGCGGCCTGGGCGTACGCGAGCGCTCCACGCCGCTCGAGGCGAATGTCACCGGCTGCGCGAGCATGAGCGATGACTTCCTCTGCCGGCTCGGTGGCCTGACCCAGGCGCATGGCTGAGGCGTGGAGTGCGAAGAGCAGCCGGTTCGCGCGTACCAGACCGACGTGGTGGTCGGTGCGGACGAAGACCGGCAGCGCTTCGCCGATGGCCTCGACAACCTCCTCGGCCCAATGCTCGTCCTCGCCAACGTAGAGCTTCAAGGAGAAGAGGACCATCTTTGCCTCGGCGGCCAGCGCCTCGTTGCCGGTGCTCGCGCCGCCGGCGATGGCCTTGTCCAGCACCGACTGGGCCTCCTCGAATCCGCCAAGCTCGACCAGCGCCTCGCCGAGATCCGGTAACAGTCGCAGCTGCTCGGGATCGCCTGCGGCGCGGGTCGCCGTCGCGCGGCGGAGAAGGTTCACCGCGGCAGGTGTGTCACCTCGCGCCATGGCGCGGCGGCCAGCCGACGCCAGCTTCACCGAGGCCCTCACCCCGAGTTGGCGTGCATGCTCGTCCAACGTGCCAAGTTCGCTGAGATACCGGTACGCCTCCTCCAGGTGGTAACCCTGGATCTCCTCGAACTCTGGACCGCGGCCCATGCGTCGATCGGCCTCTTCCGCCCAGTTCACGAACCGCTCGTGAAGGTCGGCGCGCTGCCGCTTCAGCAGCCCGTCATAGGCCGCATCTCGAATCAGGACGTGGTGGAAGCGGAAGGCCGGCTCCTGGCTCTGCGGGTTCGGGGCGACGAGCTGCTTCCGCGACATGGACGCGAGGTGTTCCGGCACCTCTGGCTGGATTGGGCCGGGCACGAGCTCGGTCACGGCATCCTGCGCAAAGTTCTGCCCGACGACGCTGGCAGGCTCGATCACCGCGCGTTCCGCCATCCCGAGCAGGTCCAACCGTGCCGCAACCAACGCCTGGATGTTCGGAGGCACCTTCAAGGTGGCGAGGTCGCCCACCCGCTCCCACCGACCATCGGCCTGACGCAGCGAGCCCTCGTCAATCAGCATCGAGAGCATCTGTTCCACGAAGAGCGGATTCCCGGCCGCGGCGGTCACGATTCGCGCTTGGACATCGCCGTCGATACCCGCATCCCCAAGGAGGCCGTCGACCACCCGCGCCGCATCGCTGTCGCCGAGCGGGGAGAGAACGATGCGAAGCTGGCGCGGGGCGATGCCCCATTCCGGTCGAGCCTCGAGCAGATCGTGTCGACTGGTGCACAGCAGCAGGACCGCCGAGCCCTCGACGCTCTCGACCAGGTCGTCAATCAGCTCGAGAAAGGTCTGCTCCGCCCAGTGGACATCGTCGATGACCATCAGCACCGGTCTGTCGTGGCCCAGTCCCTCCAGGAATTTGCGGGCGCCCCAGAAGACCTCGGGCACGGGGAAGGGCTCCTCCGAGAGACCGATGACTGAGGCCAGCCGCTCGGCAACCGCCTCGTCCGGCACCAACGCGCGGAGCTTCGCAATGGCGGTCTCCTGCGAGTCATCGGTGCCGATGCCGGCGGCGTCGCGCGCGGCCTCACGTAGTGGCCAGAACGTGATGCCCTGGCCGTACGGAAGGCAGCGCCCGCGGATAACTATGGCGGGGGCTGGGGTGTTCGACGAGAACTCGCGGATGAGGCGGGTCTTCCCCACGCCGGCGTCACCGACAACCGTCGCCATCCGGCAGCGATGCTCGCGAAGGGCCTGGTCGAACTGCTCGCCGAGCGCGGCGAGCTCCAACTCGCGGCCGATCATCGGCGCATCGGTCCGACGCCGGAAGCCCTCGCCCTGCTCGCTCACCCCGACCAGGCGATAGGCAGGGACCTTGTCCGCCTTGCCCTTCAGGGTGAGCGGTTCGACCTCCTCGACCGTGACCGCGTCGCGCACAAGCCGATGCGTGAGCGATCCGATGAGGATCTCGCGGGGGCCGGCGGCCTGCTCCAGGCGGGCGGCGACGTTCACCGTGTCGCCGGTCACCAGGCGCTGGCCGAGGCTGGCGTCGCCGGCCACCACCTCCCCGGTGTTGACCCCGATGTGGTTCTGCAGGGTGACGCCCCACTCGGCCTCGAACGCGGCGTTCAGCTCCGGCACGAGGCGCTGCATCTCGCTCGCGGCGCGCACGGCGCGGAGCGCATCATCCTCGTGGCGAACCGGCAGCCCGAAGACGGCCATCACCGCATCGCCGATGAACTTCTCCACCGTCGCGCCGTGACGGGCGAGCGCCTGCTGCATGACGGTGAAGTAGCGCGACATGACGTCACGCAGCGCCTCCGGCGACGGCGCGCCTCCATTGGCCATCCTCGGCTTGGGGTCGGCGAAGACGATCGTCACCGTCTTGCGTGTCTCGCCGATCGCCAAGTGCGTGCCCGCGTCGTCGACGGGCGCGGCGAACCGCTCGGCGTCCGGTCGTTCCGTGACGGCTAGCAGCCGGTAGGCCCGCAGCGGCTCGTCAGATCCCCTGGCGCGGAGCTCGCCGACGGATTCGACCTCCACCGCGTCCCGCACCGCCTCGTAGGTCGAGGCCGCCAGCAGGACCTCGAGCGGCGGCGCGTTCTGCTCCATCGCGGTCGCCAGCCCGACGGTGGGCCCGGTGAGCACGTGCTGACCGGCACTCGCCTCGCCCACCACGACCTCGCCTGTCGCCACGCCGGTCCGCACCGTGAGCCGGACGCCCCACCGCGCTTCCAATCGGTCGTTCAGGAGAGCCAGCGCCCGCTGGCTCTCGGCGGCTGCCTCGACCGCGCGGAGGGCGTCATCCTTACGCGGGGCCGTCAGCCCGAAGACGGCCACGATCGCGTCGCCGATGATCTTCTCGATCGTGCCCCCATGCGACTCGAACACGGCCCGCATCTCGTCGAAATAGGTGCTCAGCACCTCGCGCAGCGATTCCGGATCAAGGCG
>DASWIE010000090.1:0-11241 GCA_036397815.1 Candidatus Limnocylindria bacterium
GATGTCTACTCGTGGCGTCCGGATCGCGAGGATCCGAAGCTGCTGCTCCTGTACTGCCCCGACTGCGGCGATCGGGTCGAGATCAACCACGTCTAGTGTGGGCTAGGCGTCCGGTCAGTTGAACCGGCGGCGAAGCATCGAACGGAACACTAGTGCCGCGACCAGTCCGACGGCTGCTCCGATGAGGGTGCCGAAGATGAACCGGTCGACGGACTATCCGGGTAGCGGACGTAGACCGTCCCCTCTTCGCTCATCTCAGCGTTTTTTATGTGGAGAGAAGCGTCTGCCTCTTGACGTGTCCACCGCTGAACGTAGCCGCCCGGCAGCACCTCAGTGTCGACGTGCCGCCAGCCGAGTCTCGCGCCGTGATCGAGCATCGCATCCGAAACGACCTCGACTTCAATGCCGTATGTCTGGAAGCCGGCGAAGGCCTGGTACGGACCGACGAGAATCTCGAGCCCGGTCAGTAGTGTGCGCCCGGGCGGGACCAGCTCGGCCGCCTGCGTACGCATCTGCTCCCGACTCGGGATCGTGGCGTTTGCGACCACGCCGCCGAGAAAGCCGCCCAGCGCAAAGGCGCCAATGGCGACCAGGATCCAGCGCACCACTTCCCCTCTAACTTCGTGGGTTGATCATCGCGCCTCTGAAACGGGGATCGGCCATCCCACCGGATGCCCAACTGGTGTGCATAAGGGTCAAGATACGGTCCCTAGACGTTGTCGAAGACTGATTCATCGCCCCAGGCGTTTCACCAGCTGATCAAGTCGCGACGATCCAGCCCTATCGTGTCAGTTACGCCCACCAGTTGAGCATTGTGCCCATTGCCCAGACGGGGTGCGGCGAAATCCTCGGCGATCCCCGGCGCGACGTCACGCAGGGTTCGCCAGCTGGGCATCGGTCTCCATTTCGGTGGTGCCCCCAACCGGATTCGAACCGGTGATCTCCACCTTGAAAGGGTGGCGTCCTAGGCCTCTAGACGATGGGGGCGCGCGACCTGCAGATGGTACGGCCTCAGGGCGCGTAGAAGAGCAGGACCAGGATGACCGATCCCGCCAGCGCGGCGGCGGTCAGCAGGACCATCACGCCGCCTGCCAGGGCGATGGCGATCGAACGGCCGGTCGACCCGGCGCGGTAGGAACGCTGCGACCAGACCCAGGCCTCGACGAACAGGAAGACCCCGACCGCGCTGGCGATCAGGCCGGCGCCGAGCATGGCGGAGACCGAGGCGCCGGAGTCGGTGCCGAGCAGCGCGATCGCCGAGAGGCCGCCTGCGATCAGCAGGCCGACGGCGCCGATCACCAGGTCGCGGGTCAAGGGAGGCATCCGCGGCATTCTACCGGCGGCACGCATCGTGCAGGCTGTCGCGGGCATGATGGCTGACGAGAAGCAGGAGCCGATGAGCGTGCAGGACGCCGGGCGCAAGGGTGGCCGTGCAACCCGCGCTCGCTACGGGCCCGAGTTCTTCGCCAAGATCGGGCAGAAGGGCGGCCGGGCCGTCAGCCAGCGCTATCCGTCGGAGCACTTCCAGGCCATCGGCCGCAAGGGTGGCCGTCGGGTCGCCGAGCTGGTCGAGCGCGCGAAGCAGCTCGAGGAGGACGAGGAGGCCGGTTGAGGCGCTCGGTCCACGTCTACCTCGATGGCGGCCAGTTGGTGGTTGCCCCCGGTGCCGTATCCGCCCGAGTCGTTCAGCCAACCCTGACTCTCTAGACTCGGCGCGTGGCCTCCTCCCCATTCGCCGAATTCGGGCGCGTCGCCAATGCCATCGCCGCGACGACCTCCAAGCTTCGCAAGCGCGACCTGCTGGCCCGGTACCTGGGCGAGCTGCCGGCGGCGGATCTGCCCGTGGCGGCCACCCTCTTCGCCGGACGGCCGCTTCCCGGCGCTGCGGATCGGCTCGGGCTGGGCTGGGTCCAGCAGAGCCAGGCGCTGGCGGCCGCCTCGGGTGCAGATGCGCAGGCGCTCAACGCCGCGTACCTTCGCCATTCCGACCTGGGGGACGCGGCGGCTGAGCTCCTGGCGGCTCGCCAGCGAGCCGGCAAAGCCCTGACGGTGGCCGACGTGGACGCCGCCTACCGCTCGATGAGCGATGCGGCGAGCTCCGAGGCGCGGATCGCCGCCATGGCGCAGCTGCTCGCGCGGGCGACCCCAGCCGAGGCGCGTTACGTGGGCCGGATCGCGGCGCGCGAGCTCCGCATCGGGCTGCGCGAGGGGCTGCTGGAGGAGGCGATCGCGACCGCCTTTGACCGTCCGATCGGCGAGGTGCGTCGAGCGCTGATGCTGGTCGGCGAGCCCGGGGAGGCCGCCGTGCTTGCCCGCGAGGACCGCCTGGCCACCGCCGCGCTCCACCTCGGCCGTCCCATCCGCTTCATGCTGGCCACCCCGGTCGCCGATGCGGACGAGGTGATGCGCCGGGTCGGCGACGAGGCCTGGATCGAGGACAAGTACGACGGCATCCGCGCCCAGCTGCACCTGGACGACGAAGGCCCGCGCCTCTTCTCGCGCGACCTGAACGACATCACCGTCTCGTTCCCGGAGGTCGTGGCGTCGGCGTCCGGCCTCGGCCATCGGCTGGTGATCGACGGCGAGCTGGTGCCGTATCGGGCGGGATCGGTCCTCGACTTCGCCAGCCTCCAGACCCGGCTCGGACGGGTCAATCCAAGCGCCGAGCTGCAGGCACAGGTGCCGGTGGTGCTGGTCGCCTTCGACCTGCTCCACCTGGATGGGCGCGACCTGCTCGAGGTCCCGCTCCGAGAGCGACGACAGGCGCTGGAGGCGCTTGATCTGCCGGGACGCACCGGCGAACGGTTCCTCTTCTCGCACCTCGCCAGCGCGCGCACCGCGGACGAGGTCGAGGCGCAGTTCGACGACGCGCGCGAGCGGCGCAACGAGGGCCTGATGGTCAAGGATCCGGACTCGGTCTATCAGCCGGGGCGCCGTGGGCTCGGGTGGCTGAAGCTCAAGAAGGCGCTGGCAACCCTGGACTGCGTGGTGGTCGGGGTGGAGTGGGGGCACGGCAAGCGTCGGGGAGTGCTCTCCGACTACACGTTTGCCGTTCGCCAGACCGATGACCCGGACGCGCCGCTCCTCACCATCGGCAAGGCATACACCGGCCTGACCGATGCCGAGATAGCGACCATGACCGAGCATTTCAAGGAGATCACGCTGCGAGACTTCGGCCGGTATCGGACCGTGGTGCCCGAGGTGGTGGTGGAGATCGCGTTCGATCGGATCATGCGGTCCGGGCGTCACAAGTCCGGATTCGCGATGCGCTTCCCGCGGATCGTCCGCATCCGCGACGACAAGATGCCCGCCGAGATCGACACGCTGCAGACGGCGGAGCGCCTCTTCGGGGAGCAGGCCAGCGGCCGGATCCTGTTGGCGACCGGCGAACGGGGCGAGACCGAGCGGATCGCCGCCACCGGCGAGGTGGGGGAGTAGGTCGTTGAGGCGAGGGCCCATGCGAGCCGTCATGCCGCCGTCAGACCCTAGTTGTGCGGCTGTGCGGCTGTGCGGCTGTGCGGCTGTGCGGCTGTGCTGCAGAACCACGTCCTGAAATCGCGCGACCGGTAGCATCCGGTTCATGCCAGACGACGACAACCTCCCCGAGCACGTGCGCCGTAACCGGGCGGCATGGGACACGTACGCCGCCGACTATGTCGCGCCGGCGGAACGGAGCTGGGCGAGCGACGAGCCGAGCTGGGGGATCTGGGGCGTCCCGGAGTCGCAGGTCGGGATGCTACCGGCCGACGTGCGGGGCACGGACGTGATCGAGCTTGGGTGCGGGACGGCCTACGTATCGGCCTGGCTGGCGCGCCGTGGTGCGAGCGTGACGGGGATCGACAACTCGCCCGCCCAGCTCGAGACCGCACGCCGCCTGCAGCGCGAGCACGGGCTGGACTTCCCGCTGCTGCTCGGCAACGCCGAGGCGGTGCCGCTGCCCGACGCAAGCTTCGATTTCGCGATCAGCGAATACGGCGCCTCGATCTGGGCCGATCCCCACCACTGGATCCCGGAGGCCGCGCGCCTCCTTCGCCCCGGTGGACAGCTCTCGTTCCTGGTCAACGGCGTGATCCTGATGCTTGCCGCTCCGGACGAGGAGGAGGTGCCCGCCTCCGACCGGCTCTTGCGGCCGCTCTTCGGGATGCACCGCATGGAGTGGCCCGACACACCGGCGGTCGAGTTCCACCTGCCGCACGGGGAGTGGATCCGGCTGCTGCGCGCCAACGGCTTCGAGGTGACCGAGCTGGTCGAGATCCAGCCTCCGGAGGGCGCGACGACGCGGTACCCGTTCGTGACGCTCGAGTGGGCGCGGCGCTGGCCGAGCGAGGAGGTGTGGAAGGCCCGCAAGCAGGGATGAGCGGGGTAGGATTCGCGCGATGAGCGCCTTCGCCACCGAACCGTCGGCCACCGATCCGTTCGCGCCATCGCCGTTCCGCGCGATCGCGATCGACGTCTACACCGCGGCCTATCGCGTCTCGGGCGAGACCTCGACCCGATTCGGCAGGGTGGCGGATATCGTCAACCAGGTCACCTCCACCCACCTCATCGTTGAGCACGCCACGGTCAGCGAGTACGCCGACCCGGCGGCGACGATGGGGGCCCTGCAGGTGCTGGTCACGCTGGACGAGATCCTGTTCGTGGTTGCCGGCGCTGAGCCCGGCGAGGCCCGGCCGGAGATGAGGATCCCGAAGCGCCCGGTGCGGGCGCAGATCGCGCTGCCGCCGTTCCGGCTTACCGGCGCTGTCCACGTCGCTCCCGGGAGCCGCCCGGTCGATGGCATGTTGAACGTCAGCGAGCGCTTCCTGGCCATCACCGACGTGGCGGTCGCCTGCGGCGCACACCCAGAGCTGAGCCGGACGGCGCCGGCGGCCGCCCTCCAGCGAAAGCTGGCGCACCTGATCATGGTCCTCGATGACGAGCGGCCGGACGAGCTGCTTGCCGACGTGCTCGACGAGCAGACGGCGGAACGCTGGCTCAAGCCGCGGGAGCCGGGCGGCGAGCTCTAGGCTCGGTTGGGCGCGGGTTCGCCGGCCCGCATCGAGCCCGCCTCGGCGGCATCCATCACCGCCTGCACGAAGCGCGCGACGCGCGCCGCATCCATGCGCTGGACCCGACCGATGCGCTGCGCCCACCACGGCGCGTTCTCTGAGGTGACGACCTCGGCGTCGGGCTCCTCGAGCACGATCACGCTGAACGACCGCGGGAAGGCGACTGCCGGCGCGATCGGCAGGCCGTGCTCATCGGCCGCTGACCGCGCCCAGTGGGCCACCGCTTCGGCGACGGTGTCGGCATCGAACGATGGGTTGGTTCGGCACGGGATCCAGCCCCTGAACGATTTGGTGTCGTATTCCCAGCCTCGGCCGCGCACGCGGTAACGCCCGCGCCATCGCCGCGCGATCAGGGCACGCACGCCGGCGGGCCCGACCAACAGCGCGGCCAGGTCGTTCGGCACCGCCGGCAGGCGGGGCGAGAGGATGAGGACGTAGCTGTCGTCGAAGGCCGGCGCCAGCAGGCGAGCCAGGTCATCTCCCGCGCCGCGCCGTGGTCCCGCGCTCATCGCGCGCATCAGCCAGGCGGCGCCAACCCCGATGCCGAGCGCGGCAGCGATGCCGAGCGCCGCCGCGCCGACCCGGCTGTCCGGAAGGGCGGCCATCAGCACGATCGCCGACAGGCCCACGACCAGCATCGCCAGTGCCAGGACGATCGACCAGCGGCGGCTGGGTGCGTCGGCTGGGCGGATCAGCCGCATCGGCCGTCCTCCGCTGGTACGCTGCCGCCATGCCCACCACGACCTCGATCCTGGCCACCTTCCTCGATCCGGAGGCCGGCTGGAGCGTGGACGCGGCCACCGCATCGGGATTCGGCATCTCCTTCGACCTCGCCGACGCCGGCGAAGCGCGCCGCGGGCCATCGCCCACGGAGGTCGTCCTGACTGCCCTTGCGGCATGCACCGCCCTGGACGTCGCCGGCATCCTGCGCAAGAAGCGGCAGCGGGTGATCGACTACCAGATCGCCGTCAGCGGTGAGAAGGCTGAAGAGGACCCGAAGGTCTACACCTCGATCGTGGTGGAGCACCGTGTCGTGGGAGCCGTCGAGGCGGAGGCGCTGCGCCGATCGATCGAGCTCTCGGCGACGCGTTACTGCCCGGTCAGCGCCATGCTGTCGGCCAGCGTGACGATCGAGCACCGCTACCGTCTGTGGCCCGGCGAGCGGGAGGGCGATGGGCTGAGTGCACTCGTGATGGTCACCGGTCCGCCGGGTGTCAGCGCGGGCTGACGCCGTCACGACGCGGGGCGCAACCGCCTGGGCGCGGCGACAGCCTCCGCCACGGCCGCGCTGAACGCGCTCAGGTCGAAGGGCTTGGCCAGCACGGGCCCGGTCGGTGCGAGCTCGGCCAGGCGTTCGCGGCTCGCGGCGGATACGAACACGACCGGGATGCCGGGCCAGGCGGTGCGCAGGAGCTCGGTGATGTCGCCCCCGTCCCCATCGGGCAGCATCACGTCCACCACCAGGAGGTGCGGCAGGGCGAGCGCCATGAGGTCCCCCAGCTCGACGATCCGGCTGCAGGTGACGACCGAATATCCGAGCTCGCGCAGGATGTCGGCCTCCAGGGCGGCGATATCCGGATCGTCCTCCAGGACGTAGGCACGCTGCTCCTCCGCGTCCGGCGGGGTGGCCGGCGCGGGGCTTTCCGTCTGCTCGGTCATGGGTTGAGTCTCCCCTCGGGCAGAGGCTCGGGCAATGACGTGATGGTCCTACCGCGACCGGTCGGCGGGGGCCCTTGCGGCTGGGTGTAGCATGGCGGCCCGCGCCCCGGGCTTGGACCCGAGACGATGTGAGGTGTCCGTGACGCGACCCAGACTGAGACGACGGCAGGGCAGATAGATGGCACGTTCGATGTGGCGTGGTGCGATCCAGTTCGGGCTCGTCACCATCCCGGTCAAGCTCTACCTGGCGACCGAGCAGGGTGGCATCGGCTTCAACCTGCTGCACAAGACCGACCTGAGCCGAATCCAGATGAAGGTCTACTGCCCGGCCGATGACGAGGTCATCTCACGCTCGGACACGGTGCGCGGCTACGAGTGGAGCAAGGGCAAGTACGTGGTCGTCACCGAGGAGGACCTCGAGTCGGTCCCGCTGAAGACGGTGCGCTCGATCGAGATCGAGGCCTTCGTCGACGAGGACCAGGCCGAGGAGAAGGGGGCCCGCTTCGTGAAGCAGGCCTACTACCTGGAGCCCGATGAGATCGGCCGCAAGGCGTTCTACCTCCTCAAATCGGTCCTTGCCGAGACCGGCAAGACGGCGATCTGCAAGATCGTGCTGAAGGATCGCGAGCAGCTGGCCGCGCTCAATCCGTACAGCAGGACGATGCTGCTCACCACCCTCCATTGGCCCGATGAGATCCGCTCGCTCGAGGAGCTGAACCTGCCCGAGGAGGAGATGGAGATCAAGCCCACGGAGCGCAAGATGGCCGAGCAGCTGATCGCCTCGATGGAGGGCGAGTTCGATCCTGCCGCCTACCGCGACGAGTACCGCGAGGCGTTGATGGCGGTCATCGAGGCCAAGGTCGCGGGCGAGACGCCCAAGCCCGCCAAGAAGGCGGAGCCGACCAAGATCGGCGACCTGATGGCGGCCCTGGAGGCGAGCGTCGCAGCGGCGCGTGACGCCCGGCGTGAGGGCGCGGCCGAGGGCGAGGCCAGGCCCGCCGCCAAGGCAAAGGCGCCGGCCAAGGCGAAGCCCGCCGCCGCGCGGAAGCCGGCGGCCCGCAAGGCGAAGCCGGCCGCGTCCGAGGAGGCAGCCCCGGCCCGTCGCCGCAAGACCGCCTGACCGACCGGGTGCCCGGCGAGCAGCTCCGGCTTCCGGTCTCCGCTCCTGACGGTCAGCCGCGGCACAGGCTTCCGCTCCGCATCGCGCCGATGCAGCCGGCCGGGCTGGACGCCCCGTTCGACGATCCCGACTACCTGTTCGAGCCGTGGTGGCCCGGCGTGCGAGCCATCGCCTTCGCCGAGCGCGGCTCGCTGCGCCTGCAGGTCGATGGCCTTGCCGACGCCCTCGCCGCTTTTCCCGAGGTCGCTGAGCTCACCACGCAGCTGGCCGAGGACGGTGTGGTCCTGGACGGGACCCTGCTCGTCCTCGACGACGCCGGCCGGCCTGACGCGGGGCTGCTTCGCGCGCGGCTCGACGGGACTGGCCGGCCCGGGCGTCCGGCGTATGTCGCCAGCGACCTGCTGTGGGCAGGAGGCGAGTCCGTCGTACGCCGCTCGTTCCGGGTCCGCCGCCGCTGGCTCGAGGCGCTCCTGGCGCCGGGCGACCGCGTCACCGTCGGCCGTGGCTATGTCGGCGACGGCACGCTGGTGGCCGAGGCCCTCGCGTCACTCGGCATCGACGGGCTGTCCGCTCGGCAGCTCTCCGCCCGATACCGGGCCGGCGTCGCCGGCCCTGCCTGGCTGCGCGCGCCGATCACACCTCCCGAGCCGCGGCCGCGTCCCACGCTGGCGCTCATCCTGAGGCTGCCGCTGGGGGAGTAGCGCGTCACCCGGCCGGGGCGAGCAGCGGCTCGAGCGCCCACGGCCAGGACTGTGCACCCAGCAGTCGATTGGCGGCGCTCACCAGGCCGTCGCCCGGATAGCCTCGGAAGGTGGCGATGTCGAAGATCAGCGCCGCTCGCCCGGGCGGCCCGCCGGCCTGCGGCCGGCCACGCAGGATGTCGGCCACTCGGATCGCCTGGCTCGGATCGTCGCCGTAATGCTGCGCAAGCAGCGCCGCCGCCTCCCAGGCGGCGAGCGATCCTGGCGTCGCGGTGATCGCGGCTCGCACCTCGGCCTGCGCGGCCGGCCGATCGCCCACCATGGCGAAAGCGAAGGCCCGCACCACACCCGGCCGGTAGTCGCCGGGCACGATCGGCTCGCCGGTCACCCTCCGCGCGATGAGCAGGTTCAGCTCGGCGGCATCAGTACCCAGCTCGGGGACGCCGCCCCCTCCGACGCTGACGTGCCGTGGCCAGGGCAGGGTCAGCCCGGTCCATGGGTTGGTCAGCAGCGAGAGGCGATAGGCGTCGTCCGCGGCGGCGGCCTCCCCCAGGCGATCGAGCACCAGCGCCGCGTTGGCCAGCTGGCGCGCCGCCGGGGTCGCCGTCTCTGCCGCACGATCGGCCGCGTGGCGCGCGCAGGTCGCGTCGAGATCGGCGACGCACAGCAGCGCCAGGTTCGTCCACGAGTCGGCATCGCCCGGGCTGAGGGCCACGGCCCGCTCGGCCGCCGCCCTAGCAAGAGTGGGGTGGCCCGCGCGGTCGGCGGCGACCGCCAGGGACTTTGGCCCGGTCGGCTGTGACGGGTCGAGCGCCACCGCGCGCTGCAGCCATCCTTCGGCCGCGTCCCAGCGTCCCTCGCCCGCCGCATCGACGCCGAGCCGGTAGGCGACCGCGGCCGCGTCGCCGACCGTCATCACCACCATCAGCCCCAGCGCCGCGACCCCGGCGGCGAGCATGGCCGGCGCGCGCAGCCGGACCGGCCGCCATGCCACGGCGCCGGCATCGATCAGGGCCATGGCGGCCAGGATCATGACCAGCAGGTTGAAGCCGGGGGTGAAGGTCAGGTCCTCGAAGAGCGAGCCGACCGCGAAGCCGGCCAGCACCGCGAATGCCGCGCGACCGGGAAGGCGCCGCTGGCGCCAAGGGCCGGCCACGGTGACAAACGCGCCGACGAGCACGAGGGCAGCCGCCAGGCCGAGCAGACCCGCGTCGCCGAGGATGCCCAGGGGAACGTCATGCGAATGCGGCTGCTGGACCGGGAAGCTGAACGGCGGCGCGGCCGCCTGCCGCGCATACGGCATGGCGCCGGGACCGATCCCCAGCAGCAGGTCCGCGCTCCATGCGGCGATCGTGTCGCGCCACAGGTAGCCGCGATAGATGAGCGAGGTGGCGTCGGTCAGCCGCGGCGCCAGGTAGGCGAGCACCAGCCCGATTGCGGCCAGCCCGATCAGGCTCGCGCCGGCGCGCCGCGGGGTCCATCGCCAGGAGGACCTGGCCGCCGCGGCGCCCCGCCGGATGGCCGGCGCGACGAGCACCACCGCCGCGACGCCGATGGTGAGCAGCGCCGATCGGGACCCGGACAGCAGGGTCAGGGGCAGGCCCACGGCCGCGAGGGCCAGGAGCACGCCCAGGCGCGCCGCGCGGTGGGGGATGAGCAGCGCGATCGGCAGCGCCGCCAGGATGACGAACGGCGGGACCGCCACCGAGCCGAACGGCGTGCCCTCGTGCGGAAACCGGATCGGCGGCAGGCCGGGCGCGCCGGCGAGCAGCCACTCGAGCCGTCGCCAGCCGAGCACGGCCAGCGCGCCGGCCGACAGCGCGATGATGGGCAGCGTGACGGCGGCGGCGGTCCAGCCGGGTCGATGGCGCAGGACGAGCAGCGCGACCGGCAGCATGGCGGCGGTAGCCACGATCCCGGCCAGCGCCCGCGCCGAGAGCCCGAGATTCGCCGCGGACAACGTCGCTATCCCGAATGCGGCCAGCAGGCCCAGGATCGGAAGGTCGATCCGCGTCCTTGGCAGCGCGCCGCCGGAAACGCCGATCGCCGCCGCCCCGCCCAACGCGGCGACCGCTCCCAGGTGCAGCGCGAACTGGTAGCGCGCGTCCCACAGCGCGCCATCCCAGGCCACGTAGCCGAAGAGCGCGAGCGCCAGCCCGAATGCAGCCACCTCGACGGCGCGGCGCGCCGTCACGCGCCCGCCTCGCCAATCAGCGCCAGCGCGCGCTCCAGCTTGCTCGCGGGATCGGGCGTCAGCCCGGGGATCGCCGCCATGGCGCGCTCCAGCGGCAGCGGGTCGAGCCCGTCGACGAGGGCATCAGGCGCCAGCTCCAGCTCGACGACCCGCAGGACGCCCACCTCCCGCCCGCCGTGCAGCACGCGCGAGCGGTCGAGCGAAAGGAGACCCACGCGTCGCCCGCCGAGCGTGACCTCCCGCTCGGTGCGGCGCTGGGCCAGGGAGAGCCGCTCTGTGAGCGGCGCGCCGCCCGTCAGCTCCAGCACAAGATCGCGCGCGGGCGACAGCGGCCAGCCAGCCGGATCCAGGTCGCCGTCCACTGGCCCCTCGATCTCGGGGCGGAGGTGCAGGGCCGCGCCGGCCGCGTGCTGTGATGGGCCCTTGAGCGACACGAAGCTGCGGCCCTCGCGAGTTCGGAGGCGGCAGGCCCAGCGCGCCCGCGCCAGGTCACGCCCCTCGGTGTCCAGGTAGCGGTCC
>DASWIE010000091.1:0-27051 GCA_036397815.1 Candidatus Limnocylindria bacterium
GGCGCGGCGCATGAGGCGGCGGGCGTCGGCGTGCCAGGAGGCCTCGAGCTGCTCGCCACCGTCGAGGAGGTCGACGATGCGGGTAGTCGGGGCCTGGAGGTCGGGCCCGGGACGGAGTCTGTGATCTGCGGCGAGCTTGGCGAGGTTGGTGTCGTCGTCGGGCTCGGCACGAGGGTCGAGTTTGACGACGATCGCCTTCTCCTTGCGGGCGAGGGTACGCAGACCCTGAAGGAGCCAGGCGAAGAGCTTGTCGGCGTCGGGGGCTGATCGGTCCCAGACCGGGCCGTGCGGGACGTAGGCTACCTTGCGGCCGAAACCTGCGGGACGCATCAGGGTCTGGGCGACGCCGCGGACCTTGCCGTGGTCCTCTAGGAGGAGGCGGATGGGCGGCTCATCGGCCAGGGCGGTGCACTCGCCCCAGCCCCAGGCCTGCAGGAGGTCGGCCTCGGGGCGTGAGGCGACGAAGGCGTCCCAGGCGGGGCGGTCGGTGTCGTCGGCGCGGCGGACGAGAGGAGGCAATTCGGGCGCTACCCGGGATCGGGGCCGTCGACGTTGACGTTCTGGGGTCCCGTGCCGATCCGCACGATGAAGGCCTCGGCAGGCTCACCTTCACCGGTGATTTCCCGATGGACCGTCCGGGGCGGGATGAAGCCGAAGTCCCCCGCCGACATGGTGATGCTCTGGGTGCCGCCTGGGCCGAACTCGACCGCGATGGCGCCGCGGGTCATGAATACGTACGTGTCGCGATCGCCGTGATTGTGCCACCCGCCGGCGGTGGCAGGGGTGGTTTGGACCCAGCCGACCCAACGATCCTCTTCGTCGGACAACTGGCGGCGCTCCATGCCGGGCGTGGCCGGGCCAGGCGGCGGAGGCGCGTCACTGGGACTGATGACCGTCGGTCGGGTCGGTGCCATTCGGGCGATCATAGCGACGCGAGACCCGCTACTGCAGGAGCCAACCATGACGAACAATTCGATACCCGAGGGCTATCACGCAGTCACGCCGTTCGTGATCTCGCGCGATACCGGCAGGTTTCTGGACTTCATGACGGAAGCGTTCGGTGCCGAAGAGCTGGCGCGAGTCATGGTCGACGGCCGCATCGGGCATGCGGAGTCTCGGATCGGTGACTCGGTGGTCATGGGCTTCGACGCCAAGGTTGGGTGGCCGCACACGCCGGCCTTCCTGCGGATCTACGTTCCAGACGGCGACGCGACCTATCGCCAGGCGTTGAGCGCTGGAGCGACCTCGGTCACGGAGATGACGAACATGCCCTGGGGCGATCGGGTCGGAAGGGTGCGCGATCCGGTCGGCAACCTGTGGCGGATCACGACCCGCTTCGAGGACGTCACACCCGAGGAGACGGAGAGGCGGTACGGGCAGCAGGAGTACATCGACGCCATGGAGTACGTCCAGAGTTCAGAGTTCTTTCCGAAGGACGAATGAATGGCTAGGCTGTGAAGACCATGGAGGAGCACGAGTTGACTGACGAGACGGACGGCGACCCAATCGCGCGATTTGCGGGTGCCCTCACCGGGGTGTACGCGCCGGATGAGCTCGACGATCTCCGCGACGAGTGGGACGACTGATCACGGTCGGGACGCAACCATTGGTTGATCCAGCCAATTCCGCTCACACCACGCATGCGAGCGACCATGGCCCAGGCGATCCAGATCGCGTTGGCGCTTGGCCACAACGTATCTCGGCACAGAGCACATGATCCTGGCGCTTCTGGACGACCCAAACGGAATCGCCGGCGGCATCGTGCACAGGCTCGGCTATGCGGAGCGGATCCGTGAAGCCGTCCTGGGCGCAATCGAGAGCGACGGCTACTCGCGGTCCAGTCGCACGCCTCGGCGGTGATTTCCTAAAAGCGCCAGCGGGTCGGGGTGAATGAGCCCTTTGAGCCTTCGCCGCCATCGGTTCCGGCGATGCCGGGGAGACCAAAGACCGTGGTGGCCTTGAGCTCGAATACTGCATAGGGCGGTGGTCCGGCGGTCGGCGCGTTGTCGCCAACGACGGCATCGCCCTGAACCTCGAGCTGCCAGTGCATCTTGGAGGCGTAAGCATCGACCACCCGCCGGAGCCTGGCCTCATCAGTCACCTTGCGGGCCTCCCCTTCGACCACGACGTCGAGGGCGGGAAGGGTCTGGCTGCTGGCCGCCATCACGCACCGCGGATTGCGACCGAGGTTCTTGCCCTTGCGGGAACCTTCTCCCGTCACGAAGTAAAAGGCGCCATCGATCCATAGGCCGAGGATCGGCATGACGTGCGGCCGTCCGTCGGGGCGGATCGTGGCCAGCCAATAGGTCCGATCCCGCTCCGGCGTCTCGAGTCTCTTGGTTGCCTCAGCCCACGACGTGGCGGTGGAGCCATTGCCGAGTAGCGATTGCTCCGCAACGGGTGATCGGTCTGCCATCTGCGATCTCAGAAGCGCCAGCGGGTTTGGCTGAAGGCGTCGCCCTTGCCGAAGGCGAAGCCCTTGCGGGGCTTGACCTCGAAGACGAGGGCGCGTCCGCCGTCATCGCTGTGGAAGGCCTGGTCCCGCACGTCGAATCGGAAGATCTCGCCGTATTTGGCGACGTACGCGTCGGCGAGCTCTTGGAGCTTGGCCTCGTCCGTGACGGGCTCCGCCTTGCCCTCGATGACGACGTCGGTCCCCTGCTCGATCGTGTTGCAGCCGGTGGTGAAGACGACCTGCCGGTTCTGCTCGAGGTTGCGGGCCTTCCTCTCGGTGGGGCCGGTACAGAAGACGATTGCGTTGTCGTGCCACACGGCGGCCAGGGGCGTGACGTGCGGCCGGCCGTCGGGACGGACGGTCGAGAGCCAGTAGATCTCGGCCTTCTCCAGGATGGCGCGGGCAACCAGCCAGGGCGTCGGCGTGGCATCCGGAGTGCTGAAGCGCGCGTCGATTTCGGTTGCGGGCTGGGTGTCGGTCGTGGTCGTGTTCAAGAGCTCCCCTTCCGGTTCTCCGCCATTCGGGCCTTGACGAGCTTCGTCACCAGGTCGGCCGGGATCGGCTTGTCTGGCGAGAAATGCACGGTGCCCTTCGTTGTTTCGTAGCCCTTGAGGTCCGCTGCGTGGGCCTCCATCACCGCAGGGCTCTGGACGTAGAACGAGCAGTGGTCCTTGGCGGCCGCGTAGCTGACGAGGTTGCGTCCGTTCTGCCTGAACATCGGGACGCCGTAGTTGATCAGCTCCGTTGCCTCGGGCGCCGCGGCCCGGATCACCCTGCGCAGGTCCTCGAGGGCAGCGCGCTTGTCGGTCGGAACAGCAGCCAGGAATTCGTCGACGCTGGCGGCGACGGGGCTCATCGGCTACACGCGCCAACGGGTGGCGCCATGGGGCTCGCCGGTGGAGAGTCCGTAGATCGTCGTGGGCGTGACCTCGTACACCTCCCACGGTGGCGGGCCGGCGCTCGGAGCGCTGTACTCGTGCCAGAACGCACCGTCGCGCACCTCAGGTCCCCAGTCCTTGAAAAGCGTCGCGATGCGCCGCAGCTCCTCTTCGTCCCGGATGATCCTGGCCTCGCCCTCGACCACGACATCCGTCCTTGGGGCGGCGACCGTGATCACGCAGTGCGGGTCCCGCGCCAGGTTCTTCGCCTTCTGCGTTCCCGCGCCGGCGGTGAAGTAGAACCTGCCGCTACCCCAGACGATCCCCACTGGCATGACGTGCGGGCGGCCATCCGGCCTGGTTGTCGCCAGCCAGTAGCGGCCAGCCGCATCGAGGGCATCGAGGTCGCGTGTCTTGTCCAGGCTCTGAGTGACGCGCTCCCATTCGAGCGGCGCGAAACCGTATCCATCAAGGTTCTTCTCGTCGGCGGGATGCGTGGCAATCATCGGCACTACCCCTTTCTCGTCTGGTCAGACCAGCAGATGGCCCGAAACTCATCGGTCTGCAGGTACGTCATTGGTGCCTGCAAGTCTCCGGCCCGACAGGCGGAGGCGGGTGCGCTGGGCGATGCCGTAGGCGGGAAGGAGGATTCTGAGTGCCGCGTCCTCGGCGGGACGAAGCGAGAGATCCCGTGCGCCGACGTAGGTGACCTCTTTGCCACCGAAGCCCTCCTTGAACTGGGCGATCCCGCCGGTGGCCAGGCCCCACAGGTCGTAGACCGCGAAGCCGTCGTTCTTGAAGCCCAGGATCGAGATCCACTTCAGCAGGTAGTTGGCGCGTGAGGCGGCGCCCTCATCGGTCATGCCGCCATAGGCCTCGGCGGCGCGGTCGCCGCAGGTGAAATGGAAGAGGGTGGCGGCGCGCTCTCCGTTGAGGGCCGCGAAGGCAAGGCTGGCGTGCCCGTTCGGCGCGAAGATGCGCCAGACGCGCTGGTAGTAGGGCTCGGCGCGGGCCACGAAGCCGGCGCGCATGGCGGTGTGGGCGTAGATCCGATAGAAGTCGGCGAGCGCCTTGGTGGTTGTTGCCTCGTCGGCGGTACCGGTGATCTGCTCGACCGTGACACCGGCGCGCTCCGCCTTGTGGACGTATTGGCGGTGCTTCTTGCCGAGGCTGGCGAGGAGCTCGTCCTCCGGGATGCCAAGGTCGATGAGGCGGGTCTTCGGTGGCTGGACCTTGGCGGCAGGACGCCAGGGCGGGGCGAGGAGCGCCTGTCCATAGGCGTCGTCCGGCGTCGCCTCGGGATCGACCTTGATGGTGGCGATACCCTCGGTGCGGGCCAACGAGCGCAGGGCCGCGAAGAGAGCGTCGCGGATGCGTTCGTCGTTCAGGTCGCCGACCGGGCCGCGGGGGACGTAGGCGAAGCGCCAGCCGAAGAGCGGGACGCGGCGGACCAGGACCTGGGCGCCCGCGAAGGGCGTGGTGGGATCCGGGCCCACGGCGATGCGCACGGGGTGCCAGCCGGACGGCTCGCGCAGCTCGCCCCACTCCCACAGCTGCGGGAAGCTGCGGAACGGGGCGGCCTCGACGAACGCGTCCCAGGCGTTGGCATCGGTCATGCGGAAGGCGCGCAGGTCAGGCGGCGCCATCGGTCCTGCCAAAGCCGGCGTCCTGGAGGGCCTTGCGCGCAACCTGCTTCTCGTCCCAGGGACGCCACTCGGTGCCGTAGATGATGTTCTGCTCGTGGCCCTTGCCGGCCAGCAGGATGATGTCGCCTTCGGCCGCCAGGCCGATGGCGTGGGCGATGGCGGTCGGCCGGTCGTCGATCACGAAGAGGTTCCTGTCCTCCGTTGCGCCTGCGTCACGGGCGCCGGTGGCGATCGCCTCGTTGATCTCGCGCGGGTCCTCCAGGCGGGGGTCCTCGTCGGTGACGACGGTGATGTCGGCCAGCTCGGCGGCGACGCGGCCCATGGCGGGACGCTTGACGCGGTCGCGCTCCCCCGCCGAGCCAAAGACGGCGATGAGGCGGCCGGTGGTGATCGGTCGCAGCTCGCGGAGCACCTTGCCGAGCGAATCGGCCGTGTGCGCGTAATCGACCACCACCTGGAAGGGCTGGCCCTCGTCGACGCGCTCCATGCGGCCGGGCACGCCCTCCAGGTTGCCAATCGCGTCCGCGGCGGTGGTCAGGTCGATCCCCTCGGCTTGGGCGAGGGCCAGGACGGCGAGCGCGTTGTGGACGTTGAAGCTGCCGGGCAGCTGGAGGTGAACAGTGCCGCTCCAGCCTTCCGCCTCGGCCGTGAAGGTGGTGCCGTCGGGTCGGGCGTCGATGCCGATGGCCCGCACGTCCGCGAGATTGTGCGCCGCGTAGGTCACGACGCGGTCGCGGGCGTGGTCGCGGAAGAAGCCGAAGTTGGGGTCGTCGGCGTTCAGGATGGCGACCGGCGCCTCCTCGACCAGCTTCACCTTGGCGTCGCGGTACGCCTCCCAGGTGCCGTGGAACTCCAGGTGCTCGCTGGTCAGGTTGGTGACGACGGCGACCTGGAAGCGGCAGTTGCGCACGCGCGCCTGGGCAAGCCCGTGGCTGGTCGCCTCAATCACCACGCAGTCGTTGCCCGCCGCGACCATGTCGGCGAGGAGGGATTGCAGCTCCAGCGCCTCGGGGGTCGTGTTGCGGTTGGGGTTCGGCTCCTGGCGGTCGCCGACCCGGATCGCAACGGTGCCGGCCAGACCAGGGTGCCGCCCGGCGGCGGTCAGCATGGCGGCGGCCAGGAAGCAGGTGGTCGTCTTGCCATCGGTCCCGGTCACGCCAATCACGCGCAGGTGCTGCGAGGGATGGTCGAACCACGCGTCGGCGGCATCGGCCAGCGCGACGCGAGTGCGCGGCACCACGAGCTGGGGCGTGGTGAGTCCAGGAAGCTCACGTTCCACGACGACGGCGATGGCGCCCTTGGCGATGGCGTCGGTCGCGAAGTCGTGGCCGTCCACGTGGTCGCCCGGCACGGCAAAGAAGATGGTTCGCGGTGTCACGCTGCGCGAGTCGTAGGCGAGGCCGCTGACCTCGCCCACCGGCACGCCAACCACCCGTTCGGGACCGATGACGTCCGCCAACTGGCCCAGGCCCATCCGGTGCTGTTGCGTCGGCGTCATCCGCCCCTCCCCGGCAGGCGACGGGCGATGGCGCGAGCGGCGACTCGGCCGCGGTCGGCGATGGCGCGCATGCGATAGAGGGTCGGGTCGACGACCACGTCCCAGCTGCCGGCCCAGGTCACCGCGCGCCCACCGAAGCCCTTCTTGAAGAGCCCCACCCCGAACCACGGGTGTTCCGGGCCGGCGCCCTCCGGCGCGATCCCCCACAGGTCGTGGACGCGGCTGCCCGCGTCGCGTGCGCGGCGCATCATCGCCCACTGCATGGCGTAGGAGGCGTAGCGCTTCGGCTCACCGGGCTGCTCGCGGAGGGAGCCGGAGAAGAGGTAGAAGGAGCGCTCGCCCTCGACCACGAGCATCCCCGAGGCCAGCAGCCGCCCGTCGTGGTGCGCCTCCAGGACGCTGGCGCGGCCTGGGCCGGCGAGCGCTCGCCAGGCGGTCCGGTAGCGCTCCAGCGGCGGGCGCGGGAAGCCGGCCCGCTGCTGGGTCTCGAGCACCAGGCCATGCAGCTCATCGATGGCGGTCGTGTCGCCCGGATCCTCCACGACCCGGATCGTGACGCCCTCGCGCTCGGCGCGGCGCACGGCGTAGCGGGTGTCCTTGTCGAAGCCGGCCAGCAGCGTCTCGTCGTCGCCCAGCTCGACCAGGCGGGACTGGCCCACCTGCAGGGTGCGTGGATCGTGGCGCAGGCGATGGAACTGGGTGGTCGCCGCGCTGCCCAGCTCGAGCCGCGGCTCCAGCTTGACGGCGATGGCGCGGTCGTTGCGCGCCGCCGCCCGCAGTCCGATCGCGACCGCCCGCAGCCACTCCCCCGCGCGAGGATGGTCGTAGTCGAGCACCGGACCGTGGGGCACGTACCAAAAGGAGCGGCCGAGCGGCAGCGAGCGCACCTGGGCAGCGGCGATGGCGACGAGCTCCCCGTCCTCCTCGGCCACGAAGCGGCGCTGTGGCTGGCCGTCGAGGGCCGCCACCTCGGCCCAGGCCCAGTCATGCAGGAAGTCACCCGAGGCGCAGCGGGCGAGCAGCGCCTGCCATGCTGGCT
The DNA here is from genome assembly GCA_036397815.1 of Candidatus Limnocylindria bacterium. Classification (GTDB taxonomy): domain Bacteria; phylum Chloroflexota; class Limnocylindria; order QHBO01; family QHBO01; genus DASQFY01. The sequence goes on from DASWIE010000091.1 coordinate 7,517, forward strand.
GCTCCGCATCGGTCGCCGGTCGCACGTGGATCACGCGGCACCCCGCGGACGTCGGGCGAGGAGAGCCCGCATCTGGGCAAGCTCCGGAGCGCGCAGTGCCGAGGCGACCAGCGCGTAGATCGCGAACCCGGCGGCGGTCAGCGCCGCCACCACGACCAGGCGTCCCACGCCGTTGTCGAGCAGGCCGGGCAGCGCCGAGCGAGCCACGGTCAGGCCGCCGAGCATCAGCAGCCCGGCCGCCACACCGGCCACCGCCGAGCGGACGGCGGAGCGCAGGACCTGTCCCTCCTCGACCGAATCGATGCGCCGACGCAGTGCCCAGAGCAGTCCCACCACCTCCAGCAGCGCGCTGATCGAGAGGGCCAGGGCCAGGCCCTCGACCCCCATCGGTCCAACCAGCCAGACCATCAGCGGCACGTTGATGGCCACCGCGATGATCGCCCACACCACCGGCGTGCGCGTGTCCTGCATCGCATAGAAGGCGCGCGTCAGGAGGTGGACCACGATGTGCCCGGTCAGGCCGATGGCGAAGAAGACGAGCGCCCCCGCGGTGCGCTCGGCTGAGCGTTCGGTGAATAGGCCGTATTGGAAGAAGACCGATGCGATCGGTCCCGCCAGCACGATCATCGCCGCCGTCAGCGGTGCGGCCAGGAAGACCAGGATCCGCAGGCTGCCGGCGACCTGTCGCCGGATCTCCGGCACGCGCCCCAGCGCCGCGTCGCGGCTCAGGGTCGGGAAGAGGGCGACCGCCACGCTGACTCCCAGCACGCCGACCGGGATCTGGCTCAGCTGGAAGGCGTAGTTGTAGGCCGTCAGGCTGCCCTCCGGCAGGCCGCTGGCCAGCACGGTCGAGACGATGAAGTTGAGCTGCCCGGCCGCAAGGCCCAGCATGCGCGGCCCCATCAGCTTCAGCACCTGGCGCACGCCCGGGTGGCTGAGCCCGATGGTCAGGTCGTAGCGCTGCCCCACCCGACCGAGCGCCGGCAGCTGGATGGCGAGGTGTGCCAGCGAGCCGACCGCCACGCCGACCGCCAACCCCTCGATGCCCATGATCGGGGCGAGGACGATCGCCGCCAGGATGATGGCCAGGTTGTAGGCCAGCGGCGCCAGCGCCGGCACGGCGAACCGCTCGTAGGAGTTCAAGATGCCGCTGACCACGGCGCCCATCCCGATCAGTACGGGCGAGAGGAGCATGACCCGGGTCATGCGGATGGTCAGCTCGGTGGTCGGCGCGTCGAAGCCGGGCGCAACGACCGGCACCAGCACCGGGGCGAGGATGGCCATGATCAGGCTCAGCCCGGCCAGGGCGATCAGCACCAGGTTGATGACGCTGCTCGCCAGGCGCCACGCCTCCTGCTCCTGCTGGCGCGCCCGGTAGCCGGAGAAGACCGGGATCAGCGCGGCGCTCAGCGCGCCGGCGACCACCAGCTGGAAGATGGCGTCGGGAATCCGGAACGCCGCGAAGTAGGCGTCCAGCTCGCGCGAGGCGCCGAACTGCGAGCCGATGACCAGCAGCCGCACCCACCCGAGCAGCCGGCTGGCGAGCGCCGCGATCGTCAGGATCAGGCTGGCCTGGGCCAGCACGCGCCCAACCGATGGCCGGGTCCCGGGCGTCGGCTCCGGCGGCGCCTCGTCGGCCGGATCGATCACCGGTCGCGGCCGGCGCCACCCCGGCCGGATCGCGGATGCGCCGATTGGTACACGCTGCGCACGGTGGCGTCGGAGAGATGCGTGTAGACCTGCGTGGTGGCCAGGTTGGCGTGGCCGAGCAGCTCTTGAACGCTGCGCAGGTCAGCCCCGCCCTCGAGCAGATGGGTCGCGAACGAGTGCCGCAGGGTGTGGGGCGAGGTCCGGCTGGCGACGCCGGAGTCGCGCACCCATCGCTCGACCGCCATACGCGCGCCGCGGGCGGTGAGCGCCCCGCCCGACGCGTTGAGGAAGATGGCTGGCGGCGGATTGCCGCCGGCCGCGAGCAGTGGCCGCGCCTTGCTCAGGTAGGCCTCGAGCGCCCGCTGCGCCGGCCCGCCGAAGAGCAGCTCGCGCTCCTTCGATCCCTTGCCGATCACCCGCAGCCGGCGTCGGGCGAGGTCCACCCGGTCAAGCGTGAGCGAGGTCGCCTCGCTGATCCGCATCCCGGTGGCGTACAGCAGCTCCAGCAGGGCGGCGTCACGGCGGGCGAGGGCGGCCGCGTGCGGCTGCGTGACCCCGCGCTTGGGAACGGCGGCCCTGCGGGTTGGCGCCTCGACCAGCCGCGCCGCGTCCGCGACCGAGAGGACGCGCGGCAGCCGCCCCGGCCGGCGCGGAGAGCGCACTCCCGCCAACGGGTCCGACGAGATCCAGCCCTGCCGCGCGGCGTGGCGGTAGAGGCTCCGGATGGCGGCCAGCCGTCCGCCGACCGACGAGGCGGCGAGGCCGCGGTCCGCGAGCGTTGACAGGTAGGCGCGCACGGTGGCGCGGTCCGGGATGCGCCAGTCGACACCTCTCGCCACGAGGAAGGCCAGGAACTCCCCTGCGTTGCGCCGGTACTCCTGAATTGTCCGCTCCGAGGCATTGCGGCTGGCCATCGACCCGAGGAAACGCTCGAGGATCGTTTCCGCCTCGCCGCCGGCGCGCGTCGAGCCGCGGTGGCGGTCAGCCACGCGCTCCGCCGGCGGCAGCGGCCATCTCTGTTTCCCCGCCCTCCGCGCTCGCCGCGCGCTCCGGTTGCGGGCGGGTCCAGCTGGCGTAGTCGCAGTCCGGATATCGGTCGCAGCCCCAGAACGGACGGCGGCCGCGCCGCGCGCGCTTGGTCACGACCGTCCCCTGCCCGCACTTGGGGCAGGTCCCAAAGCGCTCGTTGGCCGGCTGCGCATCCTTCTTGATGTACTTGCACTCCGGATAGCGGTCGCAGCCCACGAACGGTCCGAAGCGGCCGCGCTTGCCGGCGAGCGTCCCCTTCCCGCACTGCGGGCACGGCTCGCCGACGCCCGGCAGGTCGGGCGTCTCGGCCTCCTCGCCAGGCAGCGCCTGCGTGTATTTGCACTCCGGATACCCCGCGCAGCCCAGGAACCAGCCGTTGCGACCGAAGCGCTTGACCAGGAAATCCCCCTTCTCGCCCGAGATCGGGCAGGGGATGTCGGTCACCTCGACCTGCTTGGCGATCTTCTCCCGCCCCTCGCTGACCTGGGCGCTGAACGGGACCCAGAAGTCGCGGACCATCGGCACCCACTCGTGCGTGCCGGCCGCCACGTCGTCGAGCCGCTCCTCCATGCGCGCCGTGAAGGCGAGATCCACCACCTCCGGGAAGTGCTCGACCAGCAGATCGGTCACGCGGAAGGCCGACTCCTCCGGGAAGAGCCGGCGCTCCTTGATCGTCACGTAGCCGCGCTGGCGGATCGTCTCGATCGTGGGTGCATACGTTGACGGGCGGCCGATGCCGTTCTCCTCGAGCGCCTTGATGAGGGTCGCCTCCGTGTACCGCGGCGGGGGCTGGGTGAAGTGCTGCTCGGCCTTCAGGTCGCCCAGGTCGAGCGGCTCGCCGTCGACCAGCTCGGGCAGGACCGTGAGTCGTTCGTCCTCCTCGTCGTCCTTGCCCTCCACGTAGATCGCCTGGTAGCCGTCGAAGATCCGCTTCCGCGCGCCGGCGTGCAGGGTGTATCGGTCCGCCTGCACGTCGACCCCCACCTGGTCGAACCGCGCCGGAGCCATCTGCGAGGCGGTCGCCCGGCGCCAGATGAGCTCGTATAGGCGGTACTCATCCGGCTTGAGCTGCGCGCGCAGCGATTCGGGCGAGCGCGCGAAGCTCGACGGCCGGATCGCCTCGTGCGCCTCCTGCGCACCCCGGGTCTTCGTGCGGTAGGCGTTCGGCTTGTTCGGCACGAACTCGGGGCCGAACCGCCGCTTGATGACGCTCCGCGCCTCGCCGACGGCGCCCGAGGAGATGGCCAGCGAGTCGGTGCGCATATAGGTGATCAGGCCCACCTGCCCCTCGGGCAGCGCCACGCCCTCGTACAGCGACTGGGCCACGCTCATCGTGCGGCGAGCGCCGAACCCGAGCTTGCGCGATGCCTCCTGCTGGAGGGTGCTGGTGGTGAACGGCGGCGGTGCGGACTTCTTCTGCTGGCTGCGGGTCACCTTGCTGACCGCGTAGCTGGCCTCGCGCAGGGCCGCCTCGTGCGTGCGCGCTTCGTCCTCTGAGCCGATGCGTGCCTTCTCGCCGTCGATCCGGGTCAGCTCGGCCGTGAAGGTCCCGGATGCCCCGCGCCGCCGCAGCTCGGCGGCGATGGTCCAGTACTCGTCCGCCACGAAGGCGCTGATCTCGCGCTCGCGGTCGACCACCAGCCGGACGGCCACCGACTGCACACGCCCGGCGGACAGGCCTCGCCGGATCTTGCTGCTGACCAACGGGCTGAGCTTGTAGCCCACCAGCCGATCGATCACGCGCCGCGCCTGCTGGGCGTTGACCAGGTCGAGGTTGATCGTTCGCGGATGCGCGAATGCCGCCTCGATCGCCGGCTTGGTGATCTCGCTGAAGGTGACTCGCTTGACCCGATCCTCGTCCAGGCCGGCGTACTCGGCGATGTGCCAGGCGATCGACTCGCCCTCGCGGTCGAGGTCAGTGGCGAGCCAGACCTGGTCCGCGCTGCGCGCCCGGTCGGCGAGCTTCTCCAGCTCCTTGCGCCGCTCCTTGAGCGGCTCATAGCGAGGTGCGAAATCGTGCTCGACGTCGACCCCCAGGCTGCGCTGGGGCAGGTCGCGGACATGGCCGTACGACGCTGTGACCGTGTAACCCGGTCCCAGGTACCGCTCGATGGTCTTGGCCTTGGCCGGCGACTCGACGATGACGAGGTCGCCCGCAGTCCGCTTCTTGGGGGGCATCGGTCAGGGAGTGTAGCAGCGGCGTGCGCCGCGACAGCTCAGCCGGCGAAATCCCAGACGACGATGATCCTTGCTCCACTCTGGGCGATTCCGACCCCAACCCGCGAGTACCGGGTGCCGAGGATGTTGCCGATGTGGTTCGCGTAGCCGGGATATGGCTCGCCCATGAACGTGGCGTGGCACCAGTTCAGGGTCCCCTGCATGCCCGCCCCGGCCAGGTAGCAGATGTTCTCGCCCGACGCGCTGAACCCGATGCCCGCGCGCGCCAGTCGGGTGCTGACGGTCGAGCCATCGCGCCCGATGTGGCTGAAGTAGCCGTAGTTGATCATGTCCCAGGCGTGCGCCGAGGCGACCGCGGAGATGGCCGAGTCCAGCTGCAGCGCCGCGAAGCCGTACCGCGCCCGCTCCTGGTTGATCTGCCAGACCGCGTACTGCACCATGTCGGCGGGCGCCGCCGGTCCCGGAGCCGCGCGGCCCGCGACCTGAGCCGACCTCGCCGGCGCCGGTGGTGCCTTGGTCTCGAAGCTCCAGCTGCCGGAGACGACGTTGCCGTCCGCGTCCAGCGCGCCATCCGCGAACGACATGCTGAATTGATGGCCCTTGGCCAGGGCGTGCGACGCACCGTAGCGCAGCTGCGTCCCCGCCGCGTTCCAGACCACCTGGCCCGGGATCACGTCGCCGGTCGTGGTATCGGTCAGGCGGAAGGCATCCCCCGTCGTCGTCGTGTCGACCGGCTGGCTGAACCAGACGGCAACCTGGATGTTGGTGAGGTTCTTCTCGCCGTCGAGCGGCGAGACCTTCACCGCCTGGGCGCCCGCGCGCGTCGTGAACGAGAACGAGGCGTCCCCGCCGAGCCGGTTGCCGGCCAGGTCGTGGGCGCCGGCCACGGTCAGCGCGTAGCGTGCGTCGGGCTCGAGACGTCCGGTCGGTGTGAAGATCAGCGAGTTGCCCTGCCAGGTGATCGTGCCCTCGATCTCGGGGCTCACGACGAGGCGGCGCTCCACCTCCAGCCGATCCATCGGGCTCGAGAAGCCGATGGTGATGCTGGTGGCGGTGCTCACGCTCGAGGTCGTGTCGGATGGCGCCGCCTGGCCGCTGGCCGAAGTAGCCCCCGAGGCGTCGTCCGTGAGCGCCCGCATGACCGGCTCCTCCGGCTGCGCGACGTAGCGCAGCTCGAAGTCCGAGACGATCGGTGCCGTCTCGGTGGTGAAGCTCACCTGCTGGGGCGCTCCAAGTGGCGATCCATCGGCGCGTTGTGCGCTTGGACCCACCGTGACCACGTAGCGCCCATCCGTCTGCCAGCGCACGCGGGGGAGGATCAGGAGCGTCCTGCCGCCGGCACGCCAGATCGTCCGGATCGGGGCCTCGGGCTGGATCGAGAGCGCCGCATCCACTGAAGCGGGGTCCATCGCCTCCTCGAAGGTCAGGCTGATGGCGGCGCTCGTGGCAACGCCGACGCCGACGTTCTGCGGAAGGATGGAGATTGGCCGGGCGGGCGATGGAGTGGGGACTGCCGTCGTTCCCTCCAGCGAGACCGCCATGGCGATCGCGAGGGATACGAAGGCGACCGCGACGCGGGCGATAGCCCGGTGGCGGCTCACGAGGGGCCTTAACGTGCGGGGCACGGCGCGGGCAGCCGCGCGAATCTCGGTGATCGAATGCAATAGACCAGGTACTCCTGTGTGGCGGGTTCCGCTTGGGCCGATCGCCCAATGGGCACGGCGGAATTGCTCTATCTGGCGCCGGCAGTATACCGGGCATCGTCGATTTGCAAGCGCCAAGTGACGCCTCCGCGCTCATCCGGGTCGCCCCATCCGCCTCGCCACGAGGGTGGGGTGGAACGTCACGCCGCCGTACGACGTCGCCAGGCCACGCGCCTCCAGGAGCGTCAGGGCGCTCGCCAGGGCGCCCGGTCGAAGGCGCGTGGGAGCGAGCAGCTCCTCGATGGAAGCCGGCCGCTGAAGCAGTGCATGGAGCACCAGACCCTCCGCTTCGGAGAGGCTGGTGATGCTCACCGGGCGCTCGCCGCGGGAGAGCCCGATGCCGTTCAGCAGGCCCGCGGGCGAGGTGACGATCACCGCCAGGTGATCCGCGATCAGGCGGTTGCAGCCGCGCGACGCGAGCGCGTCGATCGGCCCGGGCACCGCGAACACCTCGCGACCGATCTCGGTCGCGGCGGCCGCAGTCAGGAGCGCGCCGGACCGATCCGGAGCCTCGACCACCACCACCGCGGCGGCCAGGCCGGCGATGATCCGATTGCGCCGCGCGAAGTCCGGTCGCCCCGGCGCGTGCCGGGGCGCCAGCTCGCTGACCAGCGCCCCGCCGGACGCCACGAGCCGCGCGGCCAGGTCGCGGTGACGCGGCGGGTAGACGCGATCCAGCGGGGACGGCAGGACCGCCACGCTCCGGCCGCCGGCCGCCACCGCGGCCGCGTGCGCCTCGCCGTCGATGCCGATCGCCAGGCCGCTGACCACCGTGACGCCGGCTCGCGCCAGCTCGTCCGCGATCTCGATCGCGGTCGAGCGTCCGTAACCCGTCGCGCGTCGCGTGCCGACCACTGCCACGGCCGGCCCCTCGAACGCCGCCTGGTCGCCGGCCACGTACAGGACCGGCGGACGCGGGTCGACGTTCGCCAGGGCGCTGGGGTAGCGAACGTCGAGCGCGGTCACGACCGATCCGCCCACTCCACGCAACGTGGCATGCACGCGGCGCGCGACGGCGACAGCGCCGGTGCGACGCAGGCGGCGCAGCCCGTTGCCGGCATCCTCCGGCAACCGCAGCAGCCCATCCAGCATGGCCGGGCCGGCCGCCCATGCGGCGCGCGCCGAGCCGAACCGGTGGAGCAGCCGTGCGAACCCCACGGGACCGATGCCTGGCACCAGCGAGATGGCGATCCAGTACGGACGCTCAGCCTCGGCGTCGAGCTCGGCGAGCCGTACGCCGCCCCACCCGGATTCCCTGCCGGCGAACTCCCATTGCCCTACGGTGCGTGGTGGTGGGAGCTGGCTGATCTCGTCGCCCCGCGGCCCCGACGCGCCGACGCCGATCATGTCGCCGCCTCGGGCCGATAGAAGAGCGCCTCGTCGACGTGCTCCGCGAGCACCAATTCGCTCTCCGCAAGGTCGGCGATGGTGCGGGCAATCCGCGCGGCCCGATGGAGCCGCCGCGGCGAGAGGCGGAACTTCACCCCTCGGCGCTCGAGCAGCGAGACCACGCTGGCCGGGATCGCAAGCCGCGGGTCGATGCCTCGAGTTCGCAGCTCCCCATTGGCCATGCCGAGCCGGTCGTGCTGACGCCTCCAGGCCATGCGGATCCGCCGAGCCACGGCGGCGCTGGGCTCGATGCCATCCACCTCGGCCATCGAGGGCTGGTCGGCCCTGATCCACAGGTCGAGCCGGTCGCGGAGCGGGCCGGAGAGCCGCGCGGCGTAGCGCCGGGCCGTCGCATCGTCGCACCGGCAGGCGCGCGCCTGGGAGCCGAGCCACCCGCACGGGCACGGGTTGAACGCGGCCAGCAGCGTGAAGCGGGCGGGCAGCGAGAGCGCGCCCTCGACGCGGGCGATGGTCACCGTGCCGGCCTCCAGCGGCTGGCGCAGGGCATCCAGCGCGTCCGAACGAAATTGGAGCGCTTCGTCGAGGAGGAGCAGCCCGCGATGGGCAAGAGAGGCTTCGCCGGGTCGCACGCGCGGGCCGCCGCCGACCAGCGCCTGGGTCGAGACGGTGTGATGCGGAGCGCGGAACGGCCGGCGGCGTAACAGCGGCGCCCGACGGTCGAGCAGGCCGGCAGCCGAGTAGATGCGGCTGACCTCGATCGCCTCGGCGTCCTCGAGCGGCGGCTGCAGCCCCTCCGCGCAGTGCAGCAGCAGCGTCTTGCCGACGCCCGGCGGGCCAGAGAAGGCCAGGTTATGGCGCCCGGCGATAGCGATCTCCAGTGCGCGTCGCGCCTCGGGCTGGCCGATCACGTCGCCCAGGTCGGGCACGTCCGCCGGCGGCTCCCAGGCGGGAAGCGGCGTGGGCCGCGAGGGCGGCAGGCGCCGGACACCGGCGAGATGCGCGACCGCGTCGCCCAGCGTCCTGGCGGCGTGGACGCGCAGTCCTCGCACCGTGGCGGCCTCGATCTCGTCGCCGGAGGCGACCAACAGGGCGGCCACGCCGGCGTCGCGCGCCGCCGCAGCCATGGCCATCACGCCGGTGATCGGCCGCAGGGCACCGTCGAGCGCCAGCTCGCCGACCAGCGCGGTCGCGGCCAGACCCTTCGTCGCGTTCAGCTGGCCGGAGGCGGCGAGGATGCCGACCGCGATTGCCAGGTCGTAGCCGGTGCCGTCCTTCGGCAGATCGGCAGGCGAGAGGTTGACGGTGATCCGCCGCGCGGGGAGCTCGAAGCCACTGTTGCGCAGCGCGCTGCGCACGCGCTCGCGCGCCTCCTGCACCTGGCTGCCAGCCAGCCCGACGATGGTCAGCGACGGCAGCCCGAACGCTACGTCGACCTCGACCCGTACCGGGACACCCTCGACTCCGAGGAGCGAGGCGCTCAACGCCTGGGCCAGCATGGGCGATCCTCGCGGAGGCGAGCCGAGGCCAGGATGCGTGGAAGCAGTGCCGGTCGCCCGCCTGCTCGCCTCCCAAACTCCAGCGGCGACCGGCGGAGGCAGGCTACGCGGCGGGGCTTATCGGTCCGTTAGCGGCGGGTTATCGCCAGTTACGGACGGGCGTCAGGTGCACGAACCAGCGTCAGATGCGAACCGGTACGGCGTCGGCCACGAACGCGGCGTCCACCTGGTGCGCGAACTCCGACACGCTGCGACCCAGCGGCGTGTCCGGACGGCTGGACATGAACGGCTCGCCCGAGTTGAGGGCGCTGATCGCGCCGCGGTACTCGTTGATGACCTGGTGGTCGACCTTCCGGTTCAGCGCTGATTCGGCGTTGTTGACGTTGATCCCGGTGTAGGCGTTCGATCGGTTCAGGACCAGCTTGACCTTGCCCTTCTCGTAGCCCAGGTGGTCCATCGTCTCGAGCACGAGGCGCACGTTCTTCAGGCACGAGAGGTCCGCCGTCATGACGACGAAGATGACGTCCGCCTCGTCGAAGAGCTGCAGGTTGAAGTCGTCGATCGTCTTCACCATGTCGATGAAGGTGTAGTCGTACAGCCGCCGGAAGATTTCGAGCAGTCCGGTGAGCGAGGCCGGCTCATTGTGCTGGCGCTCCATCACGATGTCGGCGGCCTCAGGCGACGGCGGCGCCAGCAGCAGGTCGATGCCGGTGTGGTGGCGGACCATCAGCTTGCGGAGGAGGTCGGCGTCGAGGTCCGGCTCGGTGATGGCATTGACCATGGAGGCCGTGTCCAGGCCCAGGTCGAGGAAGACGCGCAGGTCGCCGAACTGGAGGTTGGCGTCGACCAGGGCCGTCCTGCGACGGAGCTCGCGGGACAGCGAGATTGCCGAGTTGATGGCGATGGTTGTCGTCCCCACGCCGCCCTTGGCGCCATAGAAGACGCACACCTTGCCGAGGGTTGGCGTGTCGCCACCCGTCGACGCCGGGGGCCCGCCGCGCGCCAGGAGGGCCTTGATGCGGGCCATCAGCTCCAGGGGATGGAAGGGCTTGACGATGTCGTCATCGGCCCCGGCGCGCAGCCCTTTCACCCGCTCGCCGACGTCCGCGCCTGCGGTGAGCATGATGATCGGCACCCGGCGATCCTGTTCCGCCGCGCGGATCTGCTGGGTGGCCGCGTAGCCGTCCAGCTTGGGCATGGCCACGTCCATCAGGATCAGGTCGGGCTGGGTCTCGCGGGCCATCTCCACGCCGGTCGCCCCATCGGACGCGACCAGCACCTCGTACCCCTCCTGCTTGAGGGTGAACACGAGGACGCGCTGGATGTTCAGGTCGTCATCGACGACGAGGACTTTCGTGGCAGCCATGCAAGACCCCGAGACGAGTGAATGTCCGCGCGATTATAGGGTGGGCGCCCGCAAGGGACGGTCCCTTCGCAAACGTCCACTTCTTCCTTCTGCCAGACCGATGCCACCGCCTGTTGCGCTACGACCGACGAACGTCGCCGAATGCGATCAGGGCGCGGCCTCCGCCGTCATCACGCCACTCCTGGTTGCGCCACGACCGACGAACACCGTTCGGGGCGCGGAGAACGCGGCCCCGTTCGTCACAGCGCAACTCACGGTTGCACGTGCTCACTACCCTCGCTACCCGAGATAGCGCTCCAGGAACGAGAGCACGCGTCGCTCGTACTCCTCGCCGCCGACAGCGTGGGCCTCCCCATGGGCCGCGCCCTCGACGACGTACAGCTCCTTTGGCTCATGGGCGGCGTCGAACAGCCGCTGCGACTGGGTCCAGCTCACCAGCCGATCCTCGCGCGGTGCGATCAGGAGCAGGCCGCGCGGCGCGAGCCGCGACGCCTGGTTGATCGGCTGGCGCAGGAGGACGCGGGCCCGCGCCGAGGCGGCCAGTACCACCAGCCGGGCCCCGAGCCCGGCCAGCGGATAGCCGCCCTCGCGCATCCGGTTCGAGATCGGGTCGTGCAGCTCGGCGTACGCGGCGTCGGCCACCACCGCCGCCACCGGCAGATCGGGCGCAGCCATGACCGCCACCGACCCGCCCATGCTGATGCCCATCAGCGCGATTGGTCCCAGCCCGCGCCCCTGCAGGAACTGCACGGCCGCCGCCACGTCACGCTGCTCCAGCGTGCCGAGCGTGATCGGGGCGTCGTCCGAGTCGCCGTGCCCGCGGAAGTCGAACTGCAGCACGTTGTAGCGGCGCTGGATCCACGGCACGAACCCCACCAGGTCCGGAAGCCTGTGCCAGCTGAAGCCATGGAGCAGCACCACGGCGGCGTGCGTCTCTCGTCCGGCGCCGATCAGCCAGCCGGAGAGCGTGACGCCGTCATCGGTTGTGAATCGGACGTCCTCGTAGATCAGCCCAAGGTCGGCTGGCGTCGCCGGCGCGCCTTGCTCCAGGGGCTCCATGGCGCGTCGTCCCGGTCGCACGATCCGCCGGGAGCCCTCGTAGCTGAGGTAGCCCAGGTAGCCGAAGGTCGCCGCGGCGACGATGCGGCCGAGCCAGGCGGCCAGGCCGCGTCGGCTCCCCAGGCCCCGGCCGCCCAAGCCCCTGCCCCCGAAGCGCGACGAGCTGCGCGGCACGTCAGCCGGCGGCGCCGCCCCCGCCCTCGCGAGCCGTGCGCATCGCGCTGGCCAGCGGCTTCGTCAGCTCGGCCAGCTCCATCGGGATCACCCACTTGGTGGAAGCACCCGCACCCAGGGCCTTCAACGCCTCCAGGTACTGGAGCGCCATCGTCTTCTCGTCGATCCCCTTGGCGGCCCCGAAGATCGTCTGCAGCGCGCTGGCATAGCCTTCAGCCTGAAGGATCTGTGCCTGGCGATTGCCCTCGGCGCGCAGGATGGCGCTCTGCTTGTCGCCCTCGGCGACGTTGATCGTCGCCTGGCGCGTGCCCTCCGACTCGGTGATGTTGGCTCGCCGGTTGCGCTCCGCGCTCATCTGGCGGTTCATGGCGTCCTGGATGTCGCGCGGCGGCACGATCTCGCGGATCTCGACGTTGGTGATCTTCACGCCCCAGCGATGGGTGACCTCGTCCAGCTTGGTGCGCAGGATGTTGTTGATCTCCTCGCGCTTGGCCAGCACATCGTCGAGCGGGATGTCGCCGATGACGGCGCGCAACGTCGTGGCCGCCAGGGCCTGCGAGGCGCCGGAGAAGCTCGTGACCGCAGTGATCGACTGCTCCGGGTCGAAGACCTTGGAATAGACCAGGAAGTCGATGCTGATCGGCGCGTTGTCCTTGGTGATGCAGGTCTGCTGCGGCACCTCGATGTAGAACTCGCGCAGGTCGACGCGCACCGGCTGCTGGATGATCGGCACCAGCAGGATGAGCCCGGGCCCGGCGGATCCGTTCGTCACGCGTCCCAGCGTGAAGACGACCAGCCGCTCGTACTGGCGCACGATGTTGACGGTGCTGTAGATGAGGAAGAGGACGACGACCAGGACGATCGCCAGGATCGCCAGCGTGACCGGGTTGTCCATGGCTCTCGGGAGTTCCTCCGTTGGTGGGCGAGATCCTCAGCATAGACCGATGGATTCCGGCAGTCAGCCCTCGCCGGGCGCGAACACGATCTTGAGCGCCCCGTTCCGTCCGCGGTCAAGTGCCATCGCCATGGCGCCGCGGTACGAATCGAGCCCGAACCGATGTGTGACCAGGTCGCCGAGCTGCAGGTCCGAGCGCTCGGTCAACAGCCGCATCGCCTCCTCGAAGGTGTGCGGGCGCTCAGGCAGGCTGTCCTCGCGCCCGTAGACGTAGCTGCCGTCGATCCGCAGCTCGCGGGTCCACGCCAGCGTCCAATCCAGCCCGCCGAGCTGGCCGGGCCCGCCCACCAGGACCAGCCGCCCGCGCGCGGCGGTCACGCGCAGGCTAGCATCGAGGCTGCGCCGGTTGCCGACGCAGTCGTAGACCTGGTCGAAGCCGCCGGTCAGCACCACGTCGCCCACGATCGGCTGGTAGCGTCGCGCCCCGGCGTCGCTCTCCGCCGCCCGGATCGCGCCATCGCCGCTGTCGTGCCGCACCGATACCGCACCCAGCCGCTCGGCCATGCTGGCCTGGGCCGGGTGGCGCACCAGGATCGTGACCCTTGTCGCCGGCCTGATGAGCCGCAGCGCGGCGAGCGTGCAAAGGCCCAGCGTGCCACCGCCGATCACCAGGACGCGGTCGCCCGGGGTTGGGGGCCCGGCGAGGACGGCGTGCAGAGCCACGCTGAACGGCTCGATCAGGACCGCCACCTCGTCGGAGAGCGCGTCCGGCACCGGATACAGCTGGCTGGCGTGGACCAGCATCGCGTCGGACCAGCCGCCCGGCAGGTCGCGGCAATATCCGATCAAAAGGCCCGGCGACAGCGCGCCATCGGCGGCGCGCTCGCACAGGCTGGGATGGCCCTCGCGGCAGTGCTGACACGGCTCGAGCTCCCGGACGAAGCACGAGATCACCGGGTCGACCACGACCCGCTGTCCCGCCACCACGCCCGACCCCTTGCCGGCCTCCTCGACCACTGTGACGACCTCGTGGCCGAGCACCGCCGGGAAGGAGGAGAACGGGGAGAGGATCGGGCTGGCATGGCCGGTCAGCAGGCCCAGGTCGGTGCCGCAGATCCCGGAGAGCGTCGGCCGCAGGCGCGCCCAGGCGGGACCCGGCAGCTCCGGCGTCGCGAACCGGTGCAACTGCAGCCATGGCATCCAGCCCCCGGTCCAGCGCGGCAGCCGGGGACCGAGCAGTCGCAGGGCGTGGTAGTTCAGCGCGGAGGAGCCGAAGCGCAGCCGCACGCCGCGGACCGATCGATCGGCCATTCGTGCTGGCCGATCAGCTCATCGGGACGCGACGGACGATCCTGGGTCCGACCCGCTCGAGGATCTCGTCCAGGCTGTGCCCCGTGATGGTGATGCCGTGGTTCTTCATGCCGATCACCGCGCGCGATGGATCCGGCGCCTGACGCACAAGCTCGGCCACCTCGAGCGCCAGCTCCTCGGTGCCGCAGGGGTAGACCACCTCGGTCGAGCTCGCGCCGGGGACCCAGCCATGGACGTGCAGGATGCCGCCGACCTCCGGATGCTCGCGATAGATGGTCAGGTGCTCGATCGCGTCGACCGACACCCGCCGCGGCTTCACGCCGGGCGGCACGCTGAGCTGGACCACGCCTCGCCCGGCGTCGTAGCCGGTCACCATCAGGATCTCGGTCCCGACCGTGCGCAGGTGGCTCTTGTCGACCCCGCTGGCGCTCATCCAGAACCGATCGCCGTCGTGACGGGCACTCGCGTTCCCGTACGACAGGCCGCCGATCCCAAAGAGGCGCATCACGTGGCGCAGGTCCTCCTCGGAGAGGAGCTCGTCGATTGGCCACGGCGCGGGGAGCAGGTTCAGCTCGGCCAGCCGCTTGCCGGCGCGATGGATCGCCTCGGTGTGCTCGTCCCCATGCCACAGCTCGGTGGGCAGGTCGGTGGTGAACTCGTTGTCGATCACCAGCCGCGACTCGGCCAGGGGCACCAGCCGCTGGACGACCTGGTCGAAGAACGCGCCGTCGTCACCGTCGTGCAGGAAGCGATGGAATCCCTGCTCCATGGTGATGAAGTGGGCGTCGGGCCGGCCGCCGTTGCGGACGATCGGGATGAAGACGTTCGAGAGGGAGCGGACCAGCAGCGTGTAGCCGGCCTGCAGCATGTCGTCCGGGCTGTCCGCCAGCTCGGCGAGCCCGACCACGAAGATGTCCTTCGAGCGCCGCCGGAAGCTGTGCGGCTTCTCGGCGCTCACCGCATTCAGGATGACGCGGACGTCCGCTGGCACATCGGCCGCGTCGCGAAGATCCTGCCGATGAATCGGATGGCCACGAGCCTCGAGCCGGGTGGTGACGCCGTCCAGGAACCAGCCGATCAGGCCGCCGGTCGCGTCGCCCACCACCGCCACGCCGCTCGGCGCCGCGCGGGTCCCGGCCGGCTCGACGGTGCGCAGGTCCTCTGCCTGCTGCGTCATGGCTGCGGCCTCATGGCTTCGGCGGCTTCGAGCTCGGCGGCTCCTTCGCCTCGCCAGGATTCGGCTCCACGATCAGCTCCAGTCCCTCCACGCCGATCACGCGCACCGGCGTCCCGGGCGCAATCTCCGGCCCACGGCTGCGGGCCGACCAGGCCTCGCCTCCTGCAAATGCGACGCCGGTCGGGGCGATGAGGGTCTGCGCAACCCCCCCGGCGCCCATCAGGGCGGCCATCGGCTTGGCGAAGGCCGGGTGCTTGCGCATCTGCATCAGGACCCGGATCACGCCGAAGACGTAGGCCAGCGAGAGCCCCACTACCACGACCAGCAGCCAGGGGCTGACCTCGACCCGGATCGCCTCTTCCTCGGGATTGACGCCGGTCCACAGCGCGAATGAGCCGAGCACGATGCTGATGATCCCGCCGATCGTCAGCAGCCCGAAGCTGGTGACGTTCAGCTCCAGGATGAAAAGGCCGATCCCGAACAGGATCAACAACAGGCCACCGATGTTGAGCGGAAGGCTGTTGGAACCGATGAAGGCCAGCACGATGGCGATCGCGCCGATCGTGCCGGAGAAGAAGTTCGGGTGGAAGAGCTCGCTCAGGATGCCGTAGAAGCCGATCGTGAACAGGATGAAGGCGACGTTCGGGTCCGACAGGACGTGCAGGAACTGCTGTCCGAAGTTCATCGTCGCGTCGCGGATCTCGAGGCCGGTCAGTTTCGGCAGCGGCTCCCCGTTGAAGGTGTACTCGTAGCCGTCGGCCCGCGCCCCGATGTCGATCGCCGCGAACAGCTCGGCGGTGGTCGCTGCCAGCAGGTCGACGATCGGCGGCTCCATCTCGATCGCCTCGGTGGCCGACGCGCTGGCGGCGTCGCGCACCGCGGACTCGGCCCACTCCACGTTGCGGTTGTGCGCCCGGGCCAGCTCGGTGATCTTGGCCACGGCGGAGTTCGTGATCTTCTTGCCGATCGTCTCGGGGAGCTCGGCGCCCCCGCTGCCCACCACCGATGCCGCACCGATGCTCGTGGATGGCGCCATGGCCGCCACGTCACCGGCCAGGGTGACGAAGGCCGCGGCGCTGGCGGCCTGGCCCCCTTCGGGCGTCACCCAGGTGATGACCGGCACCGAGCTGCCGAGGATCGCCTTGAGGATCTGGTCGAGGCTGCTGAGGTCGCCTCCCGGTGAGTCGATCTCGATCAGGACCGCCGCGGCTCCCGAATCCGCGGCCGCCTGCAGGCCGCCCTCGATGTAGGCGGCGTTGATCTGGTCGATCACGCCGAGCATCCGCAGGCGCACGACGTGGTCCCCCACACCGGCGGCAGGGGCTGCCAGGGCGGCCGTTCCGAGGAGCAGGGCGACAAGGGCGACGGCCCGCCGCAGAGCGCGCATGAGCCGCAGTATAGGGGCGCTCTGGGGGGACCTCAGATCACGGGGCTGGCCAGGAGGCGCTCGGCCACGAGGCGCGACCAGGTCTCGAGGCGATCCCATGCGTCGAGCACCTCGCCGGGCGCGGCCATCCGGCCGCTCAGCTTGTGGCGCTCACGCACGTCGACGGCGCGACCATCGGCCTCCACCTCGAAGACGACTCCCAGGTGGACCGATCCGACCGCATTCGAGTCGTCGTTCAGCAGCCCAACCAGCCGGAACTCGGGCTCCCAGTCGGCGACCAGCTCTTCGGCCCACTCGCGCCGTAGCCCCACCATCAACGGGTCGTCGCCCGTATCCACCGGGTTGAGATGCCCGCCCACCCCGAGGCTCGCCTTGCGATGCAGCCGCGCGTCGCCGCCCGCATCGGTCCGCTCCATGAGGAAGACTCGACCACGGTCGCGGACCACGACATACGGGATCAGCTGCTTTGAATCTGGGTCCTCCTCGGCGATCGGCCGCTCGATGAAGCGGCCGTGGGCGGCTACCGCATCGGCCAGGAGCTGGAGGTCGTCGGCGTCGCCGGCACGGATCCCGGTGAACTCGCAACCACCCGGAACGCGCTCGCGCGGGAGGACCAGGACGCGCTCCACCATCGGTCCAGCCTAGCGGGTTCCCGGGACCAGCAATCGCCACCGTCGCATGCTCCGCCGGTACTTTTGGCCCATGCCGCAAGGTGGGCTGCAAGGTTGGCGGCGTATGGTGCCTCTCCACTCAACTGCACCGAAGTCCTCAAAGCGCGCCGACCTGGTGCCCGGGCGCACCATTACCAGTCTGAACCGATGGTCATGGGGTGGCATTGGTACTACCGTACCAAGCCCTCGCCATCCGACCGAGATCAAGGGGGCTTATCGGCCGACCTGCATACCTGCGGCCGCCACGAAGATGCGAATCCCGCCCAGAGTACCCGACCCCAGCGACAACGAGTGCGCTGACCAACCTCGTCCACCGCGGACGCGCTCGCATCGCTTTGCACGGACCGGTGATCGTGGCCGTGGCCAGGCACTGGTCGAGATGGCTCTGATCCTCCCCCTTCTTCTCGTGCTCGTCGTTGGTGGGATCGATTTTGGTCGGATCTTTTTCGGATCCGTGGGACTCCAGAATGCCGCGAGGGTTGCGGCCAACTACGCCGCGCTGCACCCGAATGCGTGGGGAACGCCCGGTAACCTGGCCGAACAGGCGGTGTATGAAGGTCAGATTCGTGACGATGCGGCTGCGATCAACTGCGTGTTGCCATCGACGCTCCCCGAGCCGCAGTTTCCCGACGGTAAGGACCTTGGCGATCACGCCATGGTCACCCTCTCCTGCCAGTTCGGGCTCGTCACGCCATTCCTCGAAGGCCTGGTCGGTGGGCCGGTCCCCGTGGGTGCTTCGGCGAGCTTCCCGATTCGCTCCGGATGCTCCGCCTGCCCAACTGGCTCGACGTCGCCCGGCCCGACCCCTTCAGGCCCGACTCCCGTACCAACGCCGACTCCACCCTGCTCGACGTTCGTTCCCGACATGGAAGGCATGACGGTGGCGGGTGCGCGGAGCGCGTGGACAAGCGCTGGGTTCACCGGGCCCTTCAGTCCGGATACCGGCCACAACGGGGACCTTGTCGTCACCCAAGTCACCACGCCGCCGTCCAACCCGAATGATTGCATTCCTGCGGATTCATCGGTGGTGGTGACGTATGAGCCTCCGCCGACGCCCGCGCCGACATGTGCGATCGTCCCCGACCTGTTCGCACAGCTGCTGCCAGACGCGCGCACGCAATGGACCGCTGCCGGGTTCACCGGCACCTTTACCCCCGCCTCGCCGGAGGGCGACGCGGAATGGGTCGTGTCACAGACAACCTCCGCGGCCGCCCAGCCGGGAGAGTGCGTCGACTTCACCACCACGGTGACGGTGACCTACGGACCGCAGCCCACGCCGACGCCAACGCCGACGCCCTGCATCGTCCCCAGCTTCATCGGGACCAGCTCGACAGAGGCCCAGGCGACTTGGGACGGGGCCGGCTTCAGCACGCAGGTACAGTTCGAAGCGGCCGGTCAGCTCCCGTACACGATTCAACGCCAGAGTCTGGTGGGGGGCAGCAGTGTCGTGTGCTGGGCCACGATCACCGTAGGACGGCAATCATGAGAGGGCCGGCTGCAGGAACGGACAGACGGGGGCAATCGCTGGTCGAGTTCGCGCTCGTCCTTCCCTTGTTCATCCTATTAGTCGCGGGTTTGTTCGATATCGGTCGCGCGGTCTACGCCTCGTCCACCATCTCGAATGCTGCCCGGACGGGTGCGCGGATCGCAATCGTGAATCAGAACGTGGACACCATCCGCGCTGCAGCGGCACAGGAGGCGGTCGCTCTCGGCATTCCACCGAGCGACATCGAGGTCTATTTCCGGAACCCAAATGACCCAGCGCTGCCGGGGAATGACTGTCCAGAGATCGTGATCGGATGCGTCGCGGTCGTGCAGGTGCGATATCAGTACCTGGCGGCGTTGCCGATCGTCAGTCAACTCGTTGGCCCGATCACGCTTTCGTCCACCTCCGCGCTCCGAATCGAGGATGTAGAGCCATGACCCGGAACCGAGCATCGATACATTCCGAGCGCGGGCAAGTCCTGGTCTTGTCAGCGCTTGGAATGGTCGCCGTCGTCACGATGGTGGCCCTCATCATCGACGGAGGATGGGCCTGGACCCAGGGACGCGGCACCCAGAATGCCGCAGATGCCACGGCCGAGGCTGG
>DASWIE010000092.1:0-3213 GCA_036397815.1 Candidatus Limnocylindria bacterium
GCCATCGCCGATGCCGCGTACCGCTCAGCCGAGCGCGGGGGGGAGAGCGCGGCGGTCGCCGGATTCTCTGGCGCGCCTTGATCGCTCCAGGGTCGAGAAACTCTTCGGCCGCGAACGGTACACGCTTCAGCTCTTGGCCCCGTCCGACGTTTGAAGTTGGCGCTGAGGCGGTGGGGCCCCGCATCCGATCGGGATCTTTCTGGCGGGCTGCCGCGAGTGTCTCGGCGCGTGGGAACTCCAGGCCAGCCGATGGGCTTGCGCATTCCGGTGATCGTGGTCAGTCAGATCGCGCCATCGTGATCACGTCGATCGGAGGATCGTGATCGGAGCGGAGCGACGCTGGGCGTCGTCAGTCGTCGAGCTTGGCCTCCTTCCTTCGTGAGGGTCCTTTTAACACGATCCGGTGGGCGTTGTGGAGGATGCGGTCGCAGATGGCGTCGGCCAGGGTGGCGTCGGCGAGGTAGTCGTGCCACTGGGCCGGCGGCAATTGGCTGGTGATGATGGTCGAGCGGTCGCCGTAGCGGTCCTCGAGGATCTCGAGCAGGTCGCGGCGCTCCGGATCGGTCACGGGGGCCAGGCCCCAGTCGTCGATCAGCAGGACATCGACACGGGCGAGCTTACCGAGCAGGCGGACGTAGGTGCCGTCGGCCCGGGCCAGGGTGAAGTCGTGAAAGAGCCGGGAGGCGCGGCGGTAGTAGGCGCGGAAGCCCTTGCGGCAGGCGTGGGCCGCGAGGGCACACGCGAGGAAGCTCTTGCCGGTGCCGGTGGCGCCGACGAGGATCACGTTGTGGTGCTCCTGCACCCAGCGACAGGTGGCGAGCTGGCGGATGACGGCCTTGTCGAGCTCCCGCCGGGCCGGGTAGTCGATGGCCTCGAGACAGGCGTGGGGCAATTTCAGCTTGGCCTCCTTGAGGGCGCGGGTGACGCGCTGGTTGTCGCGGGCGAGCCACTCGGCGTCGACGAGGAGACCGAAGCGGTCGTCGAAGGCGAGGCCGCTCAGCTCCGCCTGCTGTTGCTGTTCGGTCCACGCGTGGGCCATGGCGTCGAGCTTGAGGTGCTGCAGCTTGTCCAGGGTCGGGGCGGTCAGCATGGGGATGCGGTCCTCCTTCACAGGTAGTACTGCGGGCCACGGACATGTTCGTGCGTGAGTGGCAGCGCCAGGCTGGGGGCGGCGGCGGGGAGCGGCACCTGATCGAGGCCGTGCTTGAGGATGGCGTCGACGTGGCGATAGGAGCGGGCCGCGACGCTCCCGGCGCGCGCGCACGCCGCTTCCAGGCGGGCCGGGTCGTAGCGTTTGGCCAAGCGCAGGATGCCGAGACAGGAGCGATAGCCCTGCTCGGGGTGGGGCCGGTCGGCGAGGATGGCCTCCACGAGCGCGGCGGTCTGGGGCCCAATCGTCTGCGCCCAGCCGATGATCCGCGAGGGCGTCCATTCCAGATGGCGCTGGTGGGCCTTGGGCATGTGGGCGGAATCGGTGGTATGGCGGCCGCGGACATCGCGGCGGGGGTGGGCGCCGACCCGCTGGCCGCGATAGAAGATCTCGACGGTGCTCACGCTGGCCCGGACGTCGACGACCTCGTGCACCAGCGCGTAGGGGACGGAGTAGTAATGGCCGTGGAGCTCGATGTGATAGTCGACGTTGACGCGGGCGGTCTTCCACTCGCCGTAGACAAAGGGTTCCGTGGGGAGCGGGCGGAGGGCGGGCTGGTCCAGGCGCTCGAAGAGCTCCCGGCGGCTGGCCCGATAGAGGCGCATGGGGCGGGCGTTCAGGTCGGCGAGGAGCTCGGCGATGCGGGCGTTGAGGGCGGCCAGCGAGAAGAAGGTCTCGTGGCGCAGGCGGGCGAGGATCCACCGCTCCACGACCTGGACCGCGACCTCGACCTTGGCCTTGTCGCGCGCTTTCGCCGGGCGTGCGGGCAGGATCACGGTGCCGTAGTGCTGGCCGAGTTCCTCGTAGGTGCGTTGGAAGGCCGGGCTCGTACCGGCACGGGATGACGACGCCGCTCTTGAGCTGATCGCAGACCAGCGCGGCGGTGACGCCGCCGATGAAGGCGAAGGCGCGCTGGTGGCTGGCGATCCAGTCCGGGACCTGCTGCGTGAGGGTGGCCTCGGCGTAGGTGTAGTTCGACGCCCCGAGGACGGCGACGAACAGCTCGACCTCGATCACCGCGCCGGTCGGGGCGTCGATGATCGACGGCTTCTTTCCCGCGTAGTCGACGAAGAGCTTCTCACCGCCCTGGTGGACCTGGCGCATCGTCAGGCCGCGGCGGCCGAGCCAGCGACGATAGATCTCGCAGAACTGGGTGTAGCGATACCCGTCGGGATGCTGCTCGAGGTACTCGAGGTGGAGCAGCTCCAGGGTGACGCCGGGCTTGCGACGCTCGGCGTGCAGGGTGGCGCAGTCGGGCTCGGGCCGGCCGCGGCGCCCGGCCACGTCGCGCCGGCCGTACAGCCGTCCCTCCAGGGCGTCCTCGGTCAGGGCTTGCACCTGGACCCAGTCGAGCGCGGCGGCCTGGGCGCGCAGCACCGTCGTCCCGACGGCGCCGTGACTGATGCCGAGGTTCTGGGCGATCGCCCGATGGCTGCGGCCCAGGGTGAGCCGCTGGCGAAGAATCTCCCGCGTGTGTCGCATAGACAGTCGCTCGGTGGCCATTCATCCCCTTTCGGATGGATGGCGCCTTCGGACCGTCCAGCGCCGCTACGCTCCGGCCATCCTCCTCGAGGAGGATGCCCTGCCGGCCGGGTGACCACGAGGACCCATCCCGGTGGTCACGATGCCGATGTCGGTGACCACGATGGCCCGATCGGGGTGCCCACGATGCTCCGATCTACCTGCCCACGATGGGCCGAAACGCGCATTCAGCGAGCGCGGGACGTTCATCCTCAACAAGCTAGCTCAGCGTGACGCCCCCAAGCTCAGCACGGTGCTAGCCGACCTGTACCGGGATGATCAGCCTGACCCGGAGGACATTGGCACGTTCGAGTGGCAGACGATTCTCGCGTTCATGGGCGCAAGCGACGAGGAGGTCAAGGACGTACAGATGCGGATGGGGAGACCCTGGCGGTAGCGAAGGAAGCCACGGTGTCTGCAGGAGGGGCGAGCGAGAGGGGTCCTAAACGAGGGACTCCCAGCGAGTGAGGGAGAATTCAGCGAGCAACCGCTCGTGCTCACATCGTTTCTGCTCGGCCATCTCCGGATCGTCGTCCGGAGGG
>DASWIE010000093.1:0-11035 GCA_036397815.1 Candidatus Limnocylindria bacterium
ACGCGCCCTGCCCGCTCGGTCGCGACCTCGACCGGCTGATCGGCGCTCAGTCGCCCTCCGCCAGGAAGGCCTCCACCAGCTCGTCGTAGGCCGCGAAGCTCGTGCGCACGGTGTGGCCGCCATCCGGGTCGATCACCAGCCGGGCGCCGGGGATCGTCTCCGCGACCTGCGTGGTCGAGGCGAGGGGCACGACCTGGTCGCGCGCCGCCGCGATCACCAGCGTGGGCGCCGTGACCTCCCGCAGCCGATCCGTGACGAACGAAGAGGGGTCGAGCGTCGCCTTCAGTTCACCGATGAAGCGTTCCGGCGTCGCCGGCTTCGGCTGGAGGCTCGCCGCAACCTCGAAGGCTTCGGCGCCGCCGTCGCCGCTGGCCGGACGCATCTGGATCGCCATGAGCCCAAAGAAGCGACCCCACTGGTCGCGCTCTGCCAGTTCGATCCACTGCGCCATCCGCGGCGCCATCGGGGAGTCGGGCGGGGTCTCGGAGGCTGGCGACACCAGCACCAGGCGGCTGACCAGCTCGGGATGGGTGACCGTCAGCCACAGCGCGATGCGGCCGCCGCCCGACTCGGCCTCGATCGCAAACGGTGGACTGGGGTGGTCCAGCGTCCCTATCGCGTCGGCGATCGCGTCGGCGATCGCGTCGGCGATCACTCGCGGGTGGAGGAGCCGCTCGGCGTCGTTGGGGTCGTCCGGGAGCGGGCGGCCGAGGATCAGGACGGGACGCCTGGCCATGCGTCGCTCCCAGCGGCGCGCCAGCACCTGCTCGGTTCCGGACAGCGGTCGCAGGCCCGTCTCGACGCCCCCCAGCACCAGCAGCGGTTGGCCCGGACCACCGGGCAGGCCGAGCGCCTCGATCCGGCCCCCGCGGATCGGGATCTGGGCGGCCCTGGGTGGGTCTGGCATCTCCGTCATTGTGGCGTGCGAACCGATCGCCGGTCGGGGCGCCGGCCGGGGAGCCCTCGTGCTGTCAGAGTCGGTTGTGCCGCACGGCCGCACAGCCGCACAGCCGCACAAACACCCCTGACGCGGCAGACTACGTGCGAGGCTGGCGGAAAACGGCGGTCGATGCGTCAGGGTCGGTTGTGCAGCACGGCCGCACAGCCGCACAGCCGCACAACCACCCTTGACGCGGGCGCCCAGCCGCACAGCCGCACAACCACCCTTGACGCGGGCGCCCACTACTAACCCTGCTCCCGCTGGCCCTCGCGCCCGGCCGCACGATGCCCGGCTCCCATTGGGTCCACCACCTGCACAATCCTGCCCTCCGGCGTCCACGGCTGCGGCTTGCCTTCGAGCCACGCGGTCGGGACAGCGGCGTACTCAGCCAGGAAGTCACGGATCAGCTTGTTCACGCTCGTTCCCGCGAAGAGCGCTCGGGTCCTGGCCCAGGTGAGGACGTCGGCGTCCACGCGCAGGGTCACATTGGCTTCGCGAGGTCCCTTCGGTCTGGACACTGGACCAAGGATGCGGTGGGCCAGTTACCACCCGGTATCCGGCGGCTTACCAGCCGTCCCCAGCCGCGCGCCGTATCATCGGTCCATGATCAGCCGCTCCGACGTCGAGCACGTCGCCGCCCTCGCCCGCCTGGGATTGACCGATGCGGAGATCGACCGCATGCAGGGTCAGCTGAACCGGATCCTGGAGGCCGTGGGACGCCTCCAGGAGGTCGATACCAGCCACATCGGCCCGACGGCCCAGGTGATCGCGCTCGAGAACGTCATGCGCGACGACGTCGTGCGGCCCGGGATCTCCCGTGAAGCGGGCCTGGCCAACGCGCCGCTGCGCGAGGGCGCGCACCTGCGGGTGCCGGTGGTGCTCGAGGAGGGCCGATAGACCGATGTCGACCGGCCCGCTGCCGCTCGCCGACCGCACCATCACCGAGGTCGGGGAGCTCCTGCGCAGTCGCGAGGTGAGCTCACGGGAGCTGACCGAAGCCTGCCTGGCCCGTATCGGTCGCGACGGTGAGCGGCTGAACAGCTTCCTGGCAGTCGGCGAAAGGCGCGCGCTGGCAGCGGCAGACGCTGCTGACGCGGACCTTGCTGCCGGCGACCGCGCGAACCGGCCGCTGCTCGGCATCCCGTACGCGCTGAAGGACATCTTCGTCACCCGCGCGCTTGACGACGCGGGGCAGCCGGACGGCGGCCTGCCGACCACAGCCGGCTCGCGCATCCTGGCGGGCTACCGCTCGCCGTACGCCGGCGATGCCGAGGGGCGGCTCACGGCCGCCGGCGCGATCCTGCTGGGCAAGACGAACTGCGACGAGTTCGCCATGGGCTCGAGCAACGAGAACAGCGCCTACGGCCCGGTCCACAACCCGTGGGACGAGTCGACGGTGCCGGGCGGCTCATCCGGCGGCTCCTCGACGGCGGTGGCCGCGGGGCAGGCCTTTTTCGCGACCGGGACCGATACCGGGGGCAGCATCCGGCAGCCTGCCTCGCTGTCGGGAGTCATCGGTCTCAAGCCAACCTACGGGCGGGTGAGCCGGTACGGCATGGTCGCCTTCGCCTCCAGCCTCGACCAGTGCGGCCCGCTCACGCGCAGCGTGCGCGACTGCGCGCTGGTGCTCGGCGCGCTGGCGGGCCACGATCCGCGCGACTCCACCAGCGTGGACGTGCCCGTCCCTGATTACGTGGCCGCGCTCAGCGGTGAGGTGCGCGGCCTGCGCCTGGGCGTCCCGCGCGAGTACTTCGTGGCGGGGATGGAGCCGGGCGTGGAGGCGGCTGTCAGGGCGGGGATCGCCACCCTGGAGAGCCTGGGCGCCGAGATCGTGGAGGTCTCACTGCCTTCCACCGAGATGGGGCTGGCGACGTACTACATCATCGCGCCCGCGGAAGCCTCGGCCAACCTGGCGCGGTACGACGGCGTGAAGTACGGCTACAGCGCCGGCGAGGAGGTCCTGCTCGACAACTACCTGCGCACCCGCGGCGACGGCTTCGGCGCCGAGGTCAAGCGCCGGATCATGCTGGGCACCTACGCGCTGTCGGCCGGCTACTACGACGCGTACTACGTGAAGGCGCAGCAGGTGCGCACCCTGATCAAGGACGAGTTCGACGCCGTCCTGACCGATGTCGACGCCCTGCTGGCCCCGACCTCGCCGTCGGTCGCGTTCAAGATCGGGGCCAAGACCGAGGACCCGCTGCTGATGTACCTCAACGACGCCTGCACCCTGCCGGTGAACATCGCCGGGCTGCCAGGCATCTCGGTGCCCTGTGGGCTCGCCGATGGGCTGCCGGTGGGGCTCCAGGTCATCGGTCGGGCGTTCGACGAGGCCACCATCCTGCGCGTGGCCGACGCCTATGAGCGCGTCGCCGGCTTCGCCGACCTCCGGCCACCAACCGCCCACGACTGAGCGTGGCCGGAGCCGTGGCGTGGGCCATCCGTCGCCCCGCGTCAAGGCCGGTTGTGCGGCTGTGCGGCTGTGCGGCTGTGCTGCACAGCCGGGGCCTGAGGGGCTGACCGCCCTCCGTCTCGCCGCGATCCCTACACTCCACACGCAATGCCTGAGATAAGCCACGTCCGAATCGCGGTGCCGGAGCAGGCGCCGCTCAACCGCATCCTGCGCGAGGGCGGGGCGCAGCTGTTTCCACAGTGGCTCTACGCCGAGCCCGGCGAGGAGTCTCGGATCCTGTGGTGGGGCGTGCGCGGGGCGCCGGTCGAGATGCTGAGCGTGCCGGACGAACCGACGCGGGCGGGGCTCTTCCCGCGCGCGGTCGACGACTGGACCGAGGCGCCGCGTGGCCTTGTGCTCGCCACGCTCGATGCGGATCGCGCGATCGCCGACCTGGGGCCGGCGCTCGGCGACGGTTGGCGCGACGCGGGCGAGGACGGGCTGTTGGGCGCGCGCTGCCGCCGGCTCACGCTCGGCCGCAGCGTGGTGGTGCTGGCCCAGCCCACGGTCGAGGGCTACGCGGCCGCCTGCCTGGCTCGCTTTGGCGAGGGGCCGGTGGCGGTGGCGCTCGACGGCACGGCGGCGTCCGGCCATGCCGTCACCACCAACCCGGTGACGGACGGCCCGGCCACCTGGGTCAGGATCGGTCCGGACACCGCGCCCTACCTTCTCTTCCTGCCTGCCCGATGACGCCCGATGACGCCCGGGAGCATGAGGCGGCGGTCCGCGCCTGGTGGGCCGCCCGCGACGCGCGACTGCGTGACCCGGACGGCTGGCTGACGCTGGTCGGCCTCCATTGGCTGGAGCAGGGCGAGAACCGCTTCGGGGCTGACGCTTCCAACGAGATCGTGCTGCGCGGCGATGGTGTGCCCGCGCACGCCGGGACGCTCGTGCTCGAGGACGGGGTCGTGCGGCTGGGCGACGAGGCGCTGGCCGACGACCTGAGCGGCGAGCCGACGGTCATCGATCTCGGAACGCTGCGGATGCACGTGATCCGCCGCGGCGAGCGACTGGGGCTGCGGGTGCGCGACCGCGCCGCCCCGGCGCTCAGCACCTTCGAGGGGATGCGCCACTTTCCGATCGACCCCGACTGGCGTCCGGTGGGGCGCCTCGAACCAGCGGCCGCCGGCCACGAGATCGAGATCGTAGATATCACCGGCGCGGTCAGCCACGAGCCGACGCCGGGCCGCGTCGCCTTCGAGCGCGACGGGGTCACCTGGCGGATCGAAGCGCTGCCCGGGGAGGAGGATGGCTCGCTGTGGCTCGTCTTCGGCGATGCCACCAACGGTCACGAGACGTATGGGGGCGGACGATTCGTCTACACGGAACCGGTCGCCGCGGACGGCAGCGTGGTCGTGGACTTTAATGTGGCGTACAACCCGCCGTGCGTCTTCTCATCGTATGCCACCTGCCCGCTGCCACCGCCTCAGAACCGGCTGGCGCTGCGGATCGACGCGGGCGAGCTCGCCTACCACCTGCCTCGGGCATGATGCGCTGGCCAAACCCGGCGTGAACACATAGCGATCTAAACGGCCAAGATGGGTCGCTTCTTGGCCACGATGGTCGCGTAGCGTTCGCTGCAGCCATGCATCGGTTTCGAAAGAGCCCAACTTGGCCGTTGCGAACGCGTGCCGTTCCCGGGCGCCCCCACGCGTCTCCACGACGGAATCATCCCTCGGCGCGGAGCTCCTCCAGGTCGAGGTCGCGCTCCACGCTGCGCAACGCCTCGTCGCCGATCACGCCACGGTCGCGCAGGTCGATGATCGCCAGGCGCTGCGCGTCGATGACCGCCTGCCGGATCGCGGCGTGCTCGACCTGTTCCTGGTCCATCGCGGCCTCGCCGGCCTCGTGATCATGTTCCAGGTGCTCCGTCGCGTGCTGGAATCGCGCGCGCATCTGGTCGATCAGCTCAAGGTGCCCCGGCCACTCGTTGACGAGGCCCTCCAGGCGCTCGAGTGCTGCGGCGACCGATGCCTCCTGCGCGTGCAGCTCCTCGTGGGCGGATGACCCGTCGTCTCCGACCCCGAGGCGACGGATAAGCAGCGGAAGCGTCAGCCCCTGGCCGACGAGGGTGGTGACGACAACCGCGAAGGTGAGGAAGAGGATCAGGTCGCGCCCGGGGAACGGGGTCCCGGCGTCGGTGAGCGGAGGGATGGCCAGCGCGGCCGCCAGCGACACCACGCCACGCATGCCGGCCCAGCCCAGGATCAAGACGACGCGCGCGGGGGGTGACGGATCGCGCTGCTTCAGCCCCGGCCACAGCAGCCGCGGCAGGTAGGTGGCGGGATACACCCAGACCAGCCGCACGGCGATGACGGTGAGGCTGATCGCGACGGCCAGCATCGCCAGCTGTCCGGGTTCGCGCTCCGCGGAGACGGCGTCCAGGATGGTGGGCAGCTGCAGACCGATCAGGATGAAGACGAGCCCGTTGATGGTGAAGACCACCATCTGCCACACGCCGGAGCCCAGGACTCGCGTGTCGGAGCTCATCACCACCGGGGCGGCCCGCCCCAGCACGAGCCCTGCCGTGACCACCGCCAGCACTCCTGAGACGGTGAGAAACTCGGCCGCGATCCAGGCGGCAAACGGGCCAAGCAGTGAGACGAGCACCTGCACCGGAGGGTCATTGAGCCGAGCCTCGACCTTCACCAGCGCCCAGCCGATCGCCAGGCCGATCGCGACGCCGCCAACGCTCACGACCACGAAGTTGACCGCCGCGGTTCCGAGGGAGAACGCGGTCGTCGCCGCGGCGGCCGCGATCGCCAGCCGCAGGGCGACCAGGGCGGTGGCGTCGTTGACCAGGCTCTCGCCCTCCAGGATCGTGACCAGCCTGCGAGGAAGCCCCAGCCGCCGCGCGATGGAGGTCGCCGCCACCGCATCGGGAGGCGAGACGATGGCGCCCAGGGCGAACGCCGCCGGCCAGCCGATCTCCGGCGCCAACGTGTGGGCCACCACGGCCACCGTCGCGGTGGTGGCGAGCACCAGGCCGATCGCCAGCAGCCCGATCGGCCTCGCGTTCATGCGCAGGTCACGCGGGGAGGTCAGGTACGCCGCGGCAAAGAGGATCGGTGGAAGAAAGAGCAGGAAGACGACCTCAGGCGGCAGCTCGACGCGGGGCACGCCCGGCACCAGGCCCAGCACCAGGCCGCCGAGGGTCATGAGGATCGGATAGGGGACCCCCACCCGGCGCGCGACCACGCTCAGCAGGGCGACGAGGACGAGCAGGCCCAGGACGATCTCGATCTCGTGCACGGCGATACACTACCCGGCGATGAGCATCGAGCCGCGCACCACGCGCGCTCCCGCGGAGTTCCTATCGGAGCGCATTCGGGCCATGCCGCCGTCGGGCATTCGCCGCTTCTTCGACATGCTGGCCGAGATGAAGGACGTCATCAGCCTGACGATCGGCGAGCCGGACTTCACGACGCCGGAACCGATCACCCGCGCCGCGATCGCGAGCCTCGAGGCGGGGGAGACGCATTACACCGCCAACGGCGGCATGATCGAGCTGCGCGAGATGGTCGCGGCGGACCTGGAGGCGCGCTACGGCGTCACCTACGAGCCGCGCACGGAGCTGGTGATCACGGTCGGCGCCTCCGAGGCGCTCGACGCCAGCCTGCGCGCCATCTGCGACCCCGGCGACGAGGTGATCTATCACGAGCCCTGCTTCGTCGCTTACGCGCCGTGCATCGCGCTGGCGGGCGGGGTGCCGGTGGCGGTCGCGACCACCGACGCCACCGATTTCCGGCTCACCGCTGAGATGGTCGAAGCCGCCATCACCCCGCGCACCAAGGCCGTCTTCCTGGGCTATCCCAACAACCCCACCGGCGCCGTGCTCGACCGCGCGGAGCTGGAGGCGATCGGTCGCGTCGTCGAGGACCACGACCTGCTGGTGATCAGCGACGAGATCTACGACCGCCTCGTGTACGGCGGTCATGAGCACGTCGCCTTCTCGTCGCTGCCCGGCATGCGCGAGCGGACGGTGCTGCTGGGTGGCTTCAGCAAGAGCTTCGCGATGACCGGCTGGCGGATCGGGTACGCGGCGGCACCGGCGGAGATCATGGCCGGCATCGCCAAGGTCCACCAGTACGGGATCATGTGCGCCCCCACCGCCGCCCAGTTCGCTGCCATCGAGGCGCTGCGGAGCGGCGAGCCGTTCGTGCGCGCCATGCATGACGAGTACGACCGCCGGCGACAGCTGATGACCGATCGG
Source organism: Candidatus Limnocylindria bacterium (assembly GCA_036397815.1). GTDB lineage: Bacteria > Chloroflexota > Limnocylindria > QHBO01 > QHBO01 > DASQFY01. The sequence goes on from DASWIE010000093.1 coordinate 7,606, forward strand.
CTGAACGAGATCGGGCTCCTCTGCTTCGAGCCGCGCGGCGCCTTCTACTGCTTCCCGGACGTGACCGTCACCGGGCTCGACGACGAGGCCTTCGCCCAGGAGCTGCTGCGCGAAGAGCACGTGGCAGTGGTGCCGGGCAGCGCCTTCGGCCCCTCGGGCGCCGGCCACGTGCGCGCCTGCTATGCCACCGCCTACGAGGAGATCGCGGAGGCGATGGACCGCATCGAGCGCTTCGTGAAGGCCCGATGAAGCTGGCCACCTTCGGCGAGATCGCATCCTTCTTGGAACCCCGCAGCGGCCAGCGGCTGCCGATCCGCTACGCGGCCTACGCGCTGGACGACGCGGAGGTGACTCTCCTGGGGCAATGCCTGCTCGAGCGGGTCGGCGACGGCGCTTGGGCGCGACAGCTGCCGCCGGGCATGCCGACCTCCCAGCTGCGGCCGCTCCTCTACGTCCGCATGGCGACCCTGGCGGGGCCGGCGGTCACCTTCGGCGGCAAGGGGGCGCAGATGCTGCTCGACATGGGCGCCACCGCCCAGTGGACCGGCGACCTGCCAATCGACGAGCTGATCACGCCCGTCGCCTCCGGCGTGGGCCTGGACCTCGAGCGGCCGCCGAACATTTCGCCAGGGTGAGCAGGCGCTCCATCCCGGCGGCCGCGGTCACCTTCGAGCTGGGTGCGCCCGGCTACGAGGCAACCATGGCCCGCGCCCTGCTGCCGGTCGCCCAGGAGGTCGTCCGTCGGGCGGGGCTGCGGCGTGGCGAGCTGGTGCTGGACGTCGGCACCGGCACCGGCAACGCCCTGGTGGCGGCTACCGGGGAGGGCCGGACGCTGGTCGGCCTCGACGCGTCGCCAGCGATGCTGGCCATCGCGCGACAGCGAGTGGCCGGGGCCGTGCTGGTGGTGGGCGACTTCGCGGCCATGCCCTTCCCGGACGGCGAGTTCGAGGCGATCGTCAGCACCCACGCGCTGCTGTTCGCCGACGACCGCGTTGCCGTGCTGCGCGAGGTGCGTCGCGTGGCGCGTGCCGGTGCACGCCTCTCGCTCTCGGTCCCGGGTCCGGTGGAGGTCACGCCCACCTCCATCTATGGACCGATCTATGAGCGCCACGGCATCGCCACGGCCGGCAACTATCCAACGCCCGACGAGCTCGCCGGCTGGGCCGATGACGCCGGTTGGGCGGACGTTCAGACCTCGGCCGACCCGGCAATCGGCATTCCACTGACCGATGAGGCCGCGTTCCGCACCTGGCGATCGCTCGGCGCCCGCGGCGCAGCGACCCGCGACTGGAGCCCGGAGCGGAACGAGGCGCTGACGAGCGAAATGCTGGGTGCGACCCCGCGCCAGGCTGACGGCTCGATCCGGCTGCCGTTCGGGGCGCTCTACCTGACCGCCATCGCGCCCGAGCCAACATGATGTGTGCGGACGCGTATCCCGCGCCGTATCCACGCCCATGAAGCGATGGTTGCTGATCGTCGTTGCGCTCGTTGCCTTCTCGCTGGCGGCGTGCCGCGCCCCCGCCGGCGAGCCCGCGGCGAGCTCGGAGAACTCCGAGCCATCTGAGGCGCCGGCCACCAGCTCGGAGCCCGCTGCCTCGTACGACCCGTACGACTACTGAGCGTGCTGGATGCAGGCCTTCGCGAACGGGAGGAGGGCGGAGGCGGCCCGTTCACCAACCCCGCCTGAATCGGCGGAGAGCTCCAGCTTCGGATCCTCGGCCAGCAGCCGCCATAGGGAACGGACCTCGCCGGTCTCCTCGTCGATCTGCGCATCGGTCTGAAGTCGGAGGGCCCTGACGCTGCCCCAGCGGTAGAGCTGGCCCCGCAGCAGCCATGCTCCCTCCGGGTCGGCGCCCGCCGGGCCGTAGGCGTACTCGAGCAGGCCCAGGTCGGTGGCGATGTAGATCCGCAGGCGCCCGGTGTCCTCGTTGAGGACGACATAGGCGGCGTACTCCGTGGCGCCCATGTCGCCCAGCTGGTGGACCAGGAGCGCACGCGCGCGTCCGAGGGTGTCCCACTCGCCGATCTTCATGGGGCGAAGGATAGCGACGAGCGCATGTCCGGCGACCCTACTTCCGTCAGGGTCGCTTGTGCGGCTGTGCGGCTGTGCGGCTGTGCGGCCGTGCAGCACAACCGGGCCTGACAGCGGCGGGTCCACCACCGTGGAGCCCCGGCTGATCGCGACACAGCGCCTCTACAATCGGGCCATGTCGATCGCCACCCGCTACGAGACGATCATCGGCATCGAGGTCCACGCGCAGCTGCGCACCAGCTCGAAGATGTTCTGCGGCTGTGCCACGGCCCCGCCACCGAACCAGCCGGACGAGCCGAACACGCGGATCTGCCCCATCTGCCTGGGCATGCCGGGCACACTGCCGGTCATCAACCGCCGCGCGGTCGAGCTCACGATCCTGAGCGGCATCGCGCTCGAGTGCGAGATCCAGACCGATGCCGTCCGCTTCGAGCGCAAGAACTACTTCTACCCGGACCTGCCGAAGGGCTACCAGATCAGCCAGTACGCCCTGCCGCTGACCGCCAACGGCCGGCTGGCGGTGCCGGTCGCGGCGGAGGGGACGGAGGTGAGCATCGGCATCACCCGGGCGCACCTGGAGGAGGACACCGCGCGGCTTCTGCACGGCGGCCGTGGGCACACGCTGGTCGACTTCAACCGGGCGGGCGTGCCGCTGATGGAGATCGTCACCGAGCCGGACATCCGCTCGGCGGCGCAGGCCCGCGCCTACGGCGAGACGCTGCGCGACATCCTGCGCTACATCGGTGCCTCGGATGGCGACATGGAGACCGGCTCGATGCGGATCGAGGGCAACGTCAGCCTGAGACCGATGGGCGCGGAGAGCTTCGGCACCAAGGTCGAGGTCAAGAACCTGAACAGCTTCCGCTCGCTTGAGCGCGCCATGGAGTTCGAGGTCGGACGCCATGCCGAGGCGCTCGAGACGGGGGAGCGACTGGTCCAGGAGACGCGCGGCTGGGACGAGAACGCCGGCCGTACCATCTCGCAACGAAGCAAAGAGGAGGCGAACGACTATCGCTACTTCCCGGAGCCGGATCTGCCGCCGCTGCGGCCGGATGCCGCCTGGGTGGCGGAGCTGCGCGCTGCGCTGCCGGAGCTGCCCGCCGCGCGGCGGGCGAGGTACGTGGAGCCGCTGGGCCTCTCGCCCTACGACGCCGGGGTGCTGACCGCCGATCTGGCCCTGGCCGATTACTTCGAGGAGGTCGTCGCCGGCGGGATTGCGCCAAAGACGGCGGCAAACTGGATCACCGGCGAGTTCAGCCGCCTCCTCAACCAGCACGCCGCGGAGGGGCTGCGCGCGTCCGCCGTCACCCTGCGGCCGGAGGGCCTGGTCGAGCTGATCGGGGAGCTGGAGGCCGGCCGGGTCTCGGTCACTAACGCCAAGGCCGTGCTGGCGACGGT
>DASWIE010000094.1:0-31150 GCA_036397815.1 Candidatus Limnocylindria bacterium
GAGGCCCGCTGGGCCGTGGTGACCGCCAACCTGAGGCTCTTCCTGGTCGGTCAGTACCCGGTCGACCAGGCGTGGCGGATCTGGCTCAGCCTGGCCATCCTATCCGCGCTGACCGGACTCTCTGCCGGCGTCTTCGGCCGAACGACGCGGGCGTTGGCGATCGCCCTCTCCGTTTGCCAGGCGCTCCTGGCAGCGTTGATGGCCGTCTCGCCGGTCGGTCCGCTGATCACCGTCGCCTTCCTCTTCAATGCCGCGGGGGTGTGGCTCGGGTTCGTGCTTGGGATGCGACGCCTCGTCCCGCGGCGCGCGCTCGTCATCGCCTGGCTCCTCTCGATCCCGGTGACGTTCATCCTCCTCTCGGGGATATCGGATGGGCCGCCAATTCCGTCTGTCGGCTCGAACCTGTGGGGCGGGCTGCTGCTCACGATCCTGCTCGCGGCCGTTGGGATCGTCCTGTCGTTCCCGCTCGGCGTCCTGCTCGCCCTCGGTCGGCGCAGCTCGCTGCCGGCCGTGCGGATCTTGAGCACCGGCTACATCGAGCTGATCCGCGGCGTTCCGCTGGTCACCATCCTCTTCATGGCCGACATCATGCTGCCGCTCTTTCTGCCGGGCGAGTGGCGGCTCGACCGCGTCGCGCGGGCGATGGGCGGCATCACCCTGTTCTCGGCCGCCTACGTGGCGGAGAACGTCCGCGGCGGCCTCCAGGCGATACCCACTGGCCAGGTCGAGGCGGCGCAGGCGATCGGCCTGAGCACCGCCCAGACGAACATCTTCATCGTGCTGCCGCAGGCGCTGCGATCGGTCATCCCTGCCAACGTCGGGCTGTTCATCAGCCTCATCAAGGACACCACCCTGGTGGTCATCGTGGGCCTGCTCGAGCTGCTGGGCATCGGTCGCGCAATCCTGGCGCAGCCCGAATCGCTCGGGGCACAGCTCGAGGTCTACGTCTTCATCGCCGCGGTCTTCTTCGTCCTCTGCTATGCGATGTCCAGGGCGAGCTACCGGCTCGAGGCGGCACTCGGCGTGGGCCAGCGATGACCGCGACAATACGGAGGTGGATCTCATGACCGACCGCGTCGAGCCCATCGAGCCCGGTGAGAGTGCGGTTGCGGGCGAGCATGTTCATCGGCCCGGGGCCTCGGACATCATCGTCTGCCGTGACGTCCACAAGTGGTTCGGCCAGCTCCACGTCCTGCGTGGGATCGACCTGACGGTCAGGACCGGCGAGGTGGTGGTCATCTTCGGCGCCTCCGGCTCGGGCAAGTCCACCTTCATCCGCACCATCAATCGCCTCGAGGAGCACCAGCGCGGCGAGATCTTCGTGGACGGGATCGAGCTCACCAACGACATCCGCAACATCGCCGCGGTGCGCAGCGAGATCGGGATGGTCTTCCAGTCGTTCAACCTGTTTCCGCACCTGACCGCGCTGCAGAACGTGACGCTCGGGCCGGTCCGGGTGCGGAAGTGGTCCCGCGAGCGGGCAGAGCAGGTGGCGACGGGCCTGCTCGAACGAGTTGGCATCCCCGAGCAGGCACACAAATACCCTGCTCAGCTCTCTGGCGGCCAGCAGCAGCGGGTGGCCATCGCCCGCGCCCTCGCCATGCAGCCGCGGATCATGCTCTTCGACGAGCCGACCTCCGCGCTCGACCCGGAGATGATCAGCGAAGTGCTCGATGTGATGCGCGAGCTGGCAGAGTCAGGAATGACGATGCTGTGCGTGACACACGAGATGGGCTTTGCGCGGGCGGTCGCCAACCGGATGGTCTTCTTCGATCAAGGCGTCATCGTCGAGGAGGGGCCGCCCCAGCAGATCTTCGAGGCGCCGACCAACGAGCGGACGCGGCAGTTTCTCTCCCAGATCCTGCACTGAGCCGCGGGTCCCGGCCTTGAGTTTCGGCCTTGAGTTTCGGCCCGCGAACACCAGTCGCGTTACGCGGATCCAGGTTGCCCGCAGGGGGCCCGCGAAGGACGCTTTGAGCGTGGGATCTGCTCGGCGGCGGAGCGCATCGGCGCGCTGAGGCGCGTAACGCGACTCCAATGCGCGTCGCGCAAGTCGGGCGTTGGAGGGGGCTGGTGGTGGAGATGAGGGGACTCGAACCCCTGACCCCCGCGATGCGAACGCGGTGCTCTCCCAGCTGAGCTACATCCCCACGGGAGGCGGAGTATAGCAGGGGATTCGGGGCTTCCCAGAGTAGAACATCTGTTCTATCATGGGTCGGGCCATGACCTCCCAGACCGATGTCGCCCGGTCCGTACGACCCCTCCCCGAGCTCCTCGAAACGCTCCGCGACCACGGGCTGCGGCGGGGCCTGGATCCTGGACCGATGCCTCCCCACGGCGCCCTTCCCACGGGGCACCCGGAGCTCGACGCCGCGCTGCGCACCGGCGGCTGGCCGCGCGGCGCGCTCGCCCTGCTCGATGCGCCGCCGGGAAGCGGCGCCACCAGCCTTGCGCTCGGCTCGCTGGCCGCCTGCCAGGCTTCAGGCGGCGTGGTCGCCTACCTCGACCCGGCGGGGAGCCTGGACCCGGCCACCGCCGCCCGGCTGGGGGTGGCGCTGGAGTGGCTGCTTGTCGTCCGCCCAGCGGATGCGGCCGAGGCGGTGGAGCTGGCCGGTTGGCTGGCCCGCGATGGCCGCATCGACGCGTTCGTGCTCGACCTGGCGGACCGCCCCACCGGCAGCCCACGCGGCCTGGACCGCCTGGCCGACCAGCTGGTCCGCGCCGGCGGAGTGGGGCTGCTGCTGGCCGGGCCGCGTGGGCGCGAGGCGGCGGCACGGGCGGCAAACGTACGCGTCCAGCTCCGGCGCCAGGCCTGGCTGACGGTGGGGCGCGATCTGGTGGGGCAGCGGGTGGAGGCGACCGTGACCCGCCACCGCTGGGCGCTCGCCGGCGCCGCCGCCGAGCTCGACCTGTGGTTCGCCGAGGGGCGGCGGATCGACCCCCTGCTCCGTGCCGCCGCCGCGCCAGTCGTCGCATCCGAGGAGCAAGAACCGGCGCTCCACGTGGTCGGAGCGTGAGGTGCAACAGGTGATCCCAACGGCCAAGAAGCAGCTCGTTTGGGCGGCTCGTTGGCTGCTGCGTACACCCGGTGATCCCAACGGCCAAGGAGCGACCCCATCTTGGCCGATACGACCAATAGGTGATCCTGGCGGCCAAGAAGAGGCCTCAACTCCCCTCAACTTGGCCGTTGGGATCATCCACTGCACCTCGCCGTGGGAGAGCGGTCCGTGACGCGGCTGCTCGCTCTGGTCTGGCCGTCTCTGCGCGCCGCGGACGCGGACCTCGCGCCCTTCGAGCCGATGCTCGACCGCCTGGACGATCTCTCCCCGAGGGTGGAGGCTGTCGACGCCGGGGTGGCGCTCATCGACGTGACGGGCCTCGGCCCGCTCCACGGCGACGAGCGACGCATCGCGGCGCGGGCGGTGGCCCTGACACGCCAGGTCGTGCCGCTTCCCGTGCGCGCCGGGGCGGGGGACAACCGCTGGCTGGCGGTCCTCGCCGCGCGGCTGGCCCGCCCGGAGCGTCCCGATGCCCCGGCCGCCTTCGGGTCCCTGCCCGCCGGACCGGCCGCCGCCCGAGCCGCCCTCGCCCCGCTCTCCCTCGACCTGCTCCCCGCCGATCCGGCCACGCGGCAGCGCTTCGCGCTCTTCGGGCTGACCGCCATGGGCGAGCTGGCCACCCTGCCGCGCTCCGCGGTGGGGGCGCAGTTCGGCGCGGCCGGCGAGCGGCTTCAACAGCTCGCCCGCGGCGAGGATCCACGACCCCTGGCGCCGCGGCGGCGCCCGGAACGGTTGACGCGGCGCGCGACCTTCGAGCCGCCGGTCGAGGGAGTGGGCGCCACCGCGCTCGCGCTGCGGCGCTGCTGCTCCGAGTTGTGCGATCTCCTCCGGGCCCGCCACCTGGCACCCGGCCGCGCCAGCCTGCGGGTCACCTGGGAGGACGCGCCGGAGCTGCGCGTGGAGCTCACCTTCCCGTCGCCGGCGCTCGAGTCGGACTGGATCGCGCGCCTCCTCATCGGTCGCCTGGAGCAGGCCGCCCGGACACGACGGCTGGGAACCGAGGCGGAGGAGCCGCGCGTCGGCGCCATCGGGCTCACCTTCGACCGGCTGGCCGACCCGGCCGCCCGCCAGCTGCCCGCCTTCGAGGTGCAGGCCGGGCGCTGGGAGGAGCTGCGCTGGTCGCTGGAGCGCCTCACCGCCCGCTTCGGGGAGGGCCGCCTCTGGCGGGCCGTGCACGACCGTCCGGCCGCGTCGCTGGCCGAACGACGGTCGCGGCTGGTCGACATCGGTCCATCCAGCCCATGACGCGCCTGGTGACCGGCCACCCGCTGGTGCAGGTGGAGACGGATCCCAACGGAACCCCCACCCGGCTGCGGATGGACGGCGTGGCCCACGGCGAGGTGGGCATCTGCAATCACTGGCGCGTCGACGACGACTGGTGGCGCACGCCTGTGGCGCGGGCCTATTTCAAGCTCGTCACCCGCGACGGCCTGCTGTGCACCGTCTACCTGGACGAGATCCGCGGCACCTGGCACCTGGAGCGCATCTTCGACTGACCGATGGCGCCATGGCACCGCTCGTGCAAGCCTGCCAGTACATGAGCGATTTCCAGCGCCAGCCGGGCGGAATCGACGATCCCGGCATGAAGGGCGGGATCGATCCGGAGCGCCGCACGCTGCCGCCCGGTGACACCGCCGGCGACACCGGAGGACCGGGCCAGCCCGTCGCGGCCGAGCTCGACCTCCCCGGTCCCGATGACCCCGTCGCCTGGAGCTACATCGAGCCGGGCACGCCCGTCGTCGGGCGGGAGAGCGTGAAGCTGGGGACGGTCGAGGCGATGCTCGGCACCGAGATGGAGGGCATCTTCCACGGCATCGCCCTGCATCCTGCCAAGGGCGGTCCGACACGCGTGATCCCGGCCGATCTCGTCACCCGCCTGACGCCGTCGGAGGTGCAGGTCCAGGTCGGCACTGACGAGGTGGCGACCCTCGAGGAGCACGTCCCGGTCAAGGCCTGAGACCGATGCGCCACGGCGTACCATCGCGCCCGTGAGCGAATACCGGGTGGACCGGCTCTGGCCCGATCCCACCGCCGACCTCGACCTCGACGCGGCATTCACCGATCTCGCGCTGCCAGCCGCGCCCCAGGGCCGGCCGCTGGTGGCGATCAACATGGTGACCACCGTCGACGGTCGCGCACAGGTCGCCGGCAAGGCCGACGCGCTCAGCTCGCGACCCGACCGCCGCCTGATGCGCCTCTACCGAACAGCCTTCGACGCGGTAGGCAGCGGCGCTGGCACGCTGCGCGCCGACGACTTTTACTCGCGCGTCCCGGACGATCTCGCGGCCCGCCGCGCCGACGCCGGGCGACCGCCGCAGCCGACGGCATACCTCATCGCGGGCCGGAGCGCGGTCCCCACCGACCGTCGCTGGTTCACCTACGCCGAGCAGCCGCGCGTCGCGGTGGTCGGGAGCCGCAGCCCGCACGCGCCCAGGAAGGAGGCACCCGCCGACATGCCGCTGCCGGTCGAGACCTGGGTGGCGCCGACGGAGCTGCCCGGCGTGCGCTGGCTGCTGGAGCGGCTCACCGCGGCCGGCGTCGGGTCGATCCTGCTCGAGGGCGGGCCCACCACCAATGCGGCATTCCTCGCGGCAGACGCGCTGGACGAGGTGTACTGGACCGTCGATGCCAGCCTGGTCGGCACTGACGCGCTGTCGATGATCGCACCCATCCCGGACGGCTCGCCCTGGGCGCCGTCACCGCGGCGCGGCACGCTGGTGAGCGTCCATCGGTCCGACGACGAGCTGTTCCTGCGCTACCGCTTCGAGAGCGCCGCTCCGTGACCGACCCCGCCACCGACCTCGGCCGGCTGGGTGTCTGGAGCCACCTCGACTCGCTGCCGATCGAGGACGCTCGCGCCTACGCCCGGCGGGTCGACGAGCTCGGCTTCGGCACGCTCTGGGTGCCGGAGACGGTGGGCCGCGAGCCGTTCACCCTTCTCGGGCTGCTCGTTGGCGAGACGCTGGAGGTGCGGCTGGGGACGAGCATCGTCTCGATCTGGGGTCACGACGCCCAGACCACCCGCATGGCGGCACTCACCCTGGCCGAGGCGACCGGCGGCCGCTTCGTGCTGGGCCTGGGAGTCTCGCATCCGCATCTGGCGGAGCGCCTGCGCGGCCACACCTTCGACCGCCCCTTGACGCGCATGCGCGAGTTCCTGGCCGCCTACCGGTCGGCCACCTACAAGGGACCGATGGGCGAGGGCGTGGTGGAGCCGCCCGTCGTGCTGGCGGCACTTCGCGAACGGATGCTGCGCCTCGCCGCCACCGAGGCTGACGGCGCCTTCCCGTATCTCGTCACCGCCGAGCGCGTCGCCTGGATGCGGGCCGTGCTCGACGCGGCGGCAGCCGAGGCCAGTCGCCCCCGGCGTCCGGCCCTGGCGGTCAGCCTGCCGGCGGTGCTGGAGACCGATGCGTCCGCGGCCCGCGCGGCGGCGCGCGCCTACCTGGCCCCCTACCTCCGGACGCCGGCCTACCAGGCCGGCTGGACGGCGCAGGGATTCGCCGCCGCGGACTGGGAGAAGCCGGGAAGCGACGCGCTGGTCGACGCCATGGTCGCCTGGGGCGACGCCGAGGGGCTCCACGGCCGGATCGGCGAGCTCGTGGCGGCCGGTGCGGACCACGTGGCGCTGATCCCCCTGTCGCCGCACGGACTCACCGAGCATCTCCCCGTGCTGGAGGCCCTGGCGACGGTCTAGCCTCCGCGCTCCCAGTCGGCGCGGTCGATGGCGTAGACCAGCACCCGGTTGCCCCACAGGTCCACCTCGCCGCGCGGCATCTCGCCCAGGTGCGTGGCGACGGCGATCGACGCAGCGTTCGCCGGATCGATCAGGCTGATGAGCCGATCGAAGCCGATCGTCTCGAATCCCCAGTCCATGGCCGCTCTGGCCGCCTCGGTGGCGTAGCCTCTGCCCCACCACGGCTTGCCGATCATGTACCCGATCTCGGGGCCGGGCCAGTCGACTGGGTTGATCAGGCCGATGCGGCCGATCAGCGCGCCGCTGGCGCGTTCCTCCACCGCCCACAACCCGTAGCCGCGCAGCGCCCAGTGGCCGATCCAGCCTGCCACGCCGCGCCACGTCTCCTGCAGAGTCGGGATGCGCCGGTCGCCGATGTATCGCATCACGTCGGTGTCCTGCATCATCTCGTGCAGCGGCTCGACATCGGCCTCGGTGAGGGGTCGGAGCAGCAGCCGCTCCGTCTCGAGCGTCGGGATGCTGATCTCCATACCGGCATCATGCCCGACCCAGCGGCGGCCGCGTATGATCGGCCGGATGCCGCCGCTCGCCCCCGACGCGCTCGAGCGCCAGCGCCGACGGGCGCTGGCGACCTATTTCAGCGCGGCGGCGCTGACCAGCATCGCCTACATCGCCTTCTTCACGGTCGCGGCCATCGCGGCGCCGGAGATAACCGGCTCACCGGGGAGCAGCGGCCTGCCGAGCGCCGCCGCTGTGGCCGGGACGGCCGCCGCGGCGGCGCTGCTCTCCGCCGTCATGGCCCGGCACGGCCGCCGGATCGGGATCGTCCTCGGCGTCGGCGTCGGCCTGGGCGGAGCCGGCGTGGCCGTCCTGGCAGTGCTGGCCTCCTCGCTCCTGTTGCTGATCGCGGGATCGGCGCTCATCGGCTTCGGCAACGCCGCTGCCCAGCTCTCTCGCTACGCGGCCGCCGACCTCTATCCCGTCGCCCGTCGCGCCGGAGCGCTCGGCATCGTGGTGTGGGGCAGCACGATCGGGGCGGTCGTCGGCCCGAACCTGATCAACCCGATCGGTACGCTCGCTGAGGCGCGCGGGTTCTCGCCGCTTGCCGGTGGCTTTGCGATGTGTGCCCTGTTCGTGTGCGCCGCTCTTCTCGTCTCGGCCTTTGGTCCGCGGGCGCCACGCGGGGACGAGCCTGTCTCAGGCAGGGAGGCCGCCGGTGCCCGGACGTCCGCGCTCGTGCTGCTGGGCGACCTCCTGCGTGGCGTGCGGGGCCGCACCGCCGTCCTGGCCATGGGCAGCGGTCAGCTGGTGATGACCCTGATCATGACCATGACCCCGCTCCACCTGCACGAGGCCGGGCACGGGCTCGGGACCGTTGGCTTCGTGATCAGCGCCCACACCCTCGGCATGTTCGCGCTGTCTCCGGTCTCCGGTCGACTCGTCGATCGCATCGGGCCCACCTTCGTGATCGTGGCAGGGTTCATCGCCCTGGCCGCGGCCGGTGTGCTTGCCGCGCTGGCGCCGGCCGAGAGCGGAACCGCCTTGGCGGTGCCCCTCTTCCTCCTTGGGCTGGGCTGGAACCTGACCTTTGTGGCGGGCAGCTCGCTCCTTGCCTCCGACGCCTCGCTCTCCGATCGAGCGCGGCTGCAGGGCGTGACCGACTCCCTGATCTGGAGCATCGCGGCGGCGTCGAGCATCGTCTCCGGCTACGTGGTCGAGCTGGCCGGTTACGTCACGCTGTCGCTGGCCGGCGCGGGCGCGGCCGTCCTGCTGGCGACCCTCATCGCGGTCGACCGCCGCGCCGCACGTCCCGCCGAGGCGTAGGCCGGTTGCGCCACGCTCAGAAGGTGGTCTCGACCCCGCAGCTCTCATCGGCGACGGGCAGGATCGGTTCGAGTGTGATGGTGACCACGCGGCTGGTCGCTCGATGGCCGAGCTCGAAGGACGTTCCGGGGATCATGGAGGACACATACGGCGTGGCTCCCGCGGCCCCGAGCGCCTCGAGGAGTGCGCTACCGTCCGCGGAGCTGGCCTCGCGGCAACGAAGCGAGAATTCGGGCTCATCCATCAGGCTCTCGACGGAACCTGAGTAGGTATCGATTCCGTCCACCAGCGGCCAGGACACGGTCGCGGTCTCAACCGGCAGGTCGTCCAGGCTGCCGCCCCACTGCGAGGTGTAGATGAAGATCCGGTATTGCGCCGGCGCATAGGGTGTGGGGTTTGCATCGGCCCAGGCGCTTGCGGGAAGCCACTCGTCGAGCGTTGCCAGGCGAGCGACGAGGGCCTCGAGCGCCTCTGCCTCAGGCTGCGGCTGGAAGTAATCCTGCTCGGTATCGCCGAACAGGAACCAGGTGATGAGCACCGTGCCGCCGCCAGGCTGCCCAACCTCGAGGGATGGGCCCGCGCCACCGTAGCCGGGCGGCTCGACGCCCGGGTTGGCGACGGGCGAGTAGTCGGCAGGGGTATCGGTCAGGCCCGTCGCATCCAGCTCATCGCGGAGCAGCTGGATTCCCGCTGCCGTAAGCGTCCGCTCAACAAAGGCGCCCTGATCCATGGTGATGGTGCGACCGTCGTCGAGGATGGTGACGATGTGGATCCGGCCGCCCTCGCCGCCGCCCATCAGGCGTAGTACGAGAGCTGCGGCAGCGTCGCCGGACGGCGACGGCGAGCTCGGGCTGGCGTCAGGCGTGAGCGATGCGCTCGGCGACGGCGAGTTGCCGACGTTGCTGATCAGGTTGTTGAACTGGAATCCGATGAGTGCAGCGATCGCGAGGACGGCGGCGACCGCCGCGACGCGGGTCATGATGGTCACGGGAGCTCCTCCAACGAAGCGCTGCAGCCAGCCACGCTTCTGCGACACGCCGTCAACTCGCTCGAGCGCCGCGTCGAGCACCCGGTCGGGCGCCTGTTGCGGCGCCTGGCCGCGCAACCAGGCCTCCAGCGTTCGGTCGAAATCGTCGTTGCGGTTCATGCCGTACCGCCTCTCGTCATGTCGGCGCCGCGGGCATCCGCCTCGAGCGCCGCTCTGAGTGCACGTGTTGCGTGGTGGATGCGCGACTTGACGGTGCCCAACGGGGCGCTCGTCGCGCCGGCGACCTCGACCAGCGAAAGGCCGAGGTAGTGATGAAGCACCAGCACGGTGCGATGGTCCGGCTTCAGTCGGCGGAAGCCACGCTCGAGAGCGTCGCGGTCCGCCAGTCCCGAGCTCGAATCACCGATCACCGGCTCGTGGATTGGGAGCAGGGTCATCTCTGGACGCCGGCGCCGGTGTCGCCGCCCCTCGTCGCGGCAGGCATTCACCAGCAGGCGTCGCAACCAGGCGTCGAAGCGATCCGGATCTCGCAGCGACGGCAGGTCGCGCCAGGCTCGGACGATCGTCTCCTGGGTCGCATCGTCCGCCATGGAGTGGTCACGCAGGATGAGCAGGGCCGTGGCATAGAGCGGTCCACAACGCTGGCGGCCAGCGCCGAGAACGCTTCTCGGTCGCCCCTTCTCGCCAGCTCAACCAGCTCGCGCTGCGCCATGCATCCTCCGTTCCGCCCGGTTCAACCGGGGTGCTCGTAGTCAATGGCGCTCGAACGGTGGGAATTGTTCTAAGTTCGTGGGTGGCGATCGTACGGCGTCGCTGAAACTTTGCGCTGGCACTGTTCGAATTAGAACATGCGTTCTATCATAGTCCGATGACCCCACCGGACGCCTACTGCGAGCTCCACGCGCACAGCAACTTCAGCTTCCTGGACGGCGCCAGCCACCCCGAAGAGCTGATCGGCCGCGCCGCGCAGCTGGGCATGCCGGCGGTGGCGGTCACCGACCACGCGGGACTGTACGCCGCCGTGCGGCTCTGGAAGGCGGCCGCCCAGACCCGGACCGATGCCGCTCGCGAGGCCGGCCTCTCCCCGGTCACCGCCATCGTCGGCCTGGAGCTCACCGTCCCGCGCGACGAGGGCGAACTGCGCCTCGCCCGCCGCGGCCGCAAGCTGAACGACCCGCTGCGCGGCGAACGGGCGAGCCGTGGCTGGCCCGGCGAGCATCACGCCGGCCCGATCCCCGGCGACCACCTCGTCCTGCTGGCGCGCGACGGCGACGGCTACGCCGCACTCTCCCGGCTCGCCAGCCGCGGCCACCTGGCGGGGGAGAAGCAGCACCCGATCTTCGAGCGCTCCGGGGTGGAATCCGCCCTCGACGAGGCGCGCGGCCACCTGGTCGGCCTCTCCGGCTGCCGGAACGGCGAGGTGCCGCGCCGCCTGCTGGCCGGTGACCGCGAAACGGCGCTCGAGGCCGCGCGACGCTGGGCGAGCCACTTTCCGGAGGCCAACTTCGCGGTGGAACTGTCCCACCACCTGGCGCCGGACGACGACTGGCTCGTCGCGCAGCTCGCCGAGCTCGCGCACGACACGGGCCTGCCGACGGTGGTCACCAACGAGGTCCACTACGCCGACCCCGGCGGCCATCGGCTCCAGGACGTGCTGGTCTGCATCCGGCACGGGGCCACGCTCGACGAGGCGCGCGAGCTGCTTCTCCCCAACGCCGAGTACCGGCTGAAATCGGGGGCAGAGCTCGCGCGCATCGGCCAGGACCTGCCGGACGACCGGAGCCGCCAAGCCTGGGCCGAGGGGATCGCGCAGGCGGGAACCATCGGTCAAACCTGCAAGCTGGACTTGGACTTCGAGCGCTACCGGTTTCCCGGCTTCACGGTCCCCGAGGGCGAGACGCCGTTCTCATACCTCTACCAGCTTGCACACGACGGCTTACGGAGCCGTTATCGGCCCATTACCAAGCAGGCCGTCAACCAGCTGGCGCACGAGCTGGACATCATCGAACGCACCAACCTGGCCGAGTTCTTCCTGATCGTCTGGGACCTGATGGAGTTCGCGCGGAAGGGCGGGATCATCGGTCAGGGGAGGGGAAGCGCCGGCGACTCGATCGTGGCTTACTGCCTGGGCATCACCAAGGTCGACCCGATCGAGCACAAGCTCCTCTTCGAGCGCTTCATCAACGAGGCGCGCACGTTGCCGGACATCGACATCGACTTCGACGTCAACCGTCGCGAGGAGGTGATCCAGTACCTCTACCGGCGCTACGGCGAGGACCACTCGGCGATGGTCTGCACGATCATCACCTATCGGGCGCGGAGCGCCGTGCGCGAGGTGGCCAAGGCGCTCGGCTTCCCGCTCGAGGCGGTCGACCGCGTCGCCAAGGCGCTCGACACCCGGGACGCATCCGATGTGGCGCGTGACCTGGCGCTGGACGGGTCATTTGGATGGCTGTTCGACGAGATCGGCCTGGACATGGGGGCGGAGGCGGTCCCGCCCGGACGCGATGGCCGGGGCCCGACCGATGGCGATCCACTCGTCCGCCAGGTGGCTGCCGATTCGCCCTGGCATCACACCAACCGGCCGGTCCTGAGACCTGCGCCGCTGCGTCACGATCTGGCCGGTGCCGAGGCCCGCGCCCGCGACGCCGCCGACGACCACGACGGCCGGCCGTACAGTGAGTCCGGCTGGGTGCCGCCACGGCGTCCGAAGGTGTTCGACACCTCCGTGGTTTCGGTCAAGTACGAGGGTTGGGAGCAGAAGCGGTACGGACCTGGTGGGTTGCGACCTGGTATTGGGGAGGAGGCCGCGGCGCTGGCCGTGCCCGATCCGCGCGACAACGGCACACCCGGTCCCTCGAGTGGTCGGCCGGGCGTGGTTCGAGTCGACCCGGAGAGCGGAATGCCGATCGAGGAGCGGCGCCGCCCGAGCGTGCTGCCGGACGCAGTGCAGGGGCCGCCCAGTCGTCATTCAGCAACACCGTTACTGGTAAGCGACAGTGGTGGGTCGGAAACCTCTGTAAATCTAGGCCTCACAGCCGTCCCAGGACCCGATCAGTCGCTTAGCAGTAACCCTGTTGCTGGGAGACAGGAAGAGGCGTACCGCGACGACGAGATCCACGCGGCTCCGCGCAACCGCTGGCAGTGGCTCCTCACCCTCTGCAGCGAGATTGATGGCTTCCCGCGCCACCTCGGGATCCACGTCGGCGGGATGCTCGTGACCCGCACGCCGCTGATCGACCTCGTGCCGATCGAGCGCGCCACCATGCCGGGCAGGGTCGTGACCCAGTACGACAAGGAGGACATCGAGGCGCTGGGGCTGGTGAAGATCGACCTCCTCTCGCTCCGCACGCTGGGCGTGGTCAGCGACGCGCTGGAGCGGATCGAGCGCGACACGGGCCGTCGCATCGACCTCGACCAGCTCCCCCACGACGACCCCGAGGTGTTCAAGAGCATCCAGGCGGCCGATACGGTGGGCATGTTCCAGATCGAGTCCCGCGCCCAGATGCAGGCCCTCCCCAAGGCCCGGCCCGAGCGCTTCGAGGACCTCGTCGTCCAGGTGGCGATCATCCGTCCGGGTCCGGTGCAGGGCAATGCCGTGCACCCGTATCTAAGAAGGAGAGCCGGGCAGGAGCAGGTCAGCTACCTGCATCCCAGCCTCCAGCCCATCCTGGAGGACACGCTGGGCGTGATCCTCTACCAGGAGCAGGTCATGCAGGTGGCCATCGACATCTGCGGCTACACCGCCCTGGAGGCCGACATCTTCCGCAAGGCGATGGGCTCCCATCGGTCCCATCAGAAGATGCAGGCGGAGCGCGGCAAGTTCGTGGGCGGCGCCATGCGCACCGGCCTGACGGAAGCTGCGGCCGACCAGCTCTTCAAGCAGTGCTCAGCCTTCGCCGAGTTCGGCTTCGCCCGCGCCCACGCCGCCGCCTTCGCGAAGATCAGCTACGACACCGCTTGGCTGAAGCACTACTACCCCGCGCACTACACCGCCGGCGTGCTGAACAACCAGCCGATGGGCTTCTACTCGCCGGCCGTGGTCGTCAACGACGCGAAGCGCCACGGCATCCCGATCCTGCCGGTCGACGTCAACGAGTCGACCTGGGACCACGACACGCGACCGGTCGACGACGGCTCGGACCGCTTCGCGCTGCGCCTGGGGCTGCGCCAGGTGAAGGGCATCGACGAGGCTGCGCGCGAGACGCTCGAGCGCGAGCGCGCCATCGGTCCATACACCGGGATCCGGGATTTCGTGGCGCGCACCGGCCTGGGCGAGCAGGTGGTCGAGCGGCTCATCGCCATCGGTGCCTTCGACTGGACCGATGTTCCCCGCCGCGAGCTCCTCTGGCAGCTGCGCACGACCATGGAGGACGCGGATCCCGGGCACCCGGCATTGGGCCTGACCGATGACGCCCAGCGTGCGCTGGGCGCCTCCCTGCCGCCGATGACCCTCACCGAGCGTGTCGCCGCCGACTATCGCGAGACGGGCATGAGCCCTCACACCCATGCCGTGGAGCTCTTCCGGGAGCGGCTGGCCGCGCGGGGGACGATCACCGTCGAGCAGGCGGCCTCACGCCGTAACGGCACCCGGATCCGGTTGGCGGGCCTGGCCGTGTCGGTCCAGCACCCGATGACCGCCAAGAACTTCGTGTTCATCGCGCTGGAGGATGAGACGGGGATGATCAACGTCACCCTGCGGCCCGATGTCTACCAGGCGCATCGGGCCCTCCTCCACCGGCACCCGCTGCTGGTGGTCGACGGCCGCCTCCAGGTGGAGGGCGCCGTCCTCAACGTCGTGGCCCTGCGGCTGCATGCCGTTGACACCGTGATCAGCGAGGATCCCGGCGACGCGCCGCTGCCGCTCGCCAAGCAGCAGCGCATGTTCCACTAGGACGTCGATCGCAGCGGGATATCGCCACTAGCGATCTATCGGCACCGATGAGGCGGGTCTCGTGCCACCTGATCGCCAGGGGCGATCAGCGCGCTCTGGGCGACCCCGGCCGGCGTTCATTGATCGCTGCGGGCGATCGTGGGCGCAGCATCGGTATCCTCTCCTGCATGGAAGACCTGGGCGCCGCCATGCGGGCCTACGCCTACGGCCTGCCCGAGGCCTGGGAGGACCACCCCTGGGGCGAGGACGTCGCGAAGGTCGGCAAGAAGGTCTTTGCCTTCTTCGGCGCGCCCGAGGGTGAGGTGGGGCTCACCGTCAAGCTGCCGATCTCGGGCGACGAGGCGCTGGCCTTGACCTTCACCGAGCCGGCCGGCTACGGCCTCGACCGCGGCAGCTGGGTGAGCGTTCACGTCCCGCCGGACGCGCCGCTCGACCTTCTACTGGGCTGGATCGATGAGAGCTACCGCACCGTTGCGCCCAAGCGCCTGGTGCAACAGCTGGACGAGGCCGCGCCTCGACCTTGACGTGCTGGCCGGCCTCGCACAGAGTGGCGATACAGACGCACTCCGGAGGGCCAGCGATGTCCGAGCAGCACGAGGAGGGCGACGCGATCGGTCGCGTCACCCACTACTTCTCGCACCTTTCAGTGGCCGCCGTGACGCTGACGGCGCCGCTAAAGGTCGGGGAGCGCATCCACATCCGCGGCCACACCACCGACATCGTCCAGGACGTGGGTTCGCTCGAGGTCGAGCATGCCCCGGTCGAAAGCGCAGGGCCCGGCGACGACGTGGCAATGAAGGTCGACGATCATGTCCGTGACCACGACCTCATCTACCGCGAAGGCTGACGCTTAAGGGAACTCAGGCCGCCACCAGCTCGTCCTGCTGGGAAAGAAGGACCGACCTCCATCGGTCCAACGCCCGGGAGGACCCGCTCATGCGTCGCCTGATCTCGATCATCATCGCATCGGTCGCGCTGGTGCTGACCGCCGCCCCTGCGCTCGCCTGTGGCGGGCTCATCGGTCCAAACGGCGCCGTCAACCTGCTGCGCACGACCACCTTCGCCGGCTACCACGACGGCGTCGAGCACTACGTCACCGCCTTCCAGTTCGCCGGCGGCGGGGGCGCCTTCGGCAGCATCACCCCGCTGCCCGGCATCCCGACCAACGTCGAGCGCGGCGGCGACTGGACGCTCCAGCGCCTGGTCATCGAGACCACCCCGCAGGAGCAGAGCGCCGGATTCTTACTCGGCGCCCGTGCCGCGTCAGCCGACAGCGCTGAAGTGCTGCTGGAAACCCGCATCGACGCGCTCGACATCACCATCCTGCGCGGTGGCGGCGACGAGGTGGGCGTCTGGGCCAAGGAGAACGGCTTCCGCCTGCCGCCCGATGCTCCAGAGGTGCTCGACTTCTACGCCGAGCGCTCGCCGATCTTCATGGCCGCCAGCTTTGACGCCGATGCCGCCGCCGAGCGCGGTCAGGCCGTCGGCGACGGTACGCCCGTGCACCTGACCATCCCGACCGATAACCCGTGGGTGCCGCTTCGCATCCTGGGGCTGGGCAAGGGCGCGGCCGAGACGGTCGAGGCGGACGTCTTCCTGCTGACCGATGACCGGCCGGCGATGCTGCCCAACCCGTCCGACCTGCTCGCCAACTCGGGGCTCGCCCTCGACCACAGCGCGGCGGCGAGCGCCCAGCTGCTGGCCGATCTGCGCTCCGACGAGGGGATGGAGTGGATTCCCGATCGGGCGTGGCTGAGCAAGATCCGGATCGACGTCACGGCGGCGACCCTGCGCTACGACCTGGCTATCGACGTCAGCGGTGCGGGGACGCCGTCGTTGCAGGACGCGGGCTTCAAGCCTTTTGGCCCGCTGCCCGCGCCGCCGGCCACCACCGGGATCTGGATCCTGCTGCTGGCCTCTGTGCTGGCGCTACCCGTTGGCGGCGTCCTGCTCCTGACCGCAGCCGCTCGCGGTGGTGGGGCTCGACCCCTCGCCGGCGGCTGATGCGCCGACCATCAGCCGCGCTCCTGGCCCTGCTGCTTCTGCTGGCGGGGCTGGGAGCCGGCTGTGGCGATGGGTCGGAGCCCCTCCGGGTCGAGATCCGGATCCACTACTCGCATTTCGAGCCGGTCGCGTTCAGCGTGCCGCACGGCGTGCTGGTCACCCTCGTGCTCATCAATGAGGATCCGATCGACCACGAGTTCCTGATCGGTGACGAGGCTTTCCACGAGCGGCACCGGAACGGCACCGAGGCGCAGCATGGCGCGCGGCCGAACGAGGTCTCGATCGCCGCGCTGACGACCGTCGAGACGACCCTCGTCTTCGACGCGCCAGGGACGACCGTGCGCTACATCTGTCACCTGCCGAGCCACGAGGCCTACGGGATGGTGGGGACCCTGACCGTCACCTGAGGGAGCCGCGGCAGCCCAGCCAGCAGCCTCAGGCTGCGACGGACGGTACGCCCAGCAGGCCGGGCAGCAGGTTGCCGAAGAAGAAGCCGGCGACGCCGGCCACGGCGCCCAGCAGCAGGATCTCGAGGCCTGACCGCAGCCAGTTGCGCCGTGTCCAGCGCGACTTGACGACGCCGATGGCGAACAGCACCACCGCCGTGGCCAGGAGCGCACCCCAGAACCCTGCGCCACGGCCCAGCAGCAGGTAGGGGACGATCGGCACCAGGGCCCCCAGCCCGAAGGCGCCCCCCATGATCAGGGCACCCTGCAGGGGCGATCCTTCGGCGTGCTCGCCGGTCAGCCCCAGCTCCTTTTCGACCATCGTCTTGAGGAGCACGTCGGGGTGCTGCGCGAGCAGCGTGGCGACCGATGATGCCTGCTCGAGCGGCAGGCCATCCTCCTCGAGCATGTACGCCATCTCCGCCTGGGCCTCGCCCGGCCGCTGCAGGACCTCGTCGCGCTCACCCACGATCTGCGCTTCGAAGATCTCGCGCTGGCTCTTGCTGCTCATGAACTCACCCGCGGCCATACTGAAGACACCGGCCAGCCCGGAGGCGATCCCGGCGATCAGCACCGCGATCCTGTTGTCCCCGGAGGCGCCCGCAACGGTGCTAACCACCGCGAGCGTGCTGACCAGCCCGTCTTGGGCGCCGAAGATCGCCTCGCGAATCTCTCCGAGGAGGCTCGCCTTGCGACGCTCCTCGGCAAGGTGGGTGCGGATCCACTCACGATCGAACTCGTGCGCGGCGAGGTCGGCCCGCGCCTCCTCGTCACCCATCTCCACCGCGCGTCGCTCGTCCATGTCCTGATGCTAGCGGAGCGTCGCAGCCGCCGGGTGGAACGCTTTGAACGGCTGCGGCGTCCGGGTGGTAGTTAGTTTCACAGGGAGGGAACCACGGTGCAGCCCAGCATCCCGCCCCGCACCCGGCGACACGCCACGGCCGCGATCACGATAGGTCTTCTCGCGCTGGTCATGGCCTTCGTCCTGGCCGCCTGCGGCCCCGGCTCGGCCGCTGCCCCCACCTTCCAGAACGCCGGCGACGACCTCGCGGCTGGTGAGGCGGCGCAGGATCCGGCGGCCAGCGCGGCCGGTGGACCCCAGGCGTTTGCCCCCGGCGCCTCCTCGCCGCCAGTCCCATTCGCCGCCCTGGCCGACCGTCAGATCATCAAGACCGGCGAGGTGATCGTCGAGGTCGACAACGTCGCCGCGGCGCTCGGTCGGGTCCGGGCGATGACCGGTCAGCTGGGCGGCTACGTGGGTGGCTCACAGGCCGGCACGCTCGAGGACTCGGCGACGCTGACCCTGCGCATCCCGGCCGATCGGTTCGAGGAGGCCTTGGCGCAGCTGCATGAGCTGGACGGCAAGGTCCTCTCCGAGTCAACGCGCGAGGAGGACGTGACCTCGGCCATCGTCGACCTCGAGGCGCGCATCGCCAACCTCGAGGCGTCGGAGCTCCAGTACCGAGCCCTGGTCGAGCGCGCACAGGCGATCGACGACATCCTGGCGGTGCAGACCCGGCTCGACAGCGTGCGTGGGGAGATCGAACAGCTCAGCGCCCAGCACGAGCAGCTGAGCGGCCTGGCCGGCATGTCGACGCTGACCGTGACCCTCACTCCGTCGCCGACTCCGGTCGTGGAGCAGGCGACCGAGGACTGGGATCCAGGCGCGACCCTCGAGAACGCGGTGGCCGCCCTGGTCGGTTTCGGTCAGGGAGCGACGGACGTCCTCATCTGGCTGGGGATCGTGGGACTGCCGCTGCTGGTGGCGGTCGGCGTCCTGGCACTGGTCGCTGGTCGCGTGCTCCCGTTGGCGCGACGCCGCCTGCCGGCACCGCCGGTCGAGTAGCCGGGCGAGCCGCGGCGCGGTCGCTCAGTCGCTCAGTCGCCGTCCGGCGGGCCGTCGCGCGCAGGGTCGCGCCGGCCGACCGCGCGCCATGCGAGCGGCAGCAGGGCGGCCGCGACGAGCACCTTGAACGCGTCCCACGGCACGAAGACGATCGCTCCGTTCCAGATGGCGTCGGCGGGCGTCATCTGGAGCACGAGAGCGAGCACCGGCACGCCAATGGCGTAGATCAGGAGGCTGCCAACAACCATCAGGGCCGCGGTTGAGGCCGGCGAGCGGTCCCACCCGCGCTCCGCCAGGCGGCCGACCAGCGCGGCGGCGAGCACGAACGCGACCAGGTAGCCACCCGTATAGCCCAGCAGCTGGTCGATGCCGTGCGCGCCGTCGGAGAAGACCGGGCCGCCGGCGATCCCGATCAGGAGGTAGAGCAGCATGCTCGCCGCTCCGAGACGCCAGCCGAGGGCGGTGCCGACCAGCAGCACGGCCGCGGTCTGGCCGGTGTACGGCACTTCCGTCCATGGCATCTTGAATGAGAGCTGGGCCGACAATGCCGTCAGGGCCGCGCCGCCGGCGACGAGCACGACGGCGCGCAGCAGCCTGCCGGCCAGGTCAGATCCCGGGGCCGGGATAACGACGTCAGCCAGGGTGGCGGCCGGTGGCCTGCGGACGAGGATGTCGGTGGGCGTCGTCATGTGTCTCTCCTCTGAGCGCTCCTCCTCCCTCCGACGCGGATGGTAGCGCGCTGCCCGGGCGCCGGCGACGGCGGTGGATGCGCTAGACTCGGCGCGGTCCTTTAAGGCCGGCACAGTGATGCCGGAAAGGAGCTCGTCCGTGCAGACCCTCTCCCAACAGCGACGATCGACGCCAACCGCCATTGAGCGGCCGGCGTCGTTTTCGTCTACTGGCCTGCTTGCCCTGGAGGGAGGTACGCTGCATCGCGGGCGCCTGCGTGGCGCGAGCGTCGCCGTCGAGGGCGACCTGATCTTCACCACGGCCGCCACCGGCTGGGGCGAGATCCTGACCGATCCGTCGTACGCCGGCCAGATCGTTGTACTCACCCACCCGATGGCGGGGAGCTACCGGATCGACCCGGCCGAGCTCGAGTCCGATCGCGTCCAGGCTCGAGGCCTGGTGGTCACCCGGCTGATCACTCCACCGGCCGGGCCGGGCAGCACCCTGGAAGAGCTCCTGGTCGACGCGGCGATTCCCGCGCTGGAAGGGGTCGACACCCGAGCGTTGACCTTGGAGCTGCGGCGCGGGGCGGCACGACGGGCCGTGATCAGGCCAACCGACCCCACCGCGGACCAGGCAGCGGGGGACCGCGCGGCGGTCGCCGCCGCGCAGGAAAGCCCGGCATGGGAGAGCGTCGACCACGTCGCCGCCGTCGCAAGCCGCCGGCCGTACTTCGTCGCGCCGACTGGCGAGCTGCGCGGCCGCGCGGTCCTCGTCGACTATGGGGTCAAGCGATCGCTGCTGCGCGCGCTCGCTGAACGCGGGCTGGCGCTCACGGTGCTGCCGTACGACGCCACGCCCGCCGACGTGCTGGCGGAGGACCCTGCGCTGGTGATCCTGTCGCCCGGTCCCGGCGACCCGGCGCGCATGTCGCCGCAGATCGCGACGGTGCGAGCGCTGGCGGACGTGGCGCTCGCCGGCGGACCGGCGATCCTCGGCGTCTGCCTGGGCCATCAGCTGCTCGCCCTGGCCGCCCACGCACCGACGCGGCGCCTGGCGGTTGGGCACCACGGCGGCAACCACGCCGTGCTCGAGCTGGAGAGCGGCCGGGTCGACATCGGCGCCCACAATCACGAGGTCGCCGTGCTCGACGCACCGGAGCTTGCCGCGGCCGGCTACCGGGTCAGCCACCGTGACCTGAACGACGGCACGGTCGAGGGCCTGCGCCACGTGTCGGGCCGGATCGCATCGGTCCAATTCCATCCCGAGGGCGCGCCTGGCCCAATCGATGCAGCTCGCATCTTCGACGCCGCCGCGCACTCGGTCGGAGCATGAGGGCGCCCAGCCGAGTGCTGGTCATCGGCTCCGGACCGATCCTCATCGGTCAGGCGGCCGAGTTCGACTACGCGGGCGTGCAGGCCTGCCTGGCGCTCCGCGGCGAGGGGGTCGAGACGATCCTGGTCAACTCGAACCCGGCCACCGTGATGACGGACCCCGATGTTGGCGGAACGGTGCTTATCGGCCCATTATCAGTCGCTTACCTGACCGAGGTGATCGAGCGCTATCGGCCGGATGCCCTGCTGCCGACCCTGGGCGGACAGACAGGGCTCAACCTGGCCGTGGCCCTTGACGACGCCGGGGTCCTCGAGCGGTTCTGCGTGCGCGTCCTGGGCACGCCCCTCGCGGCGGTACGGGCGGCCGAGGACCGGGGTGGATTCCGCGACCTGGTGACCGGCATCGGTGAGCCGGTGCCCGAGAGCGCGGTGGTCGGGACGGTCGAGGACGGGCTGCGCTTCGTCCGCGAGCTGGGCGCTGCGGTGGTGGTGCGGCCCGCGTACACGCTGGGCGGCGGTGGGGGCGGGTTCGCGGCGACGGAGGCTGAGGCCGCCGAGCGCCTGGCGGAAGGGCTCCGCACCAGCCCGATCGGGCAGGTGCTGGTCGAACGCTCGTTGCTCGGCTGGTACGAGATCGAGTTCGAGGTGCTGCGCGACGCCGCCGACACGACCATCGCCATCTGCGGGATGGAGAACCTGGACCCGATGGGGGTGCACACGGGCGACTCGATCGTGGTTGCGCCGATCCAGACCCTGTCCGACCCGGTCGTCCAGCGCCTGCGGCGCTGCGCACTGAAGATCGTGCGCGCGCTTCGGCTGGAGGGTGGCTGCAACGTGCAGCTCGCGGCGCGGCCAGACGGCGCCGAGTACCGCGTCATCGAGGTCAACCCGCGGGTCAGCCGCTCCAGCGCATTGGCCAGCAAGGCGACCGGCTACCCGATCGCTCGAGTGGCGGCGCTGGTCGCCCTCGGTAAGCGCCTGGACGAGCTGCCGAATCCGGCGACCGGCATCGGGTCGGCGGCTTTCGAGCCCGCCGTCGACTACGTGGTGGTCAAGCTGCCGCGCTGGCCATTCGACAAGTTCCCGACCGCCGAGCGCTCGCTCGGCATCCAGATGAAGGCGACCGGCGAGGCGATGGCCATCGACCGCGAGTTCGGGTCGGCGCTGCTCAAGGCGGTCCGCTCCCTCGAGCCGCGCGGGCGCGGCTGGTTGTGGGAGGACCCGGCGTGGGGGCTCTCGCATCGGGCTCCCGACGACCTCGCCATCTTCCTGGCAGCCACGGACACGCGCCTGTGGCGCATGGTGGCGCTGCTGCGCCATGGCTGGACCGATGCCGCCGCCCTGGGCCAGGTCACCGGGATCGCGCCCTGGTTCACCGAGCGGCTGGCCGAGCTGGTGGACGCCGAAGGGCGCGTCGTCGGGGCGCCACTGGTCGACGCCAAGCTGGCCGGATTCGGCGACGCCGACATCGCGGCGCTGTCCGGCGTTCCGCCGGTCGCGGTGCGCCGCGCACGCGTGCGGGCCCGGATCGCCCCTGCCTACCGACGCGTCGACACCTGCGCCGGCGAGTTCCCGGCCGAGACGCCCTACTTCTACTCGTCATACGCCGCGGCGGAGGTTGCGCCGCCGTCCGATCGTCGCAGCGTGATCGTCGTCGGCTCCGGTCCGATCCGGATCGGCCAGGGAATCGAGTTCGACTACTGCTCGGTGCGGGCGGCGTGGGCGATCAGGGACATGGGGCTCGACGCGGTGGTCATCAACAACAACCCCGAAACCGTGTCGACCGATTACGACGCCTGCAGCCGCCTCTACTTCGAGCCCCTCGACACCGAGAGCGTGCTCGACGTGATCGATCATGAGCGCGCGCTCACCGGAGCCCCACCGCACGTCGTGCTGACCTTCGGGGGCCAGACCGCGATTGACCTGGCCAAGGACCTCGCCTACGCCGATGTGCCGATCGCCGGCCTGACAGCCGAGGCGATCGAGGTGACCGAGGATCGCGAGCGATTCGCTCAGCTGATGGAGCGTCTGGGCCTGGAGGGTCCCCGTGGGCGCCTGGCGGCCGACGAGGGAGAGCTCCTCGCGGCGCTGGGAGCGCTCGGGATGCCGGCGATCGTGCGCCCGTCGTGGGTGATCGGCGGGCGCGGAATCGCGGTCCTGCGCTCATCCGCGGACCTTGCCGAGCTGCTGGCGACTGAGGTCGGCTGGCCGCTGCGGGTCGATGAGATGGTGGGCGGCGTGGAGCTCGACGTCGACGCGATCAGCGACGGGGCGGACTGGTGCGTGCCCGGCATCCTCGAGCAGCTCGACCCGCCGGGCGTCCACTCCGGCGACTCGGTGGCCGTTCTGCCGCCGCAGGGCCTGTCACGCGCCGTCCAGGAGCGAGCGGCCGAGGTGGCGGGGCGGATCGCGCTTGCGCTTGGCGTGCGCGGCATCCTCAACGTGCAGATGATCGCCGACGGCGAACGGGTCGTCGTGATCGAGGCGAACCCGCGTGCCAGCCGGACCGTGCCGATCGTGGCTAAGGCGACGGGGCGCGACGTGGTGGCGGCCGCTGTCCGTTGCGCGCTCGGCGCGACATTGGCGGAGGTCGGCTGGGCGCCCGGCCTGGCGCTCGACTCCCCGCTGGTGGCGGTCAAGGTGCCCGTCGGATCGCTCTGGCGACTGCCGGGCGTCGACGCCGCCCTCGGTCCCGAGATGCGCTCGACCGGAGAGGTGCTTGGCCTCGCACCGGACTACGCCGACGCGCTGCGTGCCGCCAACGAGGCCGCCGGAGTCCACGCTCGCTGAGGCCCACTCCGTCCCGATCGGGCACGAACACGAAGAGGACCGCCCACGAGCCCGGTACGGAGGGTCCCGGACCCGTGGCGGTCCAATGTAAGGCGCATCGGGCTGGCTCTCGACCGGCGGGAGCGGTTCGAATGTCGCCGCCGGCCCGAGCTTCCGTTGGCGACGACCGCTCCGCGAGGTGCCGGTCGGGTCAGGCCCGATGACGCCTTCGCCCGTCGAAAGTTGCAAGATCCATGCCGCTTCGGATGAGGTCAGCGGCGCCGGGCGCCCCGCACCTGGGAGGGCGTCGCGGCGAGCCGACGCCGCAGGTAGCCGCCGTACCAGCCGGCGAGTGCGCCGAAGGCCAGCTGCAGCATCTCCTGCGAAGCAAGGCCGATGTACGCGGTGCTGGCTCCCGGCACTCGAGCGAGCACAGCCGCGGTGCCCAGGATGCCGGTGAACAGGATGACGCCCAGCACCGCGGCCGCCAGCCCGAAGGCCCACGGGCGCTGCCATCCCACCCAGCCGGCGGCGATCAGCGCGCCGAACGCGACCAGGGAGGCCACCGTACCGAACAGCGGATCGGGAATGCCGAGCCGGAACATGAGCTCGGCCACGGCCCAGATCACGGCGGGCACGACCCACGCTCTGGGGTTCTGGGCGAGGAGGTAGAGCCCCGATACGAGGCCACGCAGCGGCCCGCTGTAGGTGAATCCGGCGAGCGGATCCGGCTTGCCGGGCAACGGCGGAGCCGCCGGGAAGAGTCGGGTCAGAAAACCGCCGCTGAGGGGGCTCGCTCTCCGCGCCGCGGGACTCTCTGCCTCCTGCTCTTCCTCGGCCTCTTCCAGCTCACGGCCCTGGGCGATGTACCGCGCGCGGCGACGCGCCTCCGCCCGGTTCGCGGCAGCGATGCGGCTGCTTCGGTTCGACATGGGCGGCGATTGTACGCGAGGGGAATCGGTACGGCCGCCGGCGCCGTCCGATAAGCGTCCGGTAAGCGGCTGATACGCGGCCATTCGGCACCCTTCGAGGCCTCACCGGCCGCCTGCACCCCTCCCGCCCGGAGGTGCCGCGTGTCTCGTCCTTTCATCCGTGCGGCGCTTCGGCGCCGGCTCAGCGCCTGCGTGGCCGCGTTGCTGCTGGCTGCCTCGATCCTTCCCAGCGCGCTGGGCGTGCAGGAGATCGGCTCATCCGCGCCGGGCGCATTCGACCTGGCCGCGGAGGACGCGGCCGGCCATCTGCTGGTGAGCGAGATCGCGGCTGGAGGCGCCAGTGCATCGGACGAGTTCGTGGAGCTGTACAACCCGGCGACCATCGCCCTGCCGATCGAGGGCACGGAGCTGATCTACGTGACGGCCAGCGGCGGCACAATCACTCGCAAGGCGCTGTGGCCAGCCGGATCGCCGGAGATCGCACCGGGCGCTCACCTGCTCATCGCGAACGAGGCGGGGCTCTACGCCACCATCGCTGACCTGACCTATGCGAATGGCCTGGCGGCGACCGGCGGCAGCATCGCGCTCCGGATCGTGGGGGCCTCGAGCGCCATCGACGCGGTCGGATGGGGGAACGCCGCCAGCGCATGGCTGGAGGGGTCTCCGCCCGTCGCGGCGGCGGGTGGCCACTCGATCGAGCGGTTGCCGGGCGGCGCGGCAGGATCCACGCAGGACACGGGACAGAACGCAATCGACTTCGTCGAACGCGAGCTGCCCGACCCTCAGAATTCCGGTTCCCCTCCCGTTCCGTCGGGCACGCCCGCTCCCAGCGCATCCGGGGAGATCACGCCCTCGCCGACGGCCTCTCCCTCGCCTGACGTGACTGTGCCGCCGACGCCCGAGCCCACCGCACAGCCAACCCCGGATCCCACCCCGGAGCCGACGCCGAGCCCGCCAGCGACCCTGGTCACGGTGGCCGACGCGCGCGCTCTGCCGGATGGGAGCCAGGCGACGATCCAGGCGGTCTCCCTGACCGATGGCTCATTCGCCGACGGCGGGGGTTACGTCGCGGACGAAACGGGTGGGATCGCCCTCCTGCTGAGCGACGGGACTTTCCCCAGCGGCGTCCTGCTGCGCGCGACCGGGATCGTGGATGACAGGTATCACCAGCGCACGCTGCGCGCGACGGTGGCTGAGGTCACGGTGCTGGGCGCTGCCGGCGATCCGGTTCCGGCGGCCGCCGGAACCGGCTCCATCGGTGAGCAGGTTGAAGGCCGCCTGGTCGCCGTGACGGGCGAGATCGCATCAGCCGCCACCGAGCTGAGCGGTGGCCTCGCCTTCGATCTCGACGACGGCAGCGGCCCAATTCGGGTCGTCGTGGGCGACGTGACCGGAATCGAGACTGATGCTTGGGAGCGCGGAACCGGCCTCGTGCTGCACGGCGTGGTCGGGCAGCGCGACTCAACCGGCGCCGGCAGCGCTGGCTATCGCGTCCAGCCCCGAAACGCCGCGGACGTCGTCGCGGTCGTCCCTCCACCCATCGAGACGCCGGAGCCGAGCTCATCTCCGACCCCGGCTGGCTCGCCTTCCGCGTCGCCGACGCTCGGCGGCTCGCCGACGCCCGGCAGCTCGCCGACGCCCGGCAGCTCGCCGAGCGCCTCGCCGGCGCCTGCCCTCGTCTCGATCTCGACGGCGCGGTCGGCCACCAGTGGGCAGCGGGTCCGGGTGCGAGGCGTGGTCACCCTTCCGTCTGGCCTGACCGAGCCGGGAAGCGCGGCCATCCAGGACGAGTCCGGTGGGATTCTCATCCGCCTTGGCGACGAGGCAGGCTCCCTTGCGCGTGGCGAGCTCGTGGAGCTGAGCGGAACGCGCTCGACCAAGGCCGGGATGCTCAGCCTGCGGGTGACCGCGGCGGCACAGCGCCTGGGCCACCAGGCGGAGCCGAGCCCGCTGCGCCTCGCAACGGGGCGACTGGGAGAGGGCCAGGAGGCGCTCCTGGTGGTGGTCCGCGGCGCGATCGCCGGAAACCTGCAGCGCACCAGCGCCGGCAACAGCTACTTCGACCTGGACGACGGTTCGGGTCCGGGACGCGTCTTCCTCTCGCCGCGCGCCCGGATCACGACCGCGGCCCTGGTACCCGGTGCCTGGATCGAGGTGACCGGCGTGCTTGGCCAGGACACCACGTCGCAGCAGCCGACGCGCGGCTACCGGGTCTGGCCTCGAGCCGATGCGGACGTCAGCGTGCTGGCGCGACCGGTGGCGAACGCCGCAGCCGCTGCGGGCGGGGCCGGCGCCAGCCGTGGAGGTTCAAGTGCCAAGAGGGAGCCGGGAGACGGGGCCGACGGGGCCGATCCGGCCGAGGGCGACTCCCCGCAGGGTTCGGTTCCGCGACTCGCTCGCGCGATCCCGACGGCGTCGGAGCCGCAGGTCGTGGTCGGTCCCGCTGGGTTGGTCGGACCTGAGCCCGATGCCGGACCGAGCCCGGGAGTCATGGGGCTCCTCCTCGGCGGGCTCCTCCTGCTGGGCGGCGCCCGGCTGGCGGTCACTCCCGGCCTGCTGGGGCGGCTGCGAGAAGCCATGCCGCAGGCTCCACCCGGCCAGGAGGCGGACGGCGATGGGACCGCACGGACCGCGCAGGGCGCCGAGCCGGATGCGATCACGCGGCTGATACCGCTCACCGTGCTCGACGGTGGACCCTCGGATGAGGTCCCGCAGCGCAGCTCACCGCGGAGGGGCGGGCGTATACTCCCGCCGACCTGACCGGGTCCACGCTCGTAGAGAGGTGCTGCCGCTTCGTGAGCGAGGTTTCACGCGCCGACCACCCGACCACCGGCGACCGCCAGTACCACATCGCGCTCGAGCGCGGTGAGCTGGCCGAGTATGTCTTGCTGGTGGGCGACCCCGGTCGGGTGGCACTGGTGTCGAGTCGCTGGGACAGCATCGAGCTCGAGCGCAGCAACCGTGAGATCACCACCGCGACGGGGTCGTACCGCGGGATGCGGATCTCGGCCATGTCGACCGGGATGGGCACCGACAACGTCGAGATCGTGATGGCCGAGGTGCTGGAGATCACCGACCGGGCCACCCTCGTGCGCGTCGGATCGAGCGGTGCCCTGCAGCCGGACATCCGTGCCGGTGACCTCGTCATCTCGATCGGCGCGGTCCGTCTCGAGAACACGACCGACTTCTACGTGCACCCCGGCTACCCGGCCATCGCCCATCGCGACGTCGTCTGGGCCCTGGAATCGGCATGCCGAACGCTGGGCATCACCTACCACGTAGGGCTGACCGCGACGGCGAGCGGGTTTTACGCTCCGCAGGGAAGACAGATGCGCACGCTCCCAGTTCGCTATCCTCACCTTGCGGAGGAGCTGCGGCGCCAAGGCGTCGCGAACCTCGAGATGGAGTCGTCGGCACTCTTCGTGCTGGCGGGCCTGGCGGGGCTCCGAGCCGGCACGGTCTGTGCGACCTACGCACAGCGGGTCGATGGGACTTTTCTCGAAGACGCGGCGAAGGAGGCCGCGGAGGCGCGCTGTATCGATGCCGGACTGGCTGGCATCCACCTGCTCTGG
Source organism: Candidatus Limnocylindria bacterium (assembly GCA_036397815.1). Taxonomy (GTDB): domain Bacteria; phylum Chloroflexota; class Limnocylindria; order QHBO01; family QHBO01; genus DASQFY01. Next base: position 28,035 of record DASWIE010000094.1, read on the forward strand.
GAGATAGACACCGAGCAGGACAGCGATCCCCGTGAACGCTGGTCCTCGTTGATCGGCAGGCGAGCCGGGGAGCGGTAACTGCAGATCCGGCACCAGCGCCGGAGAAGGAGGCTTCAAACCGATGGCGACCAACGCGTATTGCGTCAAGTGCAAGGCCAAGCGTGACATGCGCAGCGAGCAGCGGATCACGATGAAGAACGGCAAGCCTGCGACGCAGGGCATCTGTCCGGTCTGTGGCACCAAGATGTTCAAGATCGGCGGCTGATCTCCGAACTCAGGGAATCGACCGATCGCGCTGGCCCAGGGCGGGGCGATCGGAAACCACTCGCGCGGCGGCCGCCCGGCCGCGCGCCATCGGCGGGCAACCGATCCGAGGGCCGACGCCGGGCGGCCGCCGTCATCCGCCGCCGATGGGCGGCGGTACAATGCACCGAGCAGTGGATGAGCCAGCCGGCCAGCCGATCCTGGCGATCGACCTCGGCGGCACCCGAATCCGCGCCGCGCACGTGAGCCCTGACCTCGTCGTCGCCTGCCGCCGTGCCGTCGACACCGACGACGAGGAGGGCGTGGAGGCGGTGATCGATCGCATCTGCCGCCTTGCCACGGAGGTCCTGGCCGACGCTCGTGCTTCGGAGCTCACCCCACCGGCCGGAATCGGCATCGCCTCGCCGGGTCCGCTCGACCCGTGGCGCGGCGTGGTCGTGGCACCGCCCAATCTCGCCGGTTGGCGGGACGTGCCGCTCGTCGAACGGGTCGAGGCGACGGTTGGGCTGCCGGCCTTCCTCGAGCGCGATACGAACGTGGCGGTGATGGCCGAGTGGCGTCACGGCGCGGCCAGAGGCGCGGACGACGTGATCTACGTGACCGTGTCGACCGGCATCGGTGGCGGCATCGTCCTCGACGGGCGGCCGCTGATCGGCAAGGACGCGACCGCCGGCGAGATCGGCCACATGACCGTGGAGCTGGATGGTCCGATCTGCGGCGACGGCTCGCCGGGTCACGCCGAGGCGATCGGCTCGGGCACGGCCATCGCCCGCGATGGCCGAGACCTGCTGGCCAGGGGTCTCGCGCCGCGCCTGGCCGCCCTGGTCACTGATCCGGCGCAGGTCAACGCAGCCCTCGTGGCCCGCGCCGCGGACGATGGCGACGCCGCCTGCCGCGCCGTGCTGGATCGCGCCTGGACCGCCATCGGGGCCATGTGCGCCAGCCTTGTGAACGTGCTCAATCCCGAGGTGATCGTGGTGGGCGGCAGCATCGCGGTGCACCACCCCGACCTTCTCGACGCGGTGCGCGTCGAGATCGATCGGCGCGCCTTCCCGACTCCGGCGCGTCGCGTGCGTCTGCTGCTGGCCGAGCACGGCGACGACGTGTCGCTGATCGGCTCGCTGCCGATCGTCAATGAGCGACTGAACGATCCCGCCTACCGCCATGGACAGATGAGGAGCCCGGCGTGACCCGCATCGGCATCAATGGATTCGGACGCATCGGTCGTCAGACCCTCAAGGCCATGCTCGAGCGAGCGCCCGAGCGCCTCGAGGTGGTCGCCATCAACGATCTGGCGCCGACCGCCACTAATGCGCACCTGTTCAAGTACGACTCCACGTACGGCCGCTACCCCGGCGAGGTCAGCGCTGGCGAGGGCCAGATCACGGTCGACGGGCACGTGATCAAGGCCTTCAGCGAGAAGGACCCCGCCGCGCTGCCCTGGAAGGATCTCGGCGTCGAGCTGGTGATCGAGTCGACCGGCATCTTCACCGATGCCACCAGGGCGAAGGCGCACCTGGACGCCGGCGCTCGAAAGGTGATCATCAGCGCCCCGGCCAAGAACGAGGACGTCACGATCGTGCTCGGCGTCAACGAGGCCGCCTACGACCCGGAGCGCCACCACATCGTCAGCAATGCGTCGTGCACCACCAATGGGCTGGCGCTGCCGGCCAAGGTCGTGTGGGACAGCTTCGGGATCGAGCGCGGCCTGATGACCACGATCCACTCCTACACCAACGACCAGAACGTGCTCGACGTCTTCCACAAGGACCTGCGCCGCGCTCGAAGCGCGGGCCAGAACATCATCCCCACCAGCACGGGAGCTGCGCGTGCCCTGGCGCTCGTGATCCCGGAGCTGAAGGGCAGGTTCGACGGCTTCGCGCTGCGCGTGCCAACGCCGACCGTGAGCGTCATCGATTTCGTGGCAATCACCTCGCGGCCGGTGAGCGTGGAGACGGCGAACGCGGCGCTGCGCGAAGCTGCGGATGGACCGATGCGCGGGCTGCTCGGCTACACGGAAGAGCCGCTCGTTAGCATGGACTTCAAGGGCGACGAGCGGTCGAGCATCGTGGATGCCCAGTCCACGCTGGTCACCGGCGACAACCTGCTCAAGGTGATCGCCTGGTACGACAACGAGTGGGGCTACAGCTGTCGGGTCGCCGACCTGGCCAGCTTCATGGTGGAGCGGCTGTAGGCCGAGTGGCATGAACAAGAAGACGGTTCGCGACATCGACGTTCGTGGCAAGCGCGTCTTTCTGCGAGCGGACCTCAACGTGCCGCTCGACGACGGTCGGATCACCGATGACACCCGGATCCGCGCCAGCCTGCCGACCCTGATCTACCTCCTCGACCAGGGAGCGAGCGTCGTGCTGGCCAGCCACCTCGGCCGGCCGAAGGGCAAGGTCAACGACGCGTTCCGTCTCAAGCCCGTCGCGGATCGCCTGAGCCAGCTCCTCGGCCGCCCGGTGCGCATGACCGGCGACGCCCTGGGTCCTGGCGTGACGACCGCGGTCGAGAAGCTTCGCCCCGGCGACCTGTTGCTGCTCGAGAACCTTCGCTTCCACGCGGAGGAGGAGGCCAACGACCCCGGCTTTGCCACGGCGCTGGCCGAGATGGCCGACATTTACGTCGACGACGCGTTCGGGTCGGCCCACCGAGCCCACGCCTCGACCGAGGGGATCACCCATTTTCTGCCGGCCGTGGCCGGGCTACTGCTCGAGCGCGAGCTGAGCGCGCTCTCGCGCCTGATGGACCGCCCTGCCAGGCCGTTCCACACGATCATCGGCGGCGCCAAGGTATCGGGCAAGCTGGAGGTGCTCGAGGCCCTGCTGTCGCGATGCCAGGCGATCCTG
>DASWIE010000095.1:0-2626 GCA_036397815.1 Candidatus Limnocylindria bacterium
TCAGGCGAGAGCCCAGAAGGCGTCGATCGAGCGCCAGCTGGCGGACCAGCGCGCCAAGCTCGCGCAGCTGAAGGCCACCTCCGCCCAGCTCTCCAAGCGGCTCGACATCGCCAAGGCCGAGCTTGCCCAGGTCACCGCCGAGTACCAGCGCGTGCTGGGCCTGCTCGAGCAGGTGCGCGTGCAGGTGGCCGAGATCACGGCCCGCCTGGCCGAGCTGCGCGCCCAGATCGCCGCGCTGGACGACGAGCTCCGAACGGTCGCCTTCGACATCGCCGAGCAGAACCGCGAGCTGGCTGCCCGCGAGACGCTGCTCGAGGAACACATGCGCTCCGCCTACGAGCGCACCCAGATCAGCCTCCTTGAGGTCCTGCTGTCTGCCGAGTCGCTGGACACGGCCACCAGCCAGGTGGGCTACCTGCTGACCGTCTCCGAGCAGGACAAGGCGCTGGCCGCCGAGATCCGCGTCATTCGCGAGCAGCTCGTGATCCAGAAGGAGACGCTTGCCGACGGCCGCGCGGCGTTGAGCGAGTCTCGCAAGGCCGCGTCAGCCGAGGAGCGGCTCCTCGCCGCCAGGCAGGCGGAGCTGGAGGAGCTGGAGCGCCAGACCGCAGAGCTCAAGGCCGCGGCCGAGCGGAAGAAGGCCGAGCAGGAGGCCGCCCTGAACGCCGCCCTCGAGGCGCAGGGCAACGTCGCCGAACAGGTAGCCGCCAATGAGCGGGCCTTCGCGGCCGCCAACCGGCTCGTCAACCAGCTCGTGGCCGAGCAGGCCGCGCTGGCGGAGGCTCGCCGGCGAGCCGCCGAGCAGGCGCGCAACCGGGGCGGGCAGATCTCCGCTCGCGGCTTCGCATGGCCGGAGGCATCCTTCGTCATCACCCAGGAGTGGGGTCCCACCAGCTTCTGGATGGAGCCGCCGTACACCTATCGCGGCACGTACTACCCGCATTTCCACGGCGGGATCGACATGGCCGGCGGCTGCGGCGAGCCGATACTCGCGGCCGGCACCGGCGTGGTGGTGGCCTCGGGCCGGCCGCTGTGGCCGTGGGATCCCGGCTATGGCGTGGTGATCGACCACGGGGGCGGGGTCCAGACCTGGTACTGGCACATGAGCACCAACCTCATCGTGGATGCCGGGCAACCCGTGACCGTCGGGCAGCGCCTCGGCTACGAGGGCTCGACCGGCTTCTCGACCGGCTGCCACCTGCACTTTGCGGTGAACGACCACGGGGTCTGGGAGAACCCGCGCTACTACCTGCCCTAGGATGTGCTTCCAGACCGATGCTCCCTACTGCCCGGCTGCACACAGCACTCCCGGTGCTCTCAGCGACGGACGACACGCGCAGATGTGCGTCGGTATGAACTGCCAGTACTCACCGCGACGCATTCCGCCCGATTGCGGTCGGATACAGCACTGGCGGTGCTGGCCCGCGATCGGGCGAGGAGACGGCCTCCAGTATTTCTCGCATATGCTCGCCACAGGAGCGTTAGCGGGGCGAAGAGCCGTTTGCGGGCGTGCCGGGCGCTCGTCCTGAGCGTGGCTCGTGGCCGGCGGCCGCGGAAATCAGGCCCCTAATCCCCGTAACGCTCCCCACATGAGCATTTGCGAAGTTTCAGAGAGGGGCCGCGGTGGGAGCGCCAGCCACGACCGCTAACGGGCAGTGGCGGGTTCCGTGGCCGCGGCGGCGGGCAGGTAGAGCTGCTCCACGTACTCGCGCAGCATCCGGGCGCTGCTGAACTGCCAGATCGCCGCCCGTGCCGCGGCGCGCATGGTGCCGATCCAGTCCCGCGGCAGGCCATCGTCATCGTGCGCAAAGAAACGAGGAACGATCTCCTCCTCCAGCAACCGGTAGAGCGCGTCGGCGTCGGCGGCGTCCTGATCGGTCTCGTCGTCCGAGTCTGCCTGCCGGTCGCCGATCGCCCAACCGTTTTCGCCGTTGAAGCCCTCGTCCCACCAGCCATCCAGGATGCTGACGCTGGGGATCGCGTTGATCGCCGCCTTCATACCGGAGGTGCCGGACGCCTCGAGCGGCCGTCGGGGGTTGTTCAGCCAGAGGTCGACGCCGCCCACCAGGAAGCGCGCCACACGCATGTCGTAGTCCTCGAGCATGAAGACGCGACCGCGGAGCCGGAGCGAGCGTGACAGCTCGAAGATGCGCTGGATGACGCGCTGGCCGGGCCGATCCGCCGGATGGGCCTTGCCGGCGATGATGACCTGCACCGGGCGCTCCTCGTTCGACAGGAGCCGGGCCAGGCGCTCTTCATCGCTGAAGAGGAGGTCGGCGCGCTTGTAGGTGGCGAAGCGGCGGGCGAACCCGATGGTCAGGGCGTTCGGGTCGAGCAGCGTCTCCACGCGCCGCAGCTCGTCGGGGGCCAGCCCGTGGCGGGCCGCCTGGACCAGGAGCCGCTCGCGGACCGCGCGGATCAGCCGCTCCTTCTGCCGCCGCCGCGCCGTCCAGAGCTCCTCGTCGGGGATCTGGTGGACGCGGCTCCAGAGCTCCGGCTCGAGAAGGTGGTCCTCCCAGGAGGCCGACAGGTGTCTCGCGTACAGCTTTCGCATCTCGGGGCCCACCCAGCTCTGGGTGTGGACGCCGTTCGTCACGTGACCGATGGGGGACTCGGGGGCTCCCGG
>DASWIE010000096.1:0-2785 GCA_036397815.1 Candidatus Limnocylindria bacterium
AAGCTCGTCATCTTCAAGTTCAAGCAGAAGGTCAAGTACCGCCGTCGGACCGGCCATCGGCAGCACCTGATGCGGGTGCGGATCGATGCCATCAACGCGAATGGCAGCCCACGGGCGAAGGCCAAGGCCGAGCCCGAGACCAAGACGGAGGCCGTCGCCGACGTCGAGCAGGCCCCGAAGAAGGCGGCCGCGCCACGAGCGCCGAAGCCTCGCGCGAGTCGGGCGAAGGCCGCCACCAAGGGAGAGGCCGCCGCGCCGAAGGCGAGCGCTGAGGCATCGAAAACAAAGCCGAAGCCGGCACGGCGGGCAGCGCCAGCACGACGCGCGGCCAAGCCGAAGGCCGAGGAGTAACGAGCAATGGCACACAAGAAGGCTGGCAGCAGCAGCAAGAACGGACGCGACTCGGACGGCCAGCGGCTGGGCGTGAAGCGCGGCGACGGGCAGCAGGTGCTGTCCGGCACGATCATCGTGCGCCAGCGCGGCAGCACGTTTCATCCCGGTGAGAACGTCGGGATGGGGCGCGATTACACGCTCTTCGCCACCGCCGACGGCAGCGTCAAGTTCAGCCACGAGACCCGCGCCAGGAAGCGGGTCAGCATCATCACGGCCGAGCCGCCGGCCTAGTCGTTCGCGCGGCGCAGGAGATCCTCAGTGAAGGCAGAGATTCATCCGCAGTACCATCAGGCGCAGGTCCACTGCATCGGTTGTGGCACCACGTTCACCGTGGGCTCGACCGTGGAGTCGATCCGCGTCGAGGTCTGCTCAAATTGCCACCCGTTCTACACCGGGACGCAGAACATCGTCGATACCGCCGGCCAGGTCGAGCGGTTCCAGCGACGCATGGAGCGCGCGCAGCGCTAGTCGTGACATGCGCCGCGCCCTGACCGGGTGGCCGGCGCGCCTGGCGCCGCACCTCCTCTTCGTCGTCCCCGAGCTGCTGATGGCGGCCGGGCCACTCGTGATCCAGGCGATCGCCGGGTCGGGCGCGCGCCCGCGCTTCCGGATGCCAGACTTCTTCTACGGCGGCCAGGCGCTGATCGAGGGCGTCATGATGCGCGGCCGCACTACGGTGGCGATGAGCGTGCGCCCGCCGTCCGGTGAGATCCGGACCTTCTCGGAGCCGCTGCCGGGCGCCCTGCGCGCGGGGCGCTGGCTCAAGATCCCGTTCGTCCGCGGGGTGCTGGTGCTGTACGAGGCCCTGGTGCTCGGGACGCGGATGCTGATGCGCTCGGCGGCCATCGCCTCAGAGGGCGAGGACATCCAGATCAGCCGGCCGATGATGATCGGCACCATGATCTTCTCGATCGGCTTCGCCGTCGGGCTCTTCTTCGTCCTGCCCCTCTTCCTCTCGACCTTCGCCGAGGGCGCATCCGACTCCGACCTGCTCGCCAACCTGGCCGAGGGAGGGATCAGGCTGGCGATCTTCGTCGGCTATATCGGTCTCATCGGTCTCATGGGTGAGATCAAGCGGGTCTTCGCCTACCACGGGGCGGAGCACAAGGCGATCAGCGCCCACGAGGCGAACCGGCCGCTCACGCCGGAGGAGGTCGACCGCTTCTCGACTGCGCACACCCGCTGCGGCACCACCTTCCTGCTGATCGTGGTCGTGATCAGCATCTTCTTCTTCAGCCTCATCCCGCGCGGCGGCGTCCCGCTGCCCCTCCTCTTCCTGTCGCGAATCGCGCTCGTGCCCGTGATCGCCGCGGTCAGCTACGAGCTGGTCCGTTTCGGCGCCAGTCATTACGGCAATCGGCTGGTGCGCGCGATCTACCAGCCCGGCCTCTGGCTGCAGGCGCTGACCACCCGACGGCCGGATCACGGCATGCTCGAGGTCAGCATCGCATCGCTGGAGTCGTGCCTGGCCTCCGACCGATCGGCCGCGGAACCGGCCGTGGCGAGCTCGCCGTCCCCCAGCGGCGCATGATCGACCGGCTGCGCGGGATCGAAGCGCGGTACGACGAGCTGGCGCGAGAGATGTCGACTCCCGGCGTGGCGCAGGATCCCGGCCGTCTCGGCGACCTTGGCCGGGAGCTGTCGCGGCTGGAGCCGGTGGTGGCCGCCATTCGGGCCTGGAATCGTGTCCGCCAGGAGCTGGCCTCCACGCGTGAGCTGGCCCGCGACCCGGACGACCAGGTGCGCGCCATGGTCCGCGAGGAGCTGGAGACGCTGGAGAAGCGCGAGGAGGAGCTGGCCGCCGAGCTGAGGCTCCTGCTCGTGCCGCGCGATCCGAATGACGACCGCAACGTGATCCTGGAGGTCCGCGCCGGCACCGGTGGGGAGGAGGCGGCCCTCTTCGCGGCGGACCTGTTCCGCATGTACGCACGGTACGCGGAGCGGCGCCGCTGGAAGGTGGAGCTCCTCTCCGCGAGCGAGAGCGAGGCGGGCGGCTTCAAGGAGGCGATAGCCGAGGTGACTGGCCGGGGCGCCTTCTCGCGCCTGAAGTACGAGAGTGGCGTGCATCGCGTCCAGCGCGTTCCGGTCACGGAGTCGTCCGGCCGGATCCATACCTCGACCGCCACCGTCAGCGTGCTCCCCGAGGCGGAGGAGGTGGAGATCGAGATTCCGGATCGCGAACTGCGCATCGACGTGTACCGCTCCAGCGGGCCGGGCGGCCAGAGCGTCAACACCACCGACTCGGCGGTGCGGGTGACCCACCTGCCGAGCGGCCTGGTGGTGGCGATCCAGGACGAGAAGAGCCAGCACAAGAACAAGGCCAAGGCGATGTCCGTGCTCCGCTCCCGCCTCTATGACCTCGAGCTCGCGAGGCAGCGGGCGGCCGAGTCCG
>DASWIE010000097.1:0-7229 GCA_036397815.1 Candidatus Limnocylindria bacterium
GGCAAGACCAGCATCGCGGCGGCGACCGCGTTGACCTGCGCGCAGCGCGGATACCGCACCATCGTCCTCTCGACCGACATCGCCCACAGCCTCGCCGACGTCTTCGGCATCGAGCTTGGGCCGGAGCCAACGGAGATTGCACCGAACCTCTGGGCGCAGGAGTCGGACGTCTACTACAACGTCGGCCGCTACTGGGGACGGATTCAGGAGTACGCCGCCAGCGTGCTGCGCTGGCGAGGCCTTGACGAGGTGCTCGCCGAGGAGATGACCGTGCTGCCGGGCATGGACGAGGTCGGCAGCTTGCTCTGGATCGCCGAGCACCACGATTCGGGCGACTATGACGTGATCGTCGTCGACGCCGCGCCGACCGGTGAAACGCTGCGCCTCCTGTCCCTGCCCGAGGCGGGCAAGTGGTGGATGGAGAAGATTGAGCCGATCGGTCGGCGGATCACAAAGCTGACCGGACCGTTGATCCAGCGTGTGGTCGGCATGCCGATGCCCGGCGATGAGGTCTTCAATGCTGGCGAGGAGCTCTTCCGCCGTCTGGAGCACATGCACGACCTGCTGATCGACCCGGATCGAACCTCGGTTCGCCTGGTGCTCACGCTCGAGCAGGTTGTCATCAAGGAGGCGCAGCGCTCGTTCACCTACTTCCACCTGTACGGCTATCCGACTGACCTGGTGGTTGCCAACCGGGTGCTGCCTGACGGTGTGGGCTGGCAGTACTTCAAGGGCTGGCATGAGATGCAGCAGCGGTATGCACCGATGGTCGAGCAGGCCTTCGCACCCATCCCAATCCTTCGCGCTCCGTTCCTGGACCGTGAGGTCATCGGGCTGTCGGTCCTTACCGAGCTCGGGGGGCAGCTGTACGGTGAAGCCGATCCCTCAGTGCCGTTCTACCGCGGACGCCCGTACGCGGTGGCGCGCGAGAACGGCGAGTTCGTCCTGTCGGTTGAGCTGCCCTTCGCAATGAAGGAAGAGATCGCGCTCTCGCGTCACGCTGACGAGCTGGTGATCGAGGTTGGTACCTGGCGGCGCAACGTGGTCCTGCCGAGGGCACTTGTCGACGCGCCGACGCGAGGCGCAAAGTTCGACGAACATGTTTTGAAGATCCGCTTCGCGGCTCCGCCGCGTGGCACGACTGGAGGTGGCGTACATGGATGAGCCAAGAACGACGGGCCTGGAGGCGCGCATCGCCGAGCTGGAGCGGCGGATGCGTCGAGGTGAGTCGCGGGAGAGCATGGAGACTGCCTTCTGGGCGGTGATGCGCAACGTCTTCCCGGACGAGACGCGACATCACATGAAGGCCGCCGGACGCGAGCAGCTAATGGCGGCGCGCAGCTACCTGGACCACTGGATCTCGAAGCTGGCCGACAAGCCCGCCGTCGAGGCGCCGACCCGGGAGACCATCGAGGTCGAGTAGCCATGACCGACCAGATCGGCGTCATCGGCGCCGGGGCGTGGGGCACGACCCTCGCCGTCAAGCTGGCCGCTGCCGAGCGCCCGGTCACGCTCTGGGCGCACACGCCCGAGGCCAACGAGCAGCTGACCACGGTTCGCGAGAACCGTCGCTACCTGCCCGGGATCGTGTTCCCGCCAAACGTTCGCGTTGCCACTGACGAGGGATACCTGGCCGAGCCGCATCGGTTCTTCGTGCTGGCGGTCCCATCGGCCCACCTCCGCAGCACGCTGCGCCGCCTGGCGGATCGCCTCTACCCGGATGCCGCCCTGCTGAGCGTGGTGAAGGGGATCGAGGAGGGCACGCACCTGCGCATGAGCGAGGTGATCGCCCAGGAGCTGCCCGGGCGTCGGGTCGCCGTCCTCTCCGGACCGAACCTGGCCAGGGAGATCGCGGACGGCAAGCCGGCCGGTACCGTGGTCGCCTCGGAGGAGGCCGATCTGGCTGCCGAGCTCGCATCGGTCCTGGCGTCGGATCGCTTCCGGGTCTACACCAATCCGGACGTGGTCGGCGTGGAGCTGTGCGGCGCGCTGAAGAACGTCGTAGCGCTGGCCGCCGGGTTCGTCGACGGGCTGGGCTTTGGCGACTCCGCCAAGGCCGGCATCATCACGCGCGGCCTGGCCGAGATGACGCGACTGGGTGTGGCGGCCGGCGCGCATCCGGTGACCTTCGCCGGGCTGGCCGGTGTGGGGGATCTGATCGCCACCTGCATGAGCCCGCTCTCCCGCAACCGGCGTGCGGGCGAGCTGATGGCCTCCGGCGTGTCCTGGACCGATGCCGCCGCGCGGCTCAACGGCGTCGCCGAGGGGGTCTTCACGGTGCGCGGTGCGCTCGAGCTTGCCACCGAGCATGGCGTGGAGCTGCCGATCGCCGAGCAGGTCGCAGCGGTCGTCCACGACGGCCGCCCGCCGATGGTGGCCGTGGCGGAGCTGATGGGCCGCGAGCCAAAGGACGAGCTTGCCGGCCTAGGGGCCTAGAGGCCGCACGTCTATTCCCGCTCGATCGAAACTCCGGGATGCGGGATCGGCCCGGCGTCGATCTCCTCGGCGGCCTCGATCTCCTCGACCTCGATCGCCTCGCGAACACGGGGCTCGAAGAACGTGGTCGCGATGAGCGTCGGCACGACGGCGGAGAGGATGACGGTCGTGACGAGCACCGCATAAGCGCCCTGATCGATATACCCGTGAGTGAGTCCGAACAGCGCTGAGATCGAGCCGAAGGTAAGCCCGGTCGACATCAGGAGCGTCGTGTAGTTCGCCTCGTGCGTGCCGAGCCCGAGCCCGCGGCTTATCGGCCACACGCCCGCCACCTTCGCCCCGAGCTTCACCAACAGGAAGGCTGCGATCAGGCCCGCGCCTGCGACGACCGCGGTAAGCGAGACGAGCAGCCCAGCCTTGAGAAAGTAGAACGGCGTCAGCAGCGAGAAGGCGGTCGCCCGCATGCGGTGGACGAGGACGCGGTCCCGGACGAAGACGCCTGCGACGCCCAGACCGATGAGGTAGGCCGGCAGGACTGCCTCGCTGCCGGCGGCAGCGGCCAGCCCGCCCAATGCGAACAGCACCAGGAACAGGAACTTGATCTCGGGTTCCGAGACCCGCCCCGACAGATGCCGCAGGAACCAACGCAACAGCCAAGGGACCACGACCAGCGAGAGAATCGTTGCGACGCCGAAGATGATCAGGAGTGGGCTGAAATCGGCGAACAGGATGCCGAGCGCCAGCACAGTGCCAAGGTCGGTGACGAAGCAGGCGGCCAGGATCAGCTTGCCCAACTCCTCGTCGGCCAGGCCCGATTCGATCATCACTGCGTAGACGACCGCCACCGACGTGGTAGAAAGCGAGATACCGGCTATCTCTGCCGCCTGCAGTTTCCAGCCGGCGACGAAATAGGCGAAGGCGAAGGCCGCCGCGAACGGCGCGGCGAACGAAATCGTCCCGATCGAGATGCTCTTGACGGCATGGCGTCGAAGCGAGGCCGGGTCGATCTCGGCGCCTGCCAGGAACGTCAGCAGCACAGAGCCGAAACCGGCGAGGAAATCGATCCACGGAGTCGTCTCCAGCCGGAGTGCATTGCCCGCCACGACGCCCAGCCCGATCTCGACCAGGGCGACGGAGACCGCCAGACGGATGGAGATGAGGCTCGCCAGCAGGGCGAGCCCAACCCAGGCCGCGGCGACGAGGTAGGTGGTGTCCATGCTTCCTCCCGCCCGGCAACAGAAAGGCTCCGGGCCTGCTGCGGCAGTCCAGGAGCCATCAGCCCGAGCGGGCGGTTCAGGCGCTACGCGCGCCTCGGCGGACACCATCGCCGTAGGAGCAGGCTAGCAGACCCCGTGTGAGTGCTCCCTGATCGAACCGTCACGCGCAGCCGGGCATCAGCGGCCCGTTCGCGTATCAGTGATAGGTGACGCATGGCGACCTCGAACGTCGCTGAACAGGAAAGTGACGGTACCGGACGGGAGGCCGCGTTCCACCATCGGAATCATCGGCTCGCGGCTCCACGCCACGGGTTCGCTGTCCGAGTTTTGAACCGCTTGCCGTGGCGGCGACAATTATGGTGACGCCCGCACCTTCAAAGTCTTTGTCATCCGAGCGTAGGACGCCACTGTGTCCATCGTCTGCCTGAATTGCGGCGCTGAGAACCCCGAGCGCGCCAGATTCTGCTCGAACTGCGCAGCGCCCATGCCCCGCGAGGAGCTGCACGAAGAGCGAAAGCTCGCGACCGTGCTGTTCGCCGATCTCGTCGGGTCGACCTCCATGGCGGACGAGCAGGACCCCGAGCGGACCCGCCTGATGCTCAACCGCTTTTACGACGCAATGACCGACGAGGTCGAGCGCTATGGCGGGACAGTCGAGAAATTCGCCGGTGACGCGGTCATGGCAGCTTTCGGCGCCCCGGCTGCGCTCGAGGATCATGCGGAGCGGGCACTTCATGCCGGCCTCGCCATGCACGACCGACTGAATGAGCTATTTGGTGGACGGCTCGCCTTGCGCGTCGGTGTCAATACCGGCGAAGTGATCGTTGGACGGCCAAGGGAGGGAAGCTCCTTCGTAACCGGCGATGCCGTCAACATGGCAGCCCGGCTGGAGCAGGCCGCCGGACCCGGCGAGACCATTGCCGGCGAGCGCACCGTCGGCGCGGCACTCGGAGCATTCGAGTTCGGCCACCCCACGATCATCGAGGCCAAGGGCAAGCCTGAGGGCGTCCCTGCTCGCCGCGTCCTGCGTGCGCTTTCACTCATGCGGCCACGGGGGCTGCGCGGGATGCCCTCGGTGTTCGTGGGCAGGGAGACGGAGCTGGCGGACCTTCGTGATCGGTACGCCAGGGTGGCTGCTGGGCGCGTGCCTCAGCTCGTTTCGATCTTCGGGGATGCCGGCGTGGGCAAGAGCCGGCTCATGCGTGAGCTGTCGGACTGGCTGGCCGGCCAATCGCCGGCGCCGATCCATCGGACCGGCCGCGTGCTCTCGTATGGGAAGGGCACCACCTACTGGCCCATGGGCGAGGTGCTGAAACAGCACTTCGGCATATCCGAGAGTGACAGTGCCGAGGCGATCAGCGCGCAGCTCGCCGATCATCCGTACCTGGGGCTGACGCTCGGGATCGCGTCGGGCGAGGAACTCCACCCGCTCGTGGCCCGCGAGCGCCTGCATGATGCGTGGGCCGCGTTCCTTGACGATCTGGCGCGCGACCGACCGGTAGTCCTGCTGATCGAGGACGCACATTGGGCCGAGGACCAGCTCTGCGACCTCATCGATACGTTGGTGGGGCAGGTCTCCGGCCCACTGCTCGTCCTCGTCACCGCCCGTCCCGAGCTCCTCGACCGACACCCGGCCTGGGGCGGCGCGTGGGACCGCACCTCGGCCATGCGCCTGGATGCGCTCCCGCCGCCCGACACCAGCCGCCTGCTGGGCGAGCTGCTGGGGGCCAAGATCCCCGAGCAGATTCGCAGCCTCGTCGTCGAGCGCGCCGAAGGCAATCCCTTCTTCGTCGAGGAACTGATCGCAACCTTCGTCGATCGCGGGGTCTTGCAACGGCAGAATGGCTCGTGGGCATTCGGGCAGCTCCCCGCGGGCTTTACCATCCCGGACTCCGTCCAGGCCGTGCTCGCGGCGCGCATCGACCTGCTGCCCGATGCGGAAAAGCAGGCTCTCCAGGCTGCGGCGGTGATCGGTCGCACGTTTTGGACAGGCCCGATGTACGAGCTGGTCGGGGGAGAGCGGCCGGACATCGGTGTGCTGGAGGATCGGGAGTTCGTGCGCCGCCGCCCGACCTCCACCCTGCCGGGAGAGCGTGAGTACACCATCAAGCACGCCCTTACCCGCGAGGTGGCGTACGGCTCCCTTCCCCGGGGCCGCCGCGCCCAGCTGCACGCCGACTTCGCAGCGTGGCTGGACCGCCGAATGGACGGGCGCGACGAGCTGGCGCCGCTGCTTGCCCATCACTACGCCACGGCCGTTCGACCAGCGGACCTGGACCTCGCCTGGGCAGGTAGGGATCGCGACGTCGAGCAGCTGCGCGCCAAGGCCGTCACCTGGTTGGGCAAGGCCGCCGACCTCGCCATCGGGCGCTACGAGATCGACGACGCGGTGACCATGCTCCGCCGCGCGGTCGAGCTCGAGCCGGACCAGGCGCAGCAGGCCGTGCTTTGGTACGCGATCGGCCACGCCAGCGCGCTGAAGTACGACGGCGAGGGTCTCGTCGCGGCCATGGACCGCGCCCTGGAGCTGGGCGCACCACCCGGTGAGGTCTATCCCGAGCTGGCGTTTCAGTGGGCGTTGCGATCGGGAATGTGGCAGCGCCGGCTGGACGACAGCCTCACCGCAGACTGGGTCACCCGCGCGGTGGCCGACTCAGAGGAGGGGTCGCCAGCGCGCGTCCGAGCGCTCGTCGCACAGAGCCTTGCCAACGACGACGTGGAAGCCGCGCGTGCCGCCCTGGCGTTGGCGGAACGGCTCGACGACCCCGTGCTTCGTTCGGACGCCTGGGGAGCTCTTGAGGGCGTCCTCCACGAGCGGGGTGAGTACCTCGAGGCTGTCGAGGTGGCTGCCATGCGCGCCGATCTCATTTCCCAGGTCGCCGACCCGGATCGCGTGGCCGACACGTTCTTCATGAACGCGGATCTCTACGCCAGCATCGGCCGGCTCGCCGACGCCCGCGCGATGTCCGCCCGGATGGAGGAGACCGTCGCGGGCCTCACGCCGCACCACCGGGTGCACGGACTTGGGATCCGCCTGATCGTCGAGGCTGCCGAGGCGGACTGGGAAGCAGTCCGACAGCTCACGCCGCGAACCGAGGAAACGATCGAGGCCAATCTCGCCACCCCATGCCCGTTCAACGCCGGGCTGCTGACCCTGCTTGCGACGGGATGGACGTATGCGGGTGACGAAGCTGAATCGGATCGGCTGCTGGCACGAGCCGAGGAGCTGGGGATGGGGAGCTACCGCATGATCCACGCGCCGCGCTGGCTTGCCCTGGCCATCGCGCGACAAGATCGGGCCGAGATCCGACGACTCATCGATGCCATCCAGCCGGCCTGGCTGACCTCTGGCAACTGGCAGCTGTGGGCACAGCTGTTCGACGGCCTCGTTGCGCTCGACGACCGAGAACGCATCGAAGCCGATGCCCCGCCATGGCTGAACGAGGATCTCTATGTCACGCCGTTCGCAGCCCGCGCGCTCGCGGTCGCGCGACGGGACGCGGCATTGCTCGAGGACGCAGCGAAGCGGTTCGAGGCGATGGGCCTGGATCGCCACGCTGAACAGACGCGCGCGCG
>DASWIE010000098.1:0-12746 GCA_036397815.1 Candidatus Limnocylindria bacterium
GGCCGATCCTGGCCCAGACGACCGTCCCGATGCTCGACGACGAGTTCGACATCATGCAGCTCGGTCCGCGGATGGGAGCGGTGGCGATCGGACTGCTGCCCCAGGTGCTGGCCCGGATCGCGGCCGGCGACCCGGGTGACCTGCAGCCCACCGAGGGCGTCACCTGGGCCGGCCACTTCGAGGAGGACTACGCGGAGGTCGACTGGTCGCTGTCGGCGCGTCGCATCCACGACCAGGTGCGGGCCTGGGCCTTCACCTTCGGGCTGTCGCCCGCCGTTGGGCCGGTCGCAACGCTTGATGGCAATCGGGTTCGGTTGACGCGCACCAGCCTGGTCGACCCTGGTGGCGAGGCGCGACGAGTCGAGACCGGCGACGGCCCGCTGTGGGTCGTCTCGTGGGAGCCACTTGCCTGATTAAAGCGCGTCAAGCGGCGGTGTCGAGCGCCTCCACATA
Source organism: Candidatus Limnocylindria bacterium (assembly GCA_036397815.1). Classification (GTDB taxonomy): domain Bacteria; phylum Chloroflexota; class Limnocylindria; order QHBO01; family QHBO01; genus DASQFY01. Next base: position 454 of record DASWIE010000098.1, read on the forward strand.
CCATCGTCGTCGCCGGCCGTCGAAGACGAGGGAAGCCTGGCCAGCATCGGTCTCCACCAGGTAGGTGGTCCGCGGGCCTCGGTCGGCGGGGTAGGCAGCGGTCTCGTCGCGGACCGCGTCGAGCGCGGTGACGGTCAGCCGCCGGTCGCCGATCTGAACGCTGGTCGGACGAGCCTGGCGCCGATCCCAGCGCACGCGCGCCTCGACCGGCGAGATCTTCACGAGAGCCATGTTTCTTACCTGCTCCTTCAGTGAGCGTTTGCCCGCACGCTGGACCGAACAGGCGTTCTAATCAGGCTCAAGGCTACGAACATGCGTTCGGTTTGTCAAGACCGATGTCCGGTCAGGCGCCGGGGTCGCTGCTCGGTGCCTCGGGTCGCTCCCCGAAGTCGGGCCGTCGGCGGTCGCGATGACCGATCAGCCGAGCACGGGTGATCGCCTTCTCACCGAACCGCTCACGCACCGCGTCGATCGAGCGGCTGATCCGATCCGTCCGGTCCGGCGCATCGAACAGGCTCAGCTGCTGATACTCGGAAAGGTGAATGGCCGTCAGCCCGATCAGCCGGACCGCGCGCTCCGGGGCCCGCGCCTTGTGCAGCAACGCGACGCCCAGCGCGTAGATTGGCTCGGAGTCGCGTGCCTGGTGGTCGAGCGGTGCCTGGCGGGTGATGGTGTCGAAGCCCTCGTAGCGCAGCTTGAGCTGCACCGCCCCGGCGGCCATGCCGTGATGTCGCAGTCGCGTCGCGACCGACTCGGCCAGGTCGAGCAGCGTCGCCTCAAGGCGAGCGGAATCGGTGACGTCGTGGTTGAAGGTCAGCTCATGACCGATGCTCTTCGGCGCCTGGCTGGGCACGACGCGCGAGGGGTCGATGCCCCTGGCGCGCCGCGCCAGATCGATGCCATGCGTGCCGAAGCGGCGTCGCAGCGTGGACTCCGAGAGCGCGGCCAGCTGCCCGATGGTGGTCACCCCGTAGTCGGCCAGCGCCTGGCGTGACTGCGGCCCGACGCCCCACAGCCGGCTGACGGGAAGTGGCGCGAGGAAGGCCGCCTCCTCCCCGGGCCGCACGACCACCAGCGCGTCGGGCTTGCGCAGGTCCGAAGCGACCTTCGCGCACAGCTTGTTGGTGGCGACGCCGAGGCTGACGACCAGGCCGACCTCGTCCAGCACCCGATGCTTGATGCGGCGCGCGATCGCCTCGCCGCTGCCGAAGGCGGCCAGGCTGCCGCTCACGTCCATGAACGCTTCGTCCAGGCTGATGGGCTCGACCAGCGGCGTGAAGCTGGCGAAGATCTTCATCACCTGGGCACTCAGCTCGCGGTAGCGGTCGAAACGGCCCGGCAGGAAGACTCCAGTAGGGCACAGCCTTGCCGCAGTGCGCAGCGGCATGGCGGAATGGACGCCGAAGCGTCGCGCCTCGTACGAGGCCGCGCTCACCACGCCGCGGGCGCCGGGGTCCCCGCCGACGATCACCGGCTTGCCGCGAAGGGAAGGATCGTCGAGCACCTCGACGCTGGCGTAGAAGGCGTCCAGGTCGCCGTGCAGGATGGTGCGGCTCATGGCCGATTCAGCTGCTGGACGGTAAGGGCTGCGGGGGCATCGGTCCCACCAGCGTACGCGGCGGCTCGGGCCGCCGCCATCGGTCTAGGTCAGGCGGCGGATCACCCCGACCACCTTCCCCTGGACCTGGATCTCGGAGGCGTAGATCGGCTCCATCTCGGCATTGGCGGGTTGCAGCCGGATGCGATCCTTCTCACGGTAGAAGCGCTTGAGGGTGACGCCGTTGTCCTCGAGCAGGGCGACCACGATGTCGCCGTCGTGCGCGGTCGCCTGCGGCTGCACGATCACGTAGTCGCCGTCGTCGATCAGCGCGTCGATCATGCTCTTGCCGCGCACCCGCAGGACGTAGGAGTCGTCGCGGGCCTGGAGCGAGCGAGGCACCTCCAGTGACTCCGCGCCATCCTCGTACGCCTCGATCGGCTGGCCCGCTGCGATCTCGCCGAGGACCGGCAGCGAGAGCGCGTCGCGTTCCAGCGGCATGCGGAAGGGGGTCACCCGACTCAGGCTGCGCGGCAGGGCCTCGCGCCGGACGGCACCCGAGCCCAGCTCATTCTCGCCGCGACCGGTGAGCCGCAGGGCGCGCGAGGAGTGCTGTCCACGCTCGAGCAGGCCCTCCCGCTCGAGCGCGAGGAGGTGGTGATGGACGGCCGAGGTCGAGGCGAGGCCGACGGTCTCGGCGATCTCGCGAACCGACGGCGGGTAACCCCGGTCCGCCACCGTGCGGGCGATGCACTCGAGGATCTTCTGCTTGCGCTCGGCGTCGTGCCTGGTCATCGACCGCAGGCTAGCAGAACAGGCGTTCTAATGTCAACCGATGCCCGCGGGCAGCTCTGCTATCATCGCCACCCACCCAGCAGAGACGGAGCATGAGCGCGAACCTGTCCGGCCGATGGCGCTACCTGCGCCTCGCCCGCCTCGTCTGGAAGCTTCCCACCTACGCCCGCATCGTCTGGGGCCTCGTCCGCGACCCCCGCACGCCACTGCCGCTGAAGGGTCTGCTGGTCGCGGGACTGACCTACGTGGTCGTCCCCATCGACCTGATCCCTGATGCCATCCCGATCCTGGGACAGGCCGACGACCTGACCGTCCTGCTGCTGGTACTGGACCTGTTCATCGCCAACGCGCCGGCCGACGTCCGGGCCGAGCACTCCGAGCGGGCGCACAACGGCACCGCAGACCTGGACCGTGATCTCGCCCGCCTGCGGGGGCTGCTCGGCTCGCGCTATGACGAGATTCGCGACCGACTGCCGGCTCTGCTGGAGCGCTACGGCGACCTGCGAGACACGCGGTTCGTCAAGCGCGCGCTGAGCGACTGGCGCACACGCCGACTCCAGGGAGAGAAATCGAAACCGGCATGAAGGTGATCCTCAAGCACGATGTGAAGGGGCTGGGTCGCGAGGGTGACGTCCGGGAGGTCAAGGACGGCTACGCCCGCAACTTCCTGTTGCCGACCGGCAAGGCGATGATCGCCGACGCCGGGGCACTGAAGAACTGGGAGCGACATCGCACCGAGCGCGAGGAGCGAGATCGGTCCGAGCGCGAGGCCGCCGAGGCCACTGCCGAGCGGCTCCGCGAGCTGAAGCTGGAGATCGCGGTGAAGGCCGGCGAGAAGAGCCGCCTCTTCGGGTCGGTTACCAACCGCGAGATCGCCGAGCTGATCGCCAAGGAGGGGATCGAGATCGACCGTCACGCGATCCATCTGCGCGAGCCGATCAAGACCCTCGGCGAGTTCAAGGCAGACGTGCACGTGATGGCCGGCGTCGACGCGCAGGTATCGGTCACCGTCATTTCGGCCTGAGCGACCGCCGCCGCTGAGCCCCCGTCGCGCACGAACCTGTCAGATGCCGTAACCAGTCGCGTTAGACGTCTCGAGACGTCGCAAGTCGCCGATTCCACGCTCAGGCGGGCGGCCTGCCGCGTCTTCCAGCCACTTAACGCTGCCACCAGTCGCATATGACAGGATGAGCCGGTGACCGAGACGACCGATGCTGCGCGGCGCTGGGCGGAGACCTGGAAACGCGCCTGGGAGGCGCAGGACACCGAGGCCATCGTTGAGCTCTACCACCCCGACGTGGTCTTCTCGACCCAGCCGTTCCGGGAGCCCTACCTGCGGCGCGCAGGCGTGCGCGAGTACGTGAGCCAGGCCTTCTCCGAGGAAGAAGAGGTGCGGGTCTGGCTGGGCGGGCCGGTCGTCGGTGCCGATCGGGCGGCGATCGAGTGGTGGGCGGCGCTGCGCGAGAACGGCGTCGAGATCACGCTGGCGGGGACATCGGTCCTTCGCTTCGATGCGGACGGTCTGGTGGTGGAGCAGCGCGACGCGTGGAACCAGGCCGAGGGCCGGCGGGAACCGCCGGAGGGTTGGGGCCGCTAAGCCGGCTGCAGCCGATTTGGTCGTTCGCCGACCGGCCGGACGTGACGCGCAAGCTGTCACGAGGCGGCCCGATCATCGGTCCATGGCTGGGGCCGCGACGCACCCGGATCGGTTATCCACAAGGTTCGCCATTCTCCACACGGAGGACCACTTTTCCACGGGCAGGGCCCTGCTTCGGGCTGGTCGCCACCGTCGCTCGACGCCACTCTTGGCACCGACATGAGCATGGACAAGCTGGCACCCCAGGCGGTCGAGGCGGAGCAGAGCGTCCTCGGCTCGATCCTGATCGACCCCGAGGCGATCCTGAAGGTCGCCGACTTCCTGCGTCCCGCCGACTTCTACCGGCAGCAGCACGCCGATATCTACGAGGCGATGCTCGGCCTCCACGGGCAGCGCGAGCCGATCGACCTGGTTACGCTCGCCGACGAGCTGGCGAGGCGCGAGCGGCTGGAGCCGGTCGGCGGCCCGGCGTACCTGGCCTCGCTCATGAACGCAGTCCCCACGGCGGTCCACGTCGAGCAATACGGCCGGATCGTGGAACGGAAGTCGGTGCTCCGGAACCTGATCTCGGCCGCTGGCAAGATCGCCGCGGTTGGGTACGAGGAGGCCAATGACGCCGAGGTCGCCATCGATCGGGCGGAGGGCATCCTGTTCGAGATCAGCCAGCACCGCACGGTGGGTGGCTTCGAGTCGCTCGCCACGCTGCTCGGCCAGGCCTACGACCGGCTGGAGTACCTCCACGAGCACCGCGGCCAGATCCTGGGCATCCCGTCGGGGCTCTCGCAGCTGGATACCCTGCTCGGCGGCTTCCAGCCGTCGGACCTGATCATCATCGCCGCCCGCCCGAGCATCGGAAAGACGAGCCTGGCGCTCAACATTGCGCAGCACGCTGCGGTTCGCGAGACGAAGAAGGTGGGGGTCTTCTCGCTCGAGATGAGCAAGGAGCAGCTCGCCCTGCGGCTCCTCTCGGCTGAGTCGGGCATCAACCCGCGGCCGCTGCAGACCGGGTTCGTCGACGAAACCGACTGGTCGAAGATCGCGCAGGTCATGAACGAGATGCACGGTGCGCCGATGTGGATCGACGACTCCCCGGTGCTCACCGTCATGGAGCTCCGCACCAAGGCGCGCCGGCTGGAGGCGGAGCAGCGAGGGCTCGACCTGGTGATCGTCGACTACCTGCAGCTCATGCAGGGCTCGTCGCAGCAGAAGGAGCCCAACCGGGTCCAGGAGGTGAGCGAGATCAGCCGCGGCCTCAAGCAGCTCGCCCGCGAGCTGAAGGTGCCGGTCATCGCGCTGTCGCAGCTGTCGCGTGGGGTCGAACAGCGCGGCAGCGCGGAGCCGCGCCTCTCGGATCTCAGGGAATCAGGTTCGATTGAGCAGGATTCGGACGTCGTGATCTTCCTTTATCGCGACGGCGAGCAGAACCCGGACAGCGAGGTCGAGCTCATCAAGGCCAAGATCGCCAAGCACCGCAACGGGCCGATCGGTGAGGTGCCGCTCCAGTTCCGGAAGTCGAACACCCGCTTCTACACGATGTCCGCGCGAGAGGAGGTCGCCGCCTACTAACCCAAGTTAAGGAAACCGCTATGCAGCCCGCAGACCCGCGTGTATAGTCCGGCGTTGAACGTTCCGGGCCTCATGCTCGACCCGAGTCCGACCGATCCGGCACCTGTCGCACGCGATCAGCCCAGGTCAAGGGAAACAGCAGCCGTCCAACCCCCGGTCCGGGCGTGCGACACAGGAGGCAAGGGAAGGGTGTACGCCGACAAGACCATCCGCTGCCGGGATTGCGGGATGGACTTCGTCTTCTCTGCGGGCGAGCAGCAGTTCTACGCCGAGAAGGGGCTCGTCAACGAGCCCCAGCGCTGTCAGAGCTGTCGGGCCGTCGCTAAGCAGAATCGCGCGCTGGGGATCGGCTCCGGAGGTGGGACCGGGCAGCGGGAGATGCATGCCGCAGTCTGCGCGGAGTGCGGCGGCCAGGCCCTAGTGCCGTTCCTGCCGCGGAACGACCGGCCGGTCTACTGCTCCAGCTGCTTCGACAAGGTGCGCGCCACCCGGGCGTGACCGGGGCTGGTCGCGCCAGCCATTGACCGATTGAGCGCCGCCGAGGAGGCGGCGCTCTCGTTTGTGGCGCTACCATGGCCCTCTCCCGCGCACGAGGTCGAGCCGCCGCGCCATGTCCGTCATCGCCGTCGTCGGCGCCCAATGGGGCGACGAGGGGAAGGGCAGGGTCGTCGACTACCTGGCGCATGACGCCGACCTGGTGATCCGCTACGGCGGCGGCAACAACGCGGGCCACACGGTCGTCAACCCGCACGGCCACTTCAAGCTGCACCTGATCCCCTCGGGCATCTTCCACGCCGGCACTCGGAACCTGCTTGGCAATGGCGTGGTGATCAACCCGCCGGCCCTGGTGCGGGAGCTCGACGGCCTGGGGGCCGTCGGCTTCGACTGCGCCAACCTGTTCATCGCCGACCGCGCGCACCTGGTGATGCCGTACCACGTGCTGATCGACCAGCTCGAGGAGCGCGAGCGCGGTCCGGCAAAGCTAGGCACCACCAGCCGCGGGATCGGGCCGGCCTACGTCGACAAGGTGGCCCGCCGAGGCATTCGGGTCATCGATCTGATGGAGCCCGATCACTTTCGGTCGCGGCTCGAGACGGCCCTGAAGCGAGCCCGGCGCATCGTCGAGGGCTACTTCGGGGCGGGCGGCGCGGGCGACGAGCTAGGCCCGGTGATCGAGGAGGCGCTCGATGAGGAGCGTGTCGCCGACACCTACCTTGGCGCCGGGGACCGGCTGCGGCCGCACGTCGTCGACGGCTCGACGATGGTCGACGAGGCGCTCGCGGCGGGCGAGCGGATCCTCCTCGAGGGCCAGCTCGGGACCATGCGCGACATCGACTGGGGCATCTACCCGTACGTCACCTCGTCTTCGCCGATCCCCGGCGGCGCGAGCCTGGGCGCCGGCCTGCCGGCGGTGGCGATCGACCGGGTGCTGGGCGTGGCCAAGGCCTACACCACGGCCGTCGGCGCCGGTCCGCTTCCGACCGAGCTGGAGGACGCGGACGGCACCGCCCTTCGCGAACGCGGCGCTGAGTACGGGACGTCGACTGGTCGCGCGCGGCGCTGCGGGTGGTATGACGCGGTGGCGGTCCGCTTCAGCGTCCGGCTGGCCGGCTACTCGAGCATCGTGCTCACCAAGCTGGACGTGCTCGACGCCGCCGAGCGGCTCCGAGTGTCGGTGGCCTACCGCGACTCAACGACAGGGGAGGAGTGGACCACGGTGCCTGCCTCGACATCGGTCTATGAACGGCTGGAACCCGTGTACGAGGAGCTGCCGGGATGGCAGACGGATACGACCGGCTGCCGCGCCTGGGACCAGCTGCCGGAGAACGCGCGTGCCTACGTGGAGCGGCTCGAGGCGCTCGCGGGTGTGCCGATCAGCCATGTCAGCGTCGGCCCTGAACGCGCCCAAATGATTGTGAGGAGTTGATGGCCCGAGGAGCCGGCGCCCCTCCCGGCTGCGCAACGGTCGGGGCGCCGGCTCCTCGGGCCTTCATCCCCATCACGCGGAGGTGTTACGGATGAAGGTTGGCGTCATTGTCCCGCAGGGGTGGACCGGCGAGTACGACGCGTGGGAGGCCGACCGCGCGTGGAGCCGCACGGTCGAGGTGGCGCAGCAGGCCGACCGGCTCGGCTTCAATTCGGTCTGGCTGTTCGACCACTTCCACACCGTGCCGAAGCCGACCGATGAGCTGACCTTCGAGTCGTTCACCTCGCTCAGCGCTCTCGCGGCGCTCACCAGCCGTGTCCGGCTCGGCCACATCGTCATCTGCAACGGCTACCGGAACCCCGCGCTGACGGCGAAGATGGCCGGCACTTTGGACACGATCAGCGGTGGCCGCTTCGAGCTGGGCATCGGCGCCGGCTGGAAGAAGGACGAGTGGACCGCCTACGGCTATGGCTTCCCGCCCACGAAGGAGCGGCTCGACATGCTGCGCGACGCGCTGGGGGTGATCAGCGCGATGCTGGCTCCGGGCCGCACGACGCACGCGACGTACGAGGGTGAGCACGCCTCGGTGCGCGACGCCATCAACCTTCCGAAGGGACTGCAGTCGCCGCGGATCCCGATCATGGTCGGCGGCAACGGGCCGCAGGTGACGTGGCGCCTGGCGGCGCGCTTCGCCGACGAGCTGAACCTGGACGGAATGTCGCCGGACGAGGTTGAGGCGGCGCTGCCGGTGATCCGCTCGCGCTGCGAGGAGATCGACCGCGATCCGGCCACGCTGCGGGTGAGCCTGCACGCGTGGTGGGGCGACGACGCCTGGTCTCAGGCGGGGACCGGGCGCGTCGCGTACCTGCGCACGCTCGCCGATCTGGGGGTGGACCGGGTGATGGGCCTGTTGCAGGCCAGCGCCACCTCGGACGAGCCGCTGGAGGCACTCGCCACGGATGTGGGTGCCGCCGGCCTGTGACCCGCGCGGGGCTGCCGGTTGGCACGCCGTCTGGAGCCAGTGTGCCTCTATACTCAACCGACACCCGCAGCGCCGAACGCCCGTGCACCCGATTCGAGCAGTCCGTTCCGACGATCGACGAACGAGCCCGCGCCGGCTGACGCCCGCGGGCGTTTTCGTACCGCCGAGGAATCGCCCGTGATCGACCAGCCGACCCTGGCCCGCCCAAAGGTCTCGGCCGGCGATCCGGTCGCGACCCGCCTCCGACGGGCCTACGGCTTCGACGAGGTGGCGCTGGTTCCCGGCGCCGTCACGCTGGATCCGGCCGAGGTCGAGCTGTCGGTCGAGATCGGCGGCCGGCGCCTGGAGATCCCCTTAATCGCGGCCGCCATGGACGCGGTTGCCGACAGCGACTTCGCGGTGAGCATGTCGGGCCACGGCGGTCTCGCCTTCGTGAATCTTGAGGGCCTTTACACCCGCTACGAGGACGCCGGTCCGATCATCGATCGGGTCGCCACCGCGCCGAGTGGCGAGGCCGCCGCCCGCGTGCTGGCCGAGGCCTACGTCGCCCCGGTCCGGGACGACCTGATCGTGGCCCTCATCGCCCGCATCAAGGCGCAGGGCGCGGTGGCGGCGGTCGCGACCACGCCCGGATCGGCGTGGCACCACGCGGAGGTGGCGGCCGATGCCGGCGCTGACCTACTCCTGGTGCAATCCCAGGTCTCGAGCGCGCGCCACATCTCGACCGCGGGACGGGTCCTTTCGCTCGCCGACCTGACCGGAGCGCTTCGCCTGCCGGTCCTGGTCGGCAACACGGTGAGCGGCGAGGCTACCTACCAGCTGCTGCACCAGGGCGCCGCCGCCATCCTGGTCGGGGTGGGGCCTGGCGCGGCGTGCACCACCCGCGAGGTGCTGGGGATCGGGGTCCCGCAGGTGAGCGCGACCCTGGAGGTGGCCGCTGCCCGAGACCGCTACGCGGCGGAGACAGGCCGGTACGTGCCCGTCATCACCGACGGCGGGATGAAGACCGGTGGCGACATCGCCAAGGCGATCGCCTCAGGAGCCGATGCCGTCATGCTCGGCTCTCCCTTGGCGGCCGCACTGGAGGCGCCCGGCCGTGGCTTCAACTGGGGCATGGCGGCTCCATCCGCCACGCTGCCGCGCGGGACACGCATCCGGATGGGTGAGCGCCTGCCGCTCGAGCGCATCCTCTTCGGTCCGGCGGAGACGACGCACGGAACCCAGAACCTGGTCGGTGCGCTGCGCCTGTCGATGGCCGCGCTGGGCGCCCGCACCGTGGCCGAGATGCACGAGGTCGAGATGGTCATCGCGCCGGCCATCGTCACGGAGGGCAAGTCCTGGCAGCTGGCCGGCCGGGAGTAGGCGGACCGATCGATCCCGGTGGCCGAGGTCGGTCCGGTTCTCACCACCCGCGAGCTGAACCGCGCGTTGCTGGCCAGGCAGCTGCTGCTGGAACGGTCCTCGCTCTCCCTCACCGCGGTGCTCGAGCAGGTCGGAGGGTTGCAGACTCAGTACGCGCCGTCCGGATACATCGGCCTGTGGTCGCGGATGCGCGACTTCGAGCGACCGATGTTGACTCGCGCGCTCGAAGAGAGGCAAGCCGTCCAGGCCACGCTGATGCGGGTCACCATCCATACGGTGTCGGCCGCCGACTACTGGCCGATGACCGAGGCGATCCGGCGGAGCAGGCAGGAGTGGTGGGCTCGGGCGTCGCGACGACAGGTCGAGGATTCGGACATCGAGGCCGCCGCCCGCGCCGTGCGCGAGATGCTGGCGGACGGTCCGCTGCGAGCCAACGAGATCACAAAGGGCCTCACCGACCGAGGCTTCCCGAGCGGCGTGGCGTCCGGTGTCGGGCTGTGGGTCGATATCGTGCGAATTCCGCCCTCGGGCACGTGGGGGCGCCGGCGCGCCGACCTGTACGGCCTGGCCGACACATGGCTGCCGCGCAAGGAGGTGAGCGAGGAGGAGGGCATCGGGCTGCTCGTCCGCCGCTATCTCGGCGCCTTCGGCCCAGCGCCGGTGCGGGACCTGGCCAGCTGGGCCGGCCTGGCCGTCAACACGGTGCGCCCGGTCATCGACCGCCTGCGGCTGCGCCGCTTTCACGACGAGCAGGGCGTCGAGCTGCTGGACAACCGGGCCGGCCCACTGCCGTCGCCGCACGCTCCGGCCCCCGTTCGCTTCCTGCCGACCTGGGACGCGACGCTGCTGGTCCACGCGCGGCGTACCCAGATCCTGCCCGAGCAGTATCGGTCTCGAGTCTTCAACACGAAGACGCCGCACTCGGTGCCGACCTTCATCGTCGATGGCCAGGTGGCGGGGGCCTGGCGCCTCGAGGCCGGACGGGTTGAGCTGATGCCGTTCGGCAAGCTGGCGGCGTCAGATCGCCGCGAGCTGGAGGACGAAGCCGAACGGCTGGGGGCGTTCCACGCCGGCTGACTGGCTACACTGACCGGGAGCACCACGGCAGGACGCGATTGGACGATACGACCGAGGCGCAGACAACCGATCACGAGACGCGCCCGCGCCCGCCGCGCGGCCGCACCGTCCACGGCGAGCCGGCCAACGCCGGCCATCGGGTCCTGGCCCCCGACGACGCCGAGGTCGAGGCCTATCTCGAGCAGGCGCTGCATGCGCCCCCGCCCATGCGTGCCGGCGAGGCGCCCGAGGGGCCGGACACCGTCGTCATCATCGACTTCGGGTCGCAGTTCGCCCAGCTCATCGCCCGCCGCGTGCGGGAGCTGCACGTCTACTCCGAGCTGCTGCCCCACGACACGCCGTGGTCGGAGATCGCCCGCCGGCGTCCGAAGGCGATCATCCTGTCGGGCGGGCCGGCATCGGTCTATGACGAGGGTGCACCGCGCCCGGATCCGGCTATCTGGTCCGGCAGCGTGCCGGTGCTCGGCATCTGCTACGGGCTGCAGCTGATGGCCCACGAGCTTGGCGGTGAGGTCGTGGCCAGCCCGAAGCGCGAGTACGGACCCGCATCGGTCACGCTCACCGACGACGACGGCCTGTTCACCGGGCTCGACCGCCAGCAGCCGGTCTGGATGAGCCACGGGGACTCGATCGTTCGCCCGCCCGCCGGGTTCCACCCCACCGCCCAGACCGACTCAACGGCCTTCGCCGGCCTCTCCGATCCGGCGCGTGGGTTCTACGGGATCCAGTTCCACCCCGAGGTGGCCCACACCCCGAGCGGACGGGAGGTCCTGCGCAACTTCGTGGTCGAGATCGCCGGCGCGCGCCAGGACTGGACGCCGGCGAGCTTCGTCGAGACCGCGGTCGACGAGATCGCGCGGCGAGTCGGCGACGGCCGCGTGATCTGCGCGCTGTCCGGTGGGGTCGACTCGGCCGTGGCCGCGACGCTCGTGCATCGGGCGATCGGCGACCAGCTGACCTGCATCTACGTTGACCACGGGCTGATGAGAAAGCGCGAGTCCGAGCTGTTGCGCGCGACGTTCGAGGAGCACCTCGGCATGCGGCTGGTGATGGTGGACGCCAGAGACCGATTCCTCCGCCGGCTGTCCGGCGTCGAGGATCCGGAGGAGAAGCGCCGCATCATCGGCGACGAGTTCATCCGGGTCTTCGAGGAAGAGGCCGGAACCCTTGGCCAGATCGACTTCCTGACCCAGGGCACGCTCTACCCAGATGTCATCGAGTCGAAGACCGCCGAGACGAAGGCGGCCGCCAAGATCAAGACCCACCACAACGTGGGCGGCCTGCCGGCCGACCTGCGGTTCCAGCTCATCGAGCCGCTGCGCTACCTGTTCAAGGACGAGGTCCGCGCGGTCGGCATGGAGCTGGGACTGCCGGAGGCAATGGTCCTGCGGCAGCCGTTCCCCGGACCCGGGCTGGCGATTCGGATCATCGGCGAGGTGACCGCCGAGCG
>DASWIE010000099.1:0-24513 GCA_036397815.1 Candidatus Limnocylindria bacterium
GTCGGCGCCCAGGAGCCGAGGACGGCCGTGGGCAGATGCGAGCTACCAGCCCTCCTCGTGCACGACAGCCTCGAGCGGCACGCGACCGCCGGGCCGGTTCGGTGCCCTGAGCTTGGAGGGGTCCGCCGGATAGCCGAAGGAGAGCAGGAAGTCGCAGCGCTGCCCTTCAGGCAGACCCAGAAGGGTCGCGGCCACCGTGTGATGGTGGACGGTCGCCGGGACGCTGCCGATGCCAAGCTCCCAGGCGGCCAGCACCATGTTCTGCGCGGCGCGGCCGAGGTCCCACGGGAGCGTGGAGCCCTTCGCGTCCGGAGTGACCTGGGCGATCGCAACCGCCGCGCCGGCCAGGTGGTCGGCATAGCGGCCAACGCGCGTGAGCTCGCGAAGGTGCTCGCGGTCTCGCACCACGATGAAGGCCCAGCGCTGCTCGTTCTTCGAGCTGCCGGCACGCCGCCCGGCGTTCAGGATCCGATCCAGGTGCTCAGCCTCCAGCGGCCGCTCAGCGAACTGCCGAACGACACGCACCGAGTTGATCGCCTGCCATGTCTCCATCAGGCGTCAAGCACCTCGATCCGGATCCGTTTGTTGATGCGGCCCTTGCTCTCGTAGCCGGTGACCCGCACCTGGCCGATCTCGCCGGTGCGCGCCACGTGGGTGCCTCCATCGGCCTGGAGGTCCAGTCCGACGATCTCGATGGTTCGCACCTCCTCGATGCCCGCAGGCAGCAGGTTGATCTTGGTGCGAATCAGGTCGGGGATGGCGAACGCCTCGTCCCGGGGCAGCACCGCCACCCGGATCTCGCGGTCGGCGCCGATCTCCTCGTTGACCCGCCGCTCGATCTCGGCCACCAGGTCGCCGTGCATCGTCTTGAACTCGAAATCCATCCGCCCGCTGAGCGGTTCCATGTTGCCGCCGGTGACCGATGCCTGGTGGTCGCGCCAGATGACGCCGCACAGGACGTGCAGCGCGGAGTGGGTCCGCATCAGCGCGTGGCGGCGGTCCCAGTCCAGCTCGACCGTCACCGTCGCCCCTACAGCCGGCAGCTCAGCCGCATCCTCCAGCTCGTGCCAGATCTCGGAGCCCACCTTGCGCGCCGAGCTGACGCGCCAGGCGCGATCCTCACCGACCCGCAGCCAGCCGGTGTCCGCCGGCTGGCCTCCGCCGCCCGGGTAGAAGGGAGTCGCATCGGTCGTCACCGCCGCGCCATCGGTCTCGACCACGCGCGCCAGGACCGACCGGACGTACGCGTCGCGGTAGCAGATGGCGTCGCTCATGCGCGAGCCGTGGCGTCGGCGCCGGCTCCGAACAGGAAGAGGTCAATGTTGCGGTACAGCTCGATGCGGAGCTGCGTCAGCGGGAAGTCGCCACCCGCGCGCACCAGCGTGCCGGTGGCCAGGTCGACCAGCTGCCGCTGGTACGTGGCCCGGTCCTCCTGGTTGCGGACACGGCCCTCGGCGGCGAGCGCGTCCAGGACGCCCGCGATGAGCGCCGGATATCGCATCGTCTCCATCGCCACCTGGCGGCGCCGCGCATCGGGGTGCGCCACTTCGCGCGCCACCGCGGCCATGACGGTCGGCTCGCGGGCGGCGATCTGGGCGAGCACGTCAACGAGCGAGCGGAGCGTGGCGCGGGCTGACCGTCGACGGCCGCCCGACAGCGCGCCAGCGGCGATCTCGTCGACGTAGCGCGCGCCGATCTCGCACAGGATCAGCTCCTTGTACGGGAAGTAGTTGAAGACGCTGGTCCGGCTGGTGCCGGCCGCACGGGCGATCTCGTCCATGGTGGTCGCCTCGACCCCGCGCTCAGCAAACAGGCGCTCGGCGGCGTCCACCAGCGCCTGCCGGGTCGCAGCCTTCTTGACATCTCGCGCGCCCACGTGAAGGAGGAGGCTAGCAGTCCTGAGCACGGAAGTGAACGCCCTTGCTACGATGCGATCGATGGACTTTCCCGCAGTGGTCGCCGACGTCCTGGCCGGCTACTTTCGCCACAGCCCCGTGCATGCCACCGAGATCGGCCACCACGACGGCGACGGCACCTGGCCCGACCTGACCGAGGCCGGCCGTCAGGCTCGGCTGGCGTGGCTGGCCGAGACGACCGCCCGCCTGGAGAGCGTCGATCCGGGAACCCTGTCGCGCGACGACGGCATCGACCAGCGGATCCTGCTGGAGCAGCTGGCGGCGATGCAGTTCGGCGAGGAGACGCTGCGCGAGGAGACGTGGAACCCGCTCGCCTACGTCTACCTGTTCGGGAACGGGCTGTTCACCCTGCTGGCACGCGGCTTCGCGCCGCTCGACCAGCGGCTGCGCAGCGTGGTGAGCCGCCTCCGCGGCCTCCCAGCCGCGCTCGAGGCCGCGCGCGAGACGCTGTCCGCCGGCGGGCCGCGCCCGGTTAGCCGCTTCCACACCGAGAAGGCAGTGGAGCGAATGTCCGGCGTGGCCGACCTCGCGCGCAGCGCGGTCGACGAGGCAAAGCAGGTGGACGCGGCGCTGCGCGACGAGGTGTCGTCCGCGGCTACGGAGGCCGTCGCCGCGATCGAGGCTTTCACGGCCTGGCTTCGCGACGAGCTGCTGCCGACCGCCCACGGCGACTTTCGGCTGGGCTCGGAGCTTCACGCCGCCAAGTTCCGCCACGCGCTGAAGACGCAGGTCACGCCCCAGGAGCTGGAGAGCCGCGCCGAGGCTGCTTTCGAGGAGGCTCGCGCGGAGATGGTGCGGCTCGCCCGCGAGCTCTGGCCGGCCTGGATCGGCGATGCGCCGCCGCCCGATGACGACGGCCAGGTCGTCCGCCGCGTGCTCGACGCCATCGCCGCCGAGCATCCCGCCGAGGGCGAGCTGCTGGATTACTGCCGCGCCGAGAACGCCCGGATCGAGGCCTTCGTCGCCGAGCGCGATCTCATCGGTCTTGCGGATGAACCGATGCAGATCGTCTGGACCCCACAGTTCCTCCGCGCCTTCGGGGGCGCGATGCTGATCCCACCCGGCCCGCTCGACCGCGGCCTGGACAGCTTCTTCGCCATCACTCCGATGCCCGACGACTGGGGGCCCGAGCGCAGGGAGTCATACCTGCGCGAGGACAACGACAGGATGCTTCGCCTGCTCACCATCCACGAGGCGGTGCCCGGCCACTACCTGCAGCTGGCCTACTCGAACCGATCCCCGTCGCTGGTGCGCGCGGTCTTCGCCTCAGGCGTCTTCGCCGAGGGATGGGCGGTCTACATCACCCAGGTGATGATGGACGTCGGCTACGGGGCCGATGACCCCGCGCTCATGCTCGTCCATTGGAAGTTCTACGTCCGCTCCATGACCAACGCGATCATGGACATCCGCATCCACGCCGGATCGATGGACGAGGCCGAGGCGATGCAGCTGATGGTAGAGGGCGGATTCCAGGAGGAGGGCGAGGCGGCCAACAAGTGGGATCGCGCGCGCCTCTCGTCGACGCAGCTGTGCGAGTACTTCCTGGGGAGCGTGGAGATGCACGACCTCGAGGCTGAAGCGCGGCGCCGCGCGGCCGCCGGGGAGGAGTTCGTCTACCGCCCGTTCCTGGAGTCGGTGCTGGCGCACGGCACCCCGTCCACGCCGGTCATCCGCGAGCTGCTCTTCGGCTAGGTCTGTGGCGGGCGCGGCGCCTATGGCTGCTCGGGCGCCCCCGCCAGCGCCAGGTCCAGGATCGAGAGCTGTTCCGGCTCCTTGGCCGCCAGCAGCTCCGCCGGGTCATAGCGATTCCCGGTCGACAGCAGCACGAGCGTCACCCCGTCGCCCGGCAGGTGGATGAGCAGCGAGGTGAATCCCCGCAGCAGGCCGGAGTGGCCATACCCGGGCCGGCCGCCGACCGTCATCAGCTCGGCCCCCAGCCCGTAGTCGTTCTCGTCGAAGGTGAGCATCCGCTTGCGGCTGGCACTCCTCAGTACGTGACCGTCGTACAGCGCGTCCCCCCAGCGCAGCATGTCGCCGGCGGTCGCGTACATCGAGCCGGAGGTCCAGAACGCGCTGGACCAGGCCGGCGGCATGAGCCATGGGGCGCCCGGCTCGCCGAGCATCCCACTGCCATCCATCCGCAGCGGCTCGAGCAGCCGCGTCTCCAGGACCTGGGCGAAGGGCTGGCCGGTCACGTGCTCCACGATCATCCCAAGGAGCACGTAGTTGGTATTCGAGTAACCCCAGTCCGCCCCGGGCGCCCACCAGGGCGCTCCAACGGCCGCCACCACCTCGGCGGGGGTGAACACGTGCTCGGTATCGTTGTTCAGCTGCGGCCGAAGTGGTTTCACGAGGTCGGCAATCCCGCTTGAATGGTGGAGGAGCTGCTCGACGGTGACGCCGGCCGGGACGACCACGCCCGGCAGCAGCGTGGCCACCTCCGCGTCGAGCGATAGCCGCCGCTCCTGGACCAGCTGCAGGACGATCGCCGCCACGAACGTCTTGGTGATGCTGGCGATCCCGAAGGGCGACTCGCCGGTGAGGGGCGTGACACCGTCGCGCGCCAGTCCCGACGCTCCGGTCCAGCCGTGCCCGCCGGGGACGGAGATGCCCACCACCAGCGTGTCGAGGTCGAATGCCGTCCGCGCACGATCGACCGCCAGCTGCAGCTCCGCGGCCTGCTCGGCTGGAACCGGCGTCAGCTCCTCGACGCGCGCCGAGCCGACGGTGCCATCGACCGGCTCTGGCCGCGTGATGACGTGTGGAACGGTGTCGAACGGGTCGGGGCCGGCCCGTGGCGTGACCTGCGGAGCGGGCGAGAGGGCGGCGCCAGTGACGTCCGGCGCAGTGGTTGGGCTGACGAGCGCCAGGCTCAGGAGCAGGGCCGCCGTCAGGGCCAGTGCCCAACCGGTGGCGAGGCGCGAATGGCGGGTCATCGCGTCGCAGATACTAGACCACGACCACGTCCGGTGACCTTGGAAGGCCGGCCGGAATTTGTTAGCATTGCTAAGCAATGACCCTCGAGACGCTCCGCCTTCTGCTTTCCGCCGGCCCACCCCAGCTGCGCGTCGTGGCCAGCGGGGATCTCCAGGAGGCTGTCGCGCCGCCGCCTCCGCCGGGCGGCTTCCGCCGCGGGTTCTCGGCCCTGCGCCACCCGAACTATCGAACCTACTGGTTCGGCATGATCGTGAGCCTCATCGGCACCTGGATGCAGACGGTCAGCCAGCCGTGGCTGGTGCTGCTGCTGGGGGGAAGCCCGCTGCAGGTCGGCGCCGTGATCGCGCTCCAGTTCGCGCCGGCCATGGTCCTGGCGCCCCTGGGCGGCGTGTTGGCCGATCGGGTCGACAAGCGCCGGACGCTGATGGCGACCCAGGCCGTGGCGATGGGCGAGGCGCTCATGCTCTTCAGCCTGACCTTCTCCGGCGTCGTCGAAATCTGGCACATCATGGTGCTGGCCGGCGTGCTGGGCATCGTCAACGCGGTCGACATGCCGGTGCGCCAGTCGTTTGCCGCCGAGCTGGTGCCGCGGCGCGACCTGATGAACGCGATCGCTCTCAACAGCGCCAGCTTCAACCTTGCGCGCGTGCTGGGTCCGGCGCTGGCGGGGCTGGCGCTCGTCGTCTACGGGCCGGCTTTCAACTTCGGCGTGAACGCGCTCAGCTACCTGGCCGTGCTGGCAGCGCTTTGGCGGATGAATCCCCGAGCGCTGCATCGGTCCGAGCGGCCGCCGCAGTTCGCATCGGTCCGCACCAGCCTGGCGGAGGGATTGCGATACGCGCGACGAACGCCCACCGTCCTCTGGCCGCTGGTGCTGCTCGGTGGCATGGCCACCTTCGGCATGAACTTCCAGACCCTGCTGCCGCTGTTCGCCCGTAACACGCTTGCGCTCGACGCCGACGGCTTCGGGCTTCTCTTCGCCGCAATGGGCATCGGCTCGCTGCTCGGCTCGCTCACCCTCGCCTTCGCCGGTTCGCGTCGCCCGATGCTGGGGCTGATCCTGGGCGGTGCGGTCGCGTTCGTGGCCTTCGAGGTGGCGCTTGGCCTGTCGCGTTCGCCGTGGGCCGCCTATCCGGTGATCGTGGTGGTGGGCTTTGCCTCGATGTTGATGGTCAACACCATCAACGTCACCGTCCAGGCCAACGTCCCAAACGAGCTGCGCGGCCGCGTGATGTCGCTCTACGTGACCGTCTTCGCCGGCTCAGCGCCGATCGGCGGCTTCTTCGCCGGGGGCGTGGCGCAGGTGTGGGACGCCCCTGCCGCGTTTCTGGCGGGCGCCGCCATCTCGACTGCCTTCATCGCCCTGGTTGCCTGGAAGCTCCTCTTCAGCAGCCGGGCATGGACCGATGCCGCCGTCTCGACCTCACCGCGCGACCCGGCGGGCGTGCCGCCCGCGGTGGACCGCCGCGCCGCCCGGTGACGGTCAGCGCGACTGCGTGCGGCCCGGCAGCAGCACCTGGAGCTCCTCGAGCGCCGCGGCGACGCCCGCCCGCCGCTCCCCGGCGAGCGGCTCGATGAGCTCCGCGGCCGCCGCCAGCAGGTCGCGCCGCATGGCACGTGAACGGCGCCGGCCGGCGGGGGTCAGGGTGAGCCGCACCGTTCGCCGGTCGGCGGGATCGCGCCCACGCTCGGCCAGTCCGGCATCCACCAACCCGATGGCCAGGCGTGTCACCACCGGAGCGGAGACGAGCAGGCGGCGAGCGATCTCCGCCTGCGGAACGGGCCCCTCGGCGTCGATGATGCGCAGCACGTTGTACTGCTGGTATGTCAGCTGCCGCCACGTCGAGCGGCGCCGGGCGTGGGCCAGGAGGTGGCGGAAGACCTGCGGGATCGTGGCGATCAGGCGCGTCTCGAGGTTCAGCTCCGCCGTCTCGGCGGCGCGCGCGCCCCGCGCCTTTGCGCCGCGCTCCTGAGCGCCGGGAGCCGCCGCGGTGACCGACATCGCCCCCGATCGTAGCACCAGCCATCGCGTCACCCACCCGCGCGTCACGTTGGCGCTGCTGGCGCTCGGCCACGCCGTCATCCATGCCCAATCGGCGCTGATGCCGCTCATCTACCCGATCGTGATCCTGCAGTTCGACCTGAGCGTGCGAGACATCGGTCTTTTCATTGCGGTGACCACCGCCGTCGGCGGCACCATGCAGCTCGCCTACGGCTTCCTGACCCGATGGGTCGCACGCCCCGCACTGCTGGCCGGCGGCCAGATCGTCTTCGGCGCGAGCCTGATCGCCGGTGGGCTTGCGGGCTCGATTGGCCAGCTGCTCGGCGCCATCAGCGGGGCGCGCATAGGCGCCAGCCCGCAGCACCCGGTCGGCAATGCCCTGCTGTCGGACGCATTTCCGGAGGAGCGCCGCGGCTTTGCCATCAGCGCGCACATCAGCGGCGGCAACGTGGGCACCCTCCTGGTCCCGTTCGTGGGCGGCGCGCTCCTCGCCACCGTCGGCTGGCAGGCGACCCTCGCCCTCTTCGGCGTCCCTGCGCTGGCGGTCGGCGTGCTGATCGCGCTCAACGTTCGCGAGGACGGGCGGGCGTACCGCGCGGCCGCGCGCGACGCCGGCTCGGTGCGCACCCAGCTCCGCGCAGTCCTGGGGCGCCGCGACCTGCGACTGATCCTGGGCGCCGCCCTGATCGCCGCCGGCGGGCGCGGCCTGGACATCGTCGCGCCGTTCATGCTGCTCTACCTCCGCGGCCCGCTCGGCATCGACGAGGCCACCACCGGTTGGCTCTACGCCCTCCTGCTGGTCGGCGCGGTGGTCGGCCCGCTGCTCGCCGGGTGGCTCTCCGATCGGGTCGGCAGGCGGCGAACGCTGGTCACCTACTACCTGCTCTCGGCGGTCGGCATCCTCGCCTTCCTCGCCGCGGGTGCCAACCTCTGGCTCCTCGCTCCGCTGCTGCTTCCCTTCGGCACCGCCGTCTTCTCCGAGTCGCCCGTGCTTCAGGCCTACCTGGCGGACCGCGCCTCGGGACCGATCCGGGACGTCGCCTTCAGCGTCTACTTCACGTTCGCGTTCGGGATCGGCGCGTTCTGGGCCTTCGTTATCGGCAACGTGGTGGCGACCTGGGGCTACCCGGCAGCATTCGGCGTCATGGCGGCCAGCTACCTCGCCGCCGCGCTCTTCCTTGTTGCCGTCCCCCCGGTGCGCTCCCCCCGCGAGGCCTAGCCGCGGCCCGCGGATATCGCCGGTAGCGATCTATGGGCGCCGATCGGCCGCTTCGCGCCTCGGTTGATCGCTGGCAGCCATCAAGGGTCGCGAGAGGAACGGTTCCCGCGCGGATTGATCACTGGTGACGATACTCGGTTGTTGGCGGTCTTCGATGACCTGGCGCGGACGTAGAGGATCCCATCTCCCCCGCAAGGCGTGCCCAGCCGGATGGCTCGCCAAATTTGGCGCGAAGTAATCGGGAACGTCCGGTGGATGAGCTCAGCGTGCGGAGCCAGTCGCTCGCGCGTCATCCGGGTGTCGGGCACGGCGATCACGAGGCGGACCGGCCGAGACTCCCGCTCGCTCAGCGAGGCACGCTTCAGCCCATCTGCGCGAAGCTGAGCCTGCACGTCGGCGAGAGTGCGCTCGATCTCGATGTCGAGCACCTCGTCTGGCCGTTCCAGCAAGAGGTCTGCTGCTTGAAGAGCGCCGGGACCAGTTGGGACCTCCAACCGCGCCAGCCAAACGGAGCTTGACGAAGCGGCGACGACGGTGGCTATGGCCAGCTGTCCGGAATCCCGCAGCGGGACGGCAGCCGCCGGGAAGAGTCTGAGGGACATTTCGTGTCCACAAGCTGATGCGAGACGGCAGCGGATGTCGAGCGATACGTTGGGATCTCCGGCTTCCACCGCGCTCACACTCGATTGGGTTACGCCGGCCCGAAGGGCAAGCTGTCGCTGCGTCATGCCTGCCGTCACTCTGGCTGTCAGCAACTCCCGGCCGTTGCGTCGCGCGAGCTCGCGCCAACGATTCCGTCCTTGCACCGCGGATCGGGACTTCAGACCGTGCACGCGAGGGATCGTGCAATGTTGGCGCTTATCAGCGCCGTAATGGCGAGTTATCGCTGGCGGCGCTCCATGGACGCCGATGACCCCTGCCTGGCGCAACCTTATCGCTGGTCGCGATCAGGCGGGGTGTAGAGGCATTCATCGGCGCCGATAGATCGCCGCGAGCAATATCCCCGTGGCCAGGTAACCCTTCCGCAGCGAGGGGAGAGGCCCTAGGATGATCTCCCCGCGACGGAGGAGCGAATGGACTCGCAGAGCGCCACGTCAATCCCGCTGCTGGCGGTCCTGGACGCGCGCGCCCGCGATCAGGTGCTGCGCAACGCCCGCGAGCAGAGATACGCGCCGGGCGAGGTCGTCGTCAGGGAGGGCGCACCGGCTACCCACCTGTACCTGATCGTGAGCGGCACGGCCGTCGTCGAGCAGGGCGCGCAGGGGACGGTGGGGCGGATGGGCCCGGGCGAGTTCTTCGGTGAGCTGGCGCTGATCGAGGAGCACGGCCGCACCGCGACGGTCAAGGCCGAGACCGAGCTGACGACCATCGTCGTCTCGGCCTGGGAGTTCCGCGCCTCCCTGGAAGAGCACCCCGAGATGGCGGTGCCGATGCTGCACGCGATCATCGGTCGCCTCCACCGTCGCGAGCACCACCCCGGCTAGCATCGCGGCCGACAACCTCCCAAGAACCGATACCTCCCCACGAGGAAGAGCAGCGCCCGATGACCACCGAAGAGCGCACCGACGCGACCATCGAGAACCTCATGCGCGAGGAGCGGACCTTCCCGCCGCCGCCCGCCTTCGTCGAGAACGCGCTCCTCAACGACTGGGAGATCTACGAGCGCACCTCGTCCGACGAAGGGTTCAAGGCCTTCTGGGCGGAGGAGTCGAAGCGGATCGACTGGATGGAGCCCTGGACCGAAGTGCTCGACTGGCAGCTGCCGTACGCCAAATGGTTCGTCAACGGCAAGCTGAACGTGAGCGTCAACTGCCTCGACCGCCACGTCTCCAACGGCAATGGCACCAGGGTCGCGTATCACTGGGAGGGGGAGCCGGGGGACACCCGCACCATCACCTACCAGCAGCTGCTCGACGAGACCTGCCAGATGGCCAACGCCCTCCGCGCGCTGGGCGTGAAGAAGGGCGACCGGGTGGCCATCTACATGCCGATGATCCCCGAGCTGCCGGTGGCGATGCTCGCCTGCGCCCGCATCGGCGCGCCGCATAGCGTGGTGTTTGGCGGCTTTTCCGCGGATGCGCTGGCGGGACGCATCGAGGACGCCGAGTGCGTCGCGGTGATCACGGCGGACGGCGGCTACCGCAAGGGCGCGACCGTGCCGCTGAAGGCGAATGCCGACGACGCCATCGGTCGGACCTCATCGGTCAAGCACTGCGTGGTGGTCAAGCGCACCGGCGACGACGTCGCCTGGGATGACACCAGGGACCACTGGTGGCACGAGCTGACCGCTGAGCAGCCGACCACCGCCGAGCCCGAGCCGATGGACTCGGAGGACCTGCTCTACCTGCTCTACACCTCCGGCACCACCGCCAAGCCGAAGGGGATCATGCACACCACCGGCGGCTACCTGGTCGGCACCGCGACCACCCATCGGTACATCTTCGACATCCATCCGGAGACCGATGTCTGGTGGTGCATGGCCGACATCGGCTGGGTGACGGGCCACTCGTACATCGTCTACGGCCCGCTCGCCAACGGGACGACCGGCATCATCTACGAGGGGGCGATCGACTTCCCGGACAAGGACCGATGGGCCCAGGTCGCCTCGAAGTACGGCACCACGATCCTGTACACCGCCCCAACTGCCATCCGCGCCCTGATGAAGTACGGCCATAAGGAGTTCGCGCGCGACGACCTCTCGTCGCTCCGCCTGCTCGGCAGCGTGGGCGAGCCGATCAATCCGGAGGCCTGGGCCTGGTACTGGGAGTACATCGGCGGCGAGCGCTGTCCGGTGGTCGACACCTGGTGGCAGACCGAGACCGGCATGATCCTGATCACGCCGCTGCCGGGGATCACCACCCTCAAGCCTGGCAGCGCCACGTTCCCGTTCCCCGGGGTCAAGGCGGACGTGGTCGACGAGGCCGGCAACTCGGTGCCGCTGGGCGGCGGCGGCTACCTCGTCGTGGAGCGACCGTACCCGGCCATGCTGCGCGGCATCTATGGGGATCACGAGCGCTACGTGGAGACGTACTGGACCAAGTACCCCGGGCGCTACTTCGCCGGCGACGGCTGCAAGCGCGACGAGGAGGGCTACTACTGGCTGCTGGGCCGCGTGGATGACGTGATGAACGTCTCAGGCCACCGCATCTCGACCACCGAGGTCGAGTCCGCGCTCGTCTCGCATCCGGCCGTGGCTGAGGCCGCCGTGGTGGGGCGCACCGACCCGATCACCGGCCAGGCGATCTTCTCCTACGTGATCCTGCGTTCGGGGTTTGAACCGTCGGAGGAGCTGGCCGGCGAGCTGCGCGAGCACGTTTCCGAGGTGATCGGCAAGCTGGCGCGGCCCAAGCAGATCATGTTCACCCCGGACCTGCCCAAGACCCGCTCCGGCAAGATCATGCGGCGCCTGCTGCGCGACATCGCCGAGCAGCGGGCGCTGGGTGACGTCACCACGCTGGCCGATACCAACGTGGTGAACACCATCCGCGAGGAGTCGGGCAAGGGCGAGGACTAAGGCCCGCTACTGACCCACCCCCAGCGTGATCTGCACGATCGTGTTGCCGGCGTTCTCGTCGGCGGCGACGGTCACGCCTCCCTGGACGCCGCTGCCGTCCTCGTTGCCGATAACGAAGGTGTGGGTGTTGCCCGCGCTCGACGTCCCGATCACGTTGACGCCGAGCTCGTTGAACTTGTTCTCGTAGTAGCTCTTCAGCGAATCGACCGAGTCGGTCGAGGTGTAGCCGACGAGGAGCGAGCCTTCCGCCTCGAACCGAGAGGCCTCTGTGGAGTTCGGCGGCACCAGGTCGTTGGCCAGCTGGTCGACATCGCCACCGTCCCCACCATTGCCGCCACCGCCGCCATCAACGGAAGCCGCTGGGGTGTCGCTCTCCTCCGACCCGTTGCCGCCGCCGCCTTCACTGGCTGCTGGTGAGCCGCAGGCGATGACCATGACTGCCAGGAGAGGCAAAATGAGTGCTCGGGACCAGCGCATCGGTCCGTCCTCCGAAACGCCTGCCCATTGGGCAACGGCGAGCAGGCGCTCAGCGTCGGGTCAGGCTGGGCCGGACACTACGGGTGAGGGTTTGCGGTGTCAAGGTCTACTGCGCCCCGACGGAACGCAGCTGCGCCTGGCGACGTCTGGCGCAGCGTGAAGCAACTGGGCGCCGTCGTCATCGTCGCGCTGTGCGCAGCCTGCTCGGCAGCCGGCAGCCCCAACTCGGGCGCCGCTGATCCCTCTGGCCTGCTCGGCAGCTGGGTGCTGGTGAAGGGCACCGGCCCCGCGGGCGAGGTCCAGATCGTTGACGGCTTTCGGATCACGCTCGAGATCCAGGGCCCGCAGGTCGGCGGCACGTCGGCCTGCAACCAGTATTTCGGACGGATCGCCGCCTCCGGCAACGCCCTGCGCATCTCGGAGCTGGGCGGGACCGAGATGGCCTGCGAGCCGCGGGTGATGGCGGCGGAGTCGGCTTACTGGGCGGCGCTGGGCGCCGTCACCAGCTGGGCGCGCAACGGGGACAGCCTGACCCTCGCAGGCCCGAACGCGGCGCTGACCTACAAGCTCCTCGAGCCGGTCCCGGACGCCGCCATGGTCGACACCATCTGGGTGCTCGACACCCTCATCTCCGGAGACGCGGCGTCATCGGTCGAGGCTCGCGCCACATTGGCGCTGCGCTCGGATGGCACGTTCGCCGGCTCGACCGGTTGTCGCGATTTCACCGGCCTGTATCAGGTCCAGGGAGACCAGGTGATTTCCATTGACCTGGCCGTCGTGGGTGAGTGCCCGGCGGAGCTGGCGAGCCTGGACAGCCACGTCGTGACCGTCCTGGAGGGCGAGTTCACGGTCGAGGTTGTGGGCAACCGCCTGACGCTCGGCGCGGCGGGGAACCTCGGCCTGGGCTACACGACCGAGGCGGAATAGAGGGCCCCGGCTCCAGCGCCTTGCCGCGCGGTGTACAGTGCTGGTGCTGCTCATCGCCGCACGGGCGGCACAAGCGGAGGGGACCGATGCGTCGGCGACTCTGGCTCGTCGCACTGCTCACGAGCGCCCTGCTCTCCGGGCTCCTGCCCGCCGCGGTTGCTGCCGCCGACCCGCCACCGCTGCCGAGCTCGATGGCCGCCGTCGGTGACTCGATCACCCAGGCGGCCAGTACCGGCGGCAGCCTGGGCGCCGACTACCCGCAGAACTCGTGGTCGACCGGCACCAACACGACGGTCAGCAGCCACTACCTGCGGCTGCTGGCCATGAACCCGGCGATCAGCGGGCGCAACTACAACCGGTCGGTGAGCGGCGCCAAGATGGTCGACCTGAACGGCCAGATGCAGCAGGTCGTGACCCTCCATCCCGACTACGTCACGGTCCTCATCGGTGGCAATGACATCTGCACCGATACGGCCGCGCAGATGACATCGGTCTCGACATTCCGTTCGCAGTTCGTTGCCGCCATGAACACGCTCACGGCGGGCTCGCCGACCACGAACGTCTACGTGGTGAGTATCCCTCGCGTTTACCACCTCTGGGAGATCTTCAAGGACAACTGGTGGGCGCGCATCATCTGGAGCTTCGGGAACATCTGCCAGTCGCTGCTCGCCAACCCACTATCGACCGATGGTGCCGACGTCACTCGGCGGGCAACCGTCGCGCAGCGGAACGTCGACTTCAACACCCAGCTCGCCCAGGTGTGCGCCGCCTACTTGCGCTGCCGCTTCGATAACAACGCCGTGTACAACGCGGAGTTCACGACCTCGGATGCGGCAGGGGATTACTTCCATCCCTCGATCGCCGGGCAAGCCAAGCTCGCGCTCGTCAGTTGGGGCGCCGGCTATTGGGCCGCCGGGCCGCCTCCGCCGCCCAACCAGGCACCGGTGGCGAGCTTCACCTCCAGCTGCACGGACCTGACCTGCTCCTTCAACGGGAGCGCATCCACCGATCCCGACGGCTCGATCATCGGCTACGCCTGGACGTTCGGAACCGATGGGACGGGCACCGGCGCCACCTCGAGCCACACCTTCTCGTCGGCCGGCACCTATAACGTGACCCTGACCGTGACCGATGACGACTTCGCCACCAACAGCGTGGTGCAGTCGGTCACCGTCAGCGCACCCCCGCCACCAATCGCGACGGTCAGCGTTGGTGACCTGTCCGGCACGGGCAGCCCGCGGAAAGGTGGATGGACCGCGACCGTGACCGTGACCACGATCGATGCGGACGGCAGGCCGGTGAGTGCGGCCACGGTGAGCGGCTTGTGGACGTCCGGCGCGGCGGGCAGCTGCACGACGAGCGCTGCCGGCACCTGCTCCTTCTCGCTGAACGTGAATCGGAAGCTTGCCGCCATCACCTGGACCGTGGGGGATATCACCCACGCCACGCGGACCTACAACCCGGCGGGGAACCTCTTCTCCAGCGTCACGATCGCGCGCCCATAGCAGGAAGAGGGCGGATCGTCCGCTAGCACTCACGGTGCTGTAATCGACGTTATCCGCCATGATCCGGTCGTCGGTAGGCACCACGAGTGCTGCCAGGGCGCCAGCCGATCCCAAATCAGTCGGTCGTAGGTCTCTGCGTGCTGCCGGACGACCGCCCAAGTCGAATGAAGAGGAGCCCGTCGCCACCGATCGCTCTGCCGTTGCGGATTGATCTCCAGATGGCTTGCGAGGGGACCGGGAACGTTCGCGCAAGGAAGCCAGCATGCTCTTGCACCAACCGCCGCGTGCCTCGGGTGTCCGGGACCGCCAGGATCAGTCTCACGGGCCGGTCGTATCGGTTCGCCAGGATGTCGCGCTTCAGGGAAGCTGAGCGGACCTGCGCCTGCAGATCCGTGATCAGCCGCTCAGCCTCAATATGCGCAACCTCGACCGCGCTCTCGAGCACGAGATCGGCCGCGCGCCTGTCAGTGCTCGACACCGGCACCTCGGTGCGGGCGCGCCATGTCCCTGGATCGGCCCCTGCGACGATCGCCTCGACGAGGCGCAGCTGACCGGAATCCCGCAACGGGACGCCGTCCGCGGGGTGGAATCGGACCCCAAGCTCATGCCCGAGAGCGGCCGCGAGTCGCGACGCGACATCAAGGGATGGGCTGCGCACAGCCCGTTCGATGGCGCTCACGTATTCCTGCCTGATCTGCGCCAGCGTCCCAACCTGTCGCTGCGTGAGGCCTGCCGCGAGGCGCGCGGTGCGTACCTCCCGGCCGACTCGCTGCCTGAGCTCACGGGCGCGCTGACGACCGATATCGGCGGGGCGGGAGCGGAACGTACGCATGCGACGAATCGTCCGCCATAGGCTGTTACCGACGGATTACGAGGGCCTTAGCACGCTGGGTGCTGCATCCGACGACCAACAGATGCTCGGGCATCACCGTATGCACCGTCAGTACTGCCAGAGCACCAATCCGACGCAATCTGGGCGCATGTAGCACTCAGAGTGCTGCGACGGCCACCCGCTGGTTGTACTGCCGCGGACACCCCGTATCATCGGGGCCATGGCTGAGACCACCGAGGCCGCCGCCGAGTACCTGATGACCATCCGCTACATGCACGGAGAGGGTCAGCCGGTCATCGCCGCACGGCTTGCGGAGCGGATGAAAGTCAGCCCGGCGACGGTCAGCGAGATGGTCAACCGGCTCAGCCGCGAGGGCCTGCTCGCCGTCGACGACGGCACGAGGCAGCTGGAGCTCACCGAGGTCGGCAGGGCGACCGCGGAGCGCACGTTCCGCCGCCACGCACTGGCTGAGTGGCTGCTGACCGAGGTGATCGGCCTTGGCTGGGCGGAGGCCGATGAGGAGGCGCACCATCTGCAGCACGCGTTCTCCGATCGGGTGACCGACAAGCTCGACGACCTGCTCGGGAGGCCGCCCACCTGCCCGCACGGCAACCCGATCCCGCGCGACGGTCACACCCCCGATCGCCCGGCCGGCATCCCTCTGTCCGAGGCACCGGCCGGTGGGGAGGTCACGATCCTGCGGGTGACGGAGGAGGCGGAGGAGGACGCCCGGCTGCTCACCTTCCTGGAGGACCACGCCGTCCGGCCGGGCAGCCTCTTCGCCGTGACCGATGTCTCCGAGCACATCGGGACCATGACCCTGCGCGGATCCGAGGGCGACGTGACGCTGGGCCTCACCGCGGCGGCCAAGCTGCGAGCACTGCCCGGACGCGCGGACCCATCGCTCTTTCACCGCGTTCCCGAGCGCGCGCGCCTCGCCGCCGCCGCGGCGCTGCGCTAGGATCCACTCGTGGTCAAGAATCGCAACCGCCGCGTGATCATCGCCTCGGTGGCGACGATCCTGTGGCTCGGCTACATGGTGGTCGGGCTGATCGTGATAGATACCCTGATGCCGACGGTGCGAGGCTCCGGCCCGGAGGGGCTGGCCGCCTTCATCGGTCTCATCGGCGGGGTCGTTGCGGCGGGCTGCATCATGTGGGCCGCCTCCGACTGACGGGCTCCTCCACGTCGCCTGAGAAGTGCGCAGCCGTCGGCGGGTGCTGGCGGTCGACGCCGGGGCGGAGCAGGCGCTCGTAGAGGCCGGGTCGCCGATCGGCGATCGTGTCCCATTCGTGCTCGCCGGGGAGCCGTCGCACGTGCGTTCCTCGCGCCGCCTCAGTATCGATCTCGCCGAGCAGCAGCTCCTCCTGGGTGTCGCTGGCGACGGCGAGCTGCCTCCCGTCGTAATCGATCAGCAACGAACGCCCGATGAAGGTCACGCCCCGCTCCGTCCCGACCCGATCGCAGGCCAGCAGGTAGCAGTGATTCTCCGCGGCGCGCGCCGGGGCGAAGATGCCCGGGTGGAAGTCGACGCCGACCGGCCAGTTGGTCGGCAGCACGATCAGGTCCGCACCCTCCAGGGCGCAGACGCGGGCCGCCTCCGGGAAGCGCAGGTCGTAGCAGATCAGGACGCCGAAGCGCAGGCCGTCGACCTCGATGACAGGTGGAGGGTCAGGCCCCGGGGTCGCGAAGCGGTCGATTCCCAGGAAGGGGAGGTGCATCTTTCGATAGCGGAAGCGGCGGCCGTCCGGCAGCAGCACCAGCGCGACGTTGTAGACCTCATCGGCCGTCGCCTCCAGCGAGCCGCACACGATGGTGACCCGATGCGTCTCCGCCACCGAGGCGAGCCGATCCTCGGCGATGGCCGAGGCATGTCGTGCGACGGGGAGCGCCTCCTCGAGCGAGCCGAAGGCGTAGCCCGTGACCGCCGCTTCGGGCAGCGCCACAAGGCTGGCGCCCGCGCTGACCGCGCCGACCACCGCCTCACCGATGCGCTCGAGGTTGCCCTCGACCTCGCCGATCTGTGGGTCGATCTGGCACGCGGCGACGCGCAGCGTCGTCATCGGTCCTCCTTCCGGTAGCCTACCCCGATGGGCGCACCCATCTTACCCGGCGACATCTGGGCCTCTCCGGACCTCGGCTATGATGCGGCCGTGAGCCGCGCAGCCCGCGGGGATCAGGCGTGAGCGATCCCCGACCGCCGGACGACGGGCCGCACTGGCCGGAGCGCGACCTGGACCGTCGCGACGCCGATGACCGGTCGCAGCCGGACGACGAGGGTCAGCTCAGCGAGGGGCAGCCCACCGAGGGGCCGCCCACCGAGGGGCCGCCCACGGAGGGGCAGCCCACGGAGGGGCCGCGCACGACCGAGGGCGAGGCGAGCATCGGCTTTGCCGACGCCGAGGGGGGATGGAACCCTCGCGTGCTGGGCGAGCGCCGCCGCCCGACCACCGCGGAGCAGGCGGTCCCCTGGCTGATCGGGCTGCTCCTGGCGCTGGCCGGAATCGTGATCGTGCTGCTGGCGCTCATCTTCACGGCGCCCGACGGGCTCGTCGGCGACCTCGGCTCGCCCACGCCCCTCGCCTCCGCCGCGACCCCCGCGCCGAGTCCGTCGCAACCCCCCGCCGCCACGACGGAGCCAACGGCAACGCCGGTCCCGACGCCGGTGCCCACACCGACGCCGGTCCCGGTGGTCTACGGACCGCTCGAGATGGTCTACCTCGGCCGCCAATCGGGGTTTGCCCCGATCTACGTCCTGCGTCGCGACTTCACCACCGCCGCCGCGCCCACCGTCATGGCCTCGGCCGCTGGCGGCATCGAGAAGTTCGCCTGGTCACCGGACGGTCGCGTCGGCGTGGCCCTGATCGCCGGTCGGGCGGTGGCGCTCACGCCCGGCCAGGATGGCCGGCCGCTGGCCGAGGGGATCCAGGCGATCACCTTCGGCCTGGACCCCGAGACCCTGTATGCGGTTCGTGTCGTCCGGGACGGAGCGAACGACCGCGCCGAGATCGTGCGCTTGAACTTCGCCGACGGTGCCGCCGATACTCTGGCAACCAACACCTATCCGCACCCCGAGGTCGGGGCCGAGGAGCCGCTCGTCGAAGCGCAGTTCATCGACAACGGCGGCACCGTGCGCATCTATGCCACGGCCGACGGCAACCTGGTGGTCTGGATCCTGGGGGCGCCGTCAACCTACAAGGTCGACGTCGGGAACGGCGCCATGACCGACGTGGCGGCGCAGCCGGTCCTCTGGTCGCCGGACGGCCAGTGGCGCACGGCGCTGGAGAGGAGCGGTGGCTCGACCGTGATCCAGCTCTTCAACCGCAGCGCCGAGCTGCAGGCGTCGGTGACGGTCACCGGCCTGGTGAGCCACATCCGATGGGCGGGCACCAGCAACGAGATCGTCTTCACGCTCGGGCGCGCCGGAACGGGTGGCGGCGTGCGCCAGGACCTGTACGTCTGGGACCTGGTGGACGGCAACGCGCCGGCACCGCTGACCAACAACGGCGTCTCGTTCGGCGCCGAGTGGCTCGGCATCGCGTCGCGCTGGGTGCCATGAACCAGATCGTCAACCCCATCGCCGTCGAGCTGGACGAGACCGCGAAGGTGATGCGCATCCGCTGGGATGACGGCCACCTGGGCGAGTGGGGCTGGCTCACCCTGCGTCGAGCCTGCCCGTGCGCGCTGTGTGCGGGAGAGGGGAGCCTGCCCGGCGTCGTCACCCTCGAGACGATCTTCACCCCGCAGCAGATCGCCATGGAGCGGGTGAAATGGATAGGCCGATACGCCCTCGCCCCCATCTGGGCCGATGGCCACGACACCGGCCTGTTCACCTACACCAAGCTCCGCGAGCTGTGCCAGTGCCCGGAGCACCGGGGGTGAGCGGCCCGCGCATCGGTCCCGGCTACACCCTGGCCCTGGGCGGGGGAGGCGGCCGCGGCTGGGCGCACATCGGCGTCGCGCGCGCACTGGAGGAGGCCGGCCTGCGGCCCGGGCGCATCGTGGGCACGAGCATGGGCGCGATCGTCGGCGCCGGCCTGGCCGCCGGCTGGTCGCCCGATGCCATGCAGCGAATGGCGCGGCAGACCGCGGTCTATCGCCTAGTCGGCCGACGCGCGCGGTTCGCCCTCTTCGACCCGCGGCCGGTGCTCGAACGGCTGGCGGAGGCGCTCGGCGACCCGATGATCGAGGACCTGCCCACGCCGCTCGCGATCAGCGCGTACGACCTGGTCGCCGGCCGCCCGACCGCGATCACCTCGGGACGGCTGGTCGACGCCATCGAGCGCAGCATGTCGGTCCCGCTCTTCTTCCCGCCGCTGTGCACCCGCGAGGAGGTGTGGTGCGACGCCGGCCCGTGGGAGGCGGTGCCGGTGAGCCTGGCGCGCGCCTGGTCGGACGAGCCGGTCATCGGCGTCTGGGTCGACGTGCCCAAGCCGGCGCTGCTCGCCCGGCGGCCGGTCGCCGCTCTGCTCCGAGGCGCTTCCACCCGGTTCGGCGTCGGTTTGCCGCGTGATCCTCTGACCGCTCGCCGCTACCTGGCCCTGCTGGCCGCCCGCTGGGCCGAGCCCGTCCACGAGGAGCCGCCGGACCTCCTGATCCGGCCAAGGCTCGGCTTCGTCCCGGCCTGGGACTTCACCCGGGTTGGACCGATGGCGGCGCGCGGCTACCGCGACGCCCGGGCCGCCCTGGCGTCGGCGGGCATCGACCGGCCCGACTCGCAGGCAGCCACGCCCGGACCCGCGCCAGAACCCCAGGGGGATCTCATCCGTGCCCGGTGACGGCGGCCTGCTCCTGGTCCACGCCCATCCCGACGACGAGGTGTTCGGCACCGGCGGCCTGATCGCGCAAGCGGTGGCCGATGGACGGCGCGTCGACCTGGTGACCTGCACTGGCGGCGAGGAGGGCGAGATCCACGACCCGTCGCTCGATCACGACGAGGCCCGACCGCGCCTGCGCGAGATCCGCGAGGCGGAGCTTCGCTGCTCGGTGGCCGCGCTCCAAGGCAGCGGCCCGGGCGAGCTGCACCTGCACCTGCTCGGCTACCGCGACTCGGGGATGATGGGCACGGAGTCGAACGAGCGCGACGACGTCTTCTGGCACTCGGACCTGGACGAGGCTGCCGGCAAGGTGGTCGCCATCGTCCGCGCGGCCCGCCCATCGGTCATGGTCACCTACGACCCGAACGGCAACTACGGGCATCCGGACCACATCAACGCTCACCGTGTGGCGGTCGCTGCCTGGGAGGCCGCCCCGGACGCCGCCCGCTTCCCGGATGCCGGGCCCCCGCACGCGGTCGCCAGGCTGTACGAGATTGCCTTCAACCGTGACCGATGGGCCGCGCTCACCGCCGAGATGCAGGCGCGCGGCATCAAGCTGCCCTGGGAGGACGACGCGGAGGAGCCCTCGACCGATGAGGAGGCGGAGGAGTTTGGCGTCGCCGAGGCGGACATCAGCACCATCGTTGACGTCGCCGCCTTCGCCGATGCCAAGCGTGCCGCGATGGACTGCCACAGGACGCAGCGCCAGGACATGGGCTGGCTCCTTGACCTGCCGCCGGACCTTCAGGCACAGGCCATCTCACCGGAGCACTTCGTCCTGACCCGCTGGCGCGACCGCGAGGCGCCGGCCGGCCACCGGGAGACATCGGTCTTCGACCAGGGCTAGGACCCTCGCTCGCCCACGATCACGTCGTGATCACATCGGCCAAGTTAGGCCCCATTCGACCCGTCTTTGGCTGCCGGGAACGACCGATGATCCAGGCGGCCATCAGAGCACCTGAAGTTGGCCGATGGGATCGCTCGCTGATCGCAAGGCCGACCTACAGGAACACGATCCCGTTACCACCGGGATCCACGCCAGAGCGAAGGGCTCCGAGGACGGCTTTGGTGCCGAGTGGAAAGCTATCCCTCAGCGCGCCTCCCGCCTCCGCAACGGCGCGGCGATTGGCGCGGGTCGCTGCGATCACCAGGATTAGTCGCGCGTCGCGTGCGTCGGCCTGCTTCACGGTCAGGCGGCGGACCTGAGCCTGGACGTCGCGGAGTCGGCTGATGAACTCGTGCATGACCTGTAACGAGCCGCGAGCCAGCAGCAAGTCGAAGGCACGCTGGTCACCTGGCAGGCCGACCGGCGCCTCGAGCTTCGAGTTCCAGCGGCCGCGGGCCACAACCCCACGATATCGGTTGATCATGCTGAGTTGGCCGGCGTCCCGCAGCCGTCCGGTCGCCGGAAAGAGCTTCCCGCTGAACGCCATTCCCACACAGGCTGCGACGAGCGCGAGATCGTCTAGCGTGACTCGTTGGAGTGCGGCGCGCTCGATCCGCCCGACCCGGGCGTGGGACCAGCCGAGTGCTCTGCCGACGTCGCCCTGGCGAAGCCCGGCTGCGAGCCGCGCCTCGCGCAGGTCGGTGCCGAGCTCCTGCCGCTGGCGCATCGCGCGTTGCCTGGCCTGCTCCACGATGCGGATCCGGTTTGCCATGCCAGCAGCATCTCGCGAGACCACGTACCGCTCGCTTATTGCCGGCTTACGAACAACACGCGATCACATCGGCCAAGTTAGGCCCCATTCGACCCGTCTTTGGCTGCCGGGAACGACCGATGATCCAGGCGGCCACCGAAGGACCCCATTTTGGCCGATAGGATCGCCCGGTGAACACGGGACGCTCCGCGAGCACCGGCTAACATCTTCCCATGTCGAATGCATCCATCGGTCTTGACGAGAAGCTCCACGCCTACCTTCTGGAGGTGGGGGTCCGCGAGCACGAGGTCCTGCGCCGCCTCCGCGAGGAGACGGCGGGCCTGCCGGAGAGCCGGATGCAGATCGCGCCCGAGGAGGGCGCCTTCCTGGCGCTGCTGGTGCGGATCCTGGATGCCCGCAAAGTCCTGGAGATCGGCACGTTCACCGGCTACTCCTCGACGGCCATGGCGCTGGCCCTCCCGGCGGACGGCCGCATCATCTGCTGTGACCTTTCGGAGGAATGGACCGATGTCGCCCGCCGTGCCTGGGCCGATGCCGGGGTCGCCGACCGTATCGACCTGCGGTTGGGCCCTGCCCTCGACACCCTGGAGCAGCTCTTCGCGGCAGGCGAGGAGGGGAGCTTCGACATGGCGTTCATCGATGCCGACAAGGCGAACTACGCCGGCTACTACGAGGCCGCCCTGCGGCTGGTGCGCCAGGGCGGGGTGATCGCGATCGACAACGTGCTGTGGAGCGGCCGCGTCGTCGATCCGGAGGTGACCGACGAGGCCACGAACGCGATCCGCGCCATCAACGATGACATCGCCGCCGACGAGCGGGTGGATATCGCCATGCTCCCGCTGGCGGATGGGGTGACCCTCGCCCGAGTCCGCTGAGCCCGGCCCCGTGAACGCGCGGCGCGGCGGTGTAGATTTGTCGCCCCACAGCAGCCTCGAGGGTGCCGCTTGATCTGCGCGAACTGCGGAACCGAGAATGAGCCGAGCGCAAAGTTCTGCATCGCATGCGGTGCGCGGCAGTCGGTCGTCTGCTCGGTGTGCGGCCACGCCAACCTGCCGACCGCGCGGTTCTGCGCCGAGTGCGGGTCGACCATGCCGGTGGCCGCGACCGGTGACGCCACGGGCCAGGCGCCGGCGCCACCCCACGCCAACGGGGCGGTGGCCGAACGGCGTCTCGTCTCCGTCCTCTTCGCCGACCTGGTCGGCTTCACAACCCTCTCCCAGGACCGCGATCCGGAGGACACCCGCGACCTGCTGAGCCGCTATTTCGAGATCACGCGGGCCGTCATCGAGGGGCATGGTGGTACGGTCGAGAAGTTCATCGGTGACGCGGTGATGGCGGTCTGGGGAGCGCCGGTGGCCCACGAGGACGACGCGGAGCGGGCCGTCCGTGCCGCTTTGGAGATCGTGGCCCAGGTGCCGTCGATCGCGGATGGGGAAGACGCCCTCCAGGCGCGCGCCGGCGTGCTCACCGGCGAGGCCGCAGTCACCCTGGGCGCGACGGGTCAGGGCATGGTGGCCGGCGACCTGGTGAACACGGC
Organism: Candidatus Limnocylindria bacterium; assembly: GCA_036397815.1. Classification (GTDB taxonomy): domain Bacteria; phylum Chloroflexota; class Limnocylindria; order QHBO01; family QHBO01; genus DASQFY01. The sequence continues at coordinate 23,342 of DASWIE010000099.1, forward strand.
CAGCCGGCTTCAGTCGGCGGCAGCTCCCGGCACGGTGCTGGTGGGCGAGGCGACGTACCGAGCCGCTTCGACCGCGATCGCCTTTGAACCGGCGGGCGACCAGGTCCTGAAGGGCAAGACGGCGCCGGTGCCCGCATGGCGGGCCACCTCCATCGTTGCGCGACGCGGAGGCTCCGGCCGCGCCTCGATCCTCGAGCCGCCGTTCGTCGGCCGCGATGACGAGCTGCGTCTCCTCAAGGACCTGTTCGAGGCCACGTCCCGGGAGAGCAAGTCCCGGCTGGTGACGGTCGTCGGTCAGGCGGGCATGGGGAAGAGCCGGCTCGCCTGGGAGTTCGAGAAGTACATGGACGGGGTCGTCGCGACGGTCTATTGGCACGAGGGTCGCTCCCCCGCCTACGGTGCGGGGATCAGCTACTGGGCCCTTGCCGAGATGGTGCGGCGCCGAGCCGGGATCGCCGAAGGTGACGACGACGCCACCGTACGACGCAGGCTGTCCGCAACGCTCGACGAGTTCGTGACCGACCCGGCCGAGCGTCGCTCGATCGAGCCACGGCTGGCTGGACTGCTGGGCCTGGACGAGCTGCCAGCCGAGGGGCGCGAGGAGCTCTTCGCCGCCTGGCGCACCTTCTTCGAGCGGATGGCGGGTGTCGCCCCGGTGATCATGGTCTTCAGCGACCTGCAGTGGGCCGACCAGGGCATGCTCGACTTCGTCGAGGACCTGCTGCACTGGACCCGCGCGGTGCCGATCTTCGTGGTCGGCCTGGCCCGTCCCGAGCTGCTCGAGGGGCGGCAGGACTTCGGCGGCGGCGGTCGCAGTGTGACGCGCATCAACCTCGAGCCGCTTCCCGACGAGGCGATGCGCCAGCTGCTCGAGGGGCTCGTCCCCGGTTTGCCGCCCGCGGCCGTGCGATCGATGGTCGAGCGCGCGGAGGGGATCCCGCTGTACGCGGTCGAAACGGTGCGGATGCTCCTCGATCGCGACCTGCTGCTGGCCGAGGAGGGCGGCTATCGCCTGGCGGGTGAGCTTCCGCAGCTCGGCGTGGCGGAGACGCTGCAGGCCCTGATCGCCTCACGTCTCGACGCGAACCGGCCAGAGGACCGCGCACTGCTGCTCGACGCATCGGTCCTGGGCCAGAGCTTCACCCTCGAGGCGCTGGCCGCTGTGGCCGGTG